>DASPRI010000051.1:0-27910 GCA_035624535.1 Burkholderiales bacterium
TCGTCCACCGAGACGCGCCGCGCTCGGCAGATCCCATCGACCTTTCATGATCTGCTAGGTTAGATTCGGCGAGGTATCAAGATGTATAAATTTCGGGTACTCCGCACCGTGCAGAGAAAGCACGAATTGCGAATGACCGCCCTGAATAATTCTTCTTCGTTCGCGAGATTAAGCCTACCTTCGCTTGTTCTCGCCACTGTGCGACGGCTTTACTCAGTTCACTGCACCGGAATTCCTGATGCCGCTCCCATTCTGGTCTGATCCTAGTGCTTGTGCCTTCGGCGAGCACCGGATTAAGGCAGGGTAAATAACTATTGAGAAATGTACATCCCGCAAAATTCGGCTGTCAAGCACGCTGCAAAACTCTGGAAATCATGCTTCCTGTGCTGACATCAGGGTAAACTGCGAGTGGTTAGGAAGGCGCGAACAGTGTGCGACGAGATGCCAGTCTCGACAATACATTCGCCTCTGATACTTCCTGCGGTAAAGCGCAAAAAAAAGCCCGCTCGAGGAGGAAAACGGGCTAACAAATTGGAAACAACTTATTTCGCTGTACGTTGTGTATTCTTTTTCAAAGCCTCCCGCAACTCATCGAGTATAAGTGCATTGCACCATTTACCCGGACGCCGGTTTGGCAATGAAGTCTTTGATCGGCGCCGCGCAAGATGCGCGGCTGGAATATTTGTTGGTGCGCGATGGCAATACTGCAGGGACTGGCCTGGCCTCGCCAATCACACTCCCGAGTTTTATCCCGAGAAGACCAGCGATTTTTCCCCAACCCATCCCTTGTAATTTAAGTTGCAGGACGCCGTGAAGCCGCACGGGGTTGCCGGAAAGCGGGACGTTGATTGTGCCGCCGACCAATGCGGCTTGCAATTGCTGAATCGTTGGTCGGGCTATCCCCTGCGCAGCCAGATGTTGTCTCACCAAAGAAAGAGCGATGCAAACGTTGCTGTAGCCCATATGACCCGTGGGCGGAGCAAAGTTAATTGAGGGTTCGGTTCCGTTTACACAGTCAGTTAATGTTATCGCGGTCCCGTCACGCAGACCGATCACCAAGCTTTGTGCATTCTGGTCCGACCCGGCAAATGATCTGAACTCCGCACTTAATCTGGCGAACGCGATGGATTCGGCCTTACCTTTATTTTTCGCTGCCTGAGCAGCCAAGCGCTGACCTCTGAGCTGCTTCGCTTCACGGGGCGAACATTCGTCCCGGGCAGGAACTTGGGGAGTTCTTGCTTCAAGGCCGGCATCGAAGCCAAGGGAAATTCCAGGCAGAAGTCTAAGCATCATTTTTGATATGTATTTTTGAGATCATTGGGACTCGGGAAACTATCCGCTCTTGAGCAATAGCCATGCCATAAACTTTTAATGTAGTTAGAACAAAACATTGAGATAGCAAGTTAATCCAATTTATTAACTTGGCGGCGGCGATTTAGTCGCGCGCGGACGACGGCTAAAGTAGTTGAACAAGTTACTGATTTGATTAATTATGGCTTTTTCTGTCGCCAATTAGCGACACCATCGGATGCTCATTGGTGGACGTGCAGGCGCCGAAGTTAACGCTCTGTCTGTGCTGCACATTTCGGAGAAAAAAAGCGCTCGGCACTTTTTTTATCGGTCGAGCTGCCGACGAATCATAAATCAGCACACTCGAATTTGAATCGGTATCGAATGTTGCGCTGAGAGATCACGCCTTCCCGTTCAAAGAGAGGGCGTACCATTTTCAACGAAGAATTAGTTATAAGCAAAGATCAAAATTTACTTTGAAAACCGACCCTGCGATGTGATAAAAACTCGAAAAGGAATTGCAGGATTGCCGCATAAATAAATGGCGAAAAGCAAGAATTGCTAAGCGGAAACACACCGTCTATGAACTCAAGCAAATTAGGAGTTAGCGAAGACTGGCTGTCGGTCTGGATCGGTCTGCTGATCTTCGTACTCGCGTTGGGGGTACTGATCGGGGCCGATACTCTGGGATGGGTAGTTACCACCAGCGTCTGGACCGACATTTCCAAAGCCTTGGCGCCAGTCTCCAAAACCTTTGCAGGAATTAGTGGGCTCGGCGCCCTCATTTTCACTTACCTCGCCCTTCTCGTCTTAATGACGGCCGGCGCAGCAGCACTCAAAAGTGATATCAAACGTTTCGCACTGAGCTTCACTGCAGTTTTCTGGATAGGCTATCTATGCTGGATCTCGGGAAGTTACGACAATTTTGCAGTTATCACACCGGCTGAGATGCAGAAATTCGGTATAAGCTGGTCCTTGAGGCTCACTAGCGAAGGCGGATTTATCGTAGCACTGATCGTGGGCCTAATCGTCGGTAACGTTTTCCCCGGCTTGGCAAACTGGATGAAAGAAGCGGTGCGTCCGGAATGGTACATCAAAACCGCAATAGTTATTCTCGGCGGCTTCTTGGGGATCATCGCGGCGGAAAAGCTGAGTCTCGCGACGCCCTTAATGTTCCGCGGCCTCGCTGCCATCATTGAGGCCTACCTCATTTACTGGGCCGTAGTCTATTTAGTGGCGCGTAAGTGGTTCAAGCTCAGCCGCGAATGGGCGGCCCCACTCGCCTCGGGCATCTCCATCTGCGGCGTTTCTGCGGCGATTGCCACCGGGAGCGCAATTCGTGCCCGCCCAATTGTCCCGATCATGGTAGCTTCGCTTGTGGTGGTTTTCTCAGTGGTAGAGCTGCTGATATTGCCCTTCCTGGCACAAGCATTTCTGTCCCACGAACCCATGGTGGCGGGAGCTTGGATGGGGCTTTCGGTCAAAACCGACGGCGCGGCGGTCGCAAGCGGCGCAATCACCGAATCGCTGATTCTAGCGGTCGCTGCGGCGCAAGGAGTAAATTTTCAGAAAGGGTGGATACTCGGGACGACTACCACGGTCAAAATATTTATTGATATCTTCATCGGCATTTGGGCATTCATACTCGCCTACATTTGGACCAGTCGTATTAACGTGCGGCAAGGCGATAAGGCGAGAGTCGCTGAGATTTGGGAACGCTTCCCGAAATTCATCATCGGCTATGTCTTGACTTTCGTTGTCATACTGGTCATGGGGCTTGGAGCCACTCCGGAATTCACTGCCAAAATCAAGTTGGCAATGGGTGAAGCCAACGCATTTCGCGGCATTTTCTTCGTGATGACATTTTTTACGATTGGGGTCATGTCCAACTTCAAAAAGCTTTGGGAAGAAGGCATTGGCAAGCTGGCAGCAGTATATTTACTTTGCCTGTTTGGCTTTGTCATATGGGTAGGACTGGTAATATCCTTCATATTTTTCTCTGGGGTTAAGCCACCACTGGCAACCGGCTGAAAGCGAGGCGCAGAAATCATGGAACAGCAACCGAATATCGGCGATGAAATTAAAAACATGCCTTACGAACCTCTTTTAGCAGTCGAAAAAAAACTGATTGCGTGGAGCTTAGGGCTTGGCGTCGTGCTTTTGGTCATTCTGATCTTTATTTCCTACACTTTTTTCCCGGCTGGCGGATAGCGCAACGCGCTTGACTGTCCCAATTTCTCGCCGTAATGAATCCAACTTTGGCAGGTAAAATTTCAGTGCCGATCGGCATGGCGATAGTGCTCGTGGCGGCAAATTTTTCTGCCCAGGCAGATGAAATCTGGGTCACCAACCAGCGCACCAACCAGATTGAAATAATTGACAGCGGTACGCTCAAAATAATCCGCAAGATACCGACCGGGAAAAAACCTCATAACATAACGTTCAGCCCGGATGAAAATAGGGTTTATGTCGCTAATCTGAAATCCAACGATTTCACCGTAATCGACGCAAACTCCTACCTGCCGATAAAAACGGTGCCCGCGGGCAAACTGGTCCATCATGTCGCAGTTTCCCCGCATGACAATTTGCTGCTGGTGACCAATCGCGGAGACAACACAATAAGCGCCTATGACGCGCGTAGCCTTGCATCCATCAAAACAATACCGGTCGGCAAACGACCGGCCATGGCATTGTTCGCGCCCGATGGCAAGAAAGCCTACGTCAGCAATAGCGGGGACGGAACGCTTTCCGTTCTCGATGTCACCGGCCTGAAAATTAGCGGGATCATACGCGATGTCGGTCAGGACGCGGGAAGCATGGTAATGAGCCCCGACGGTAAAAAGCTTATTGTTATCGCGGATGCAGACAACGCTTATGCCATAATCGATCTTGGCCAAGAACGGGTTCTTGGCAAGTACAGCTCTGGGGTTGATCCGCGCGGCCTGGCACTCAAACCCAAGAGCGATCAGGTATTCATTGCAAACCGTGGCTCCAACGATATTTCCATAGTCGATCTGGCAAACGGCAGCGTCGCGTTCCGCATTCCTGAGGTGGGAGACAAGCCCAGTTCGATCGGTATTTCTCCTGACGGTCGCCATGCGTATCTCGCGTTAATTGGAAAACGCACCGCCGAGGACCCGCCGCAAAGACCCTCGGGAAAGGATGCGGGTTTGTCGGTTGTGGACGTCGTCGCGAAGAAAAAGCTTACAACGATTAAACTGGGCGGCGATCCCTACGGCGTCGCCGTAAGAAAATGACGAGGCACCCTTCAGCGCGTTTCATTAAGCAGTTCGTTTCCACCCACGTCTAAGATTCGCATGAGTTTCGCGCAGAATGGATTCTGTGGTCGGCCAATCTATGCAGGGGTCGGTTACCGAGACACCGTACTTCAGTTGAGCACGGTCAATTGATATGGGCTGGTTGCCTGCTTCAAGATTACTCTCGATCATGAACCCTATGATCGACTGATTGCCGCCTAAAATTTGCTGAACGCAATCACGCAGCACTAATGGCTGCATAGCATAATTCCTGCCGGAATTGGCGTGACTGCAATCAACCATGATGATTTCCGGCAAATGGTTTGCTCTTAGCTCTTCTTCGCACAATTTTATGCTCTGCGAATCATAGTTGGGTGTGTTGCCGCCGCGCAGAACCACGTGCGCATAGCGGTTACCTCGCGTGCGGACCACTGTGCAGCGCCCGCTCTTGTCAATTCCCAAAAAACTGTGAGGACGCGATACTGAGAGCAACGCGTTGATCGCGACCTTGAGGCTGCCGTCGGTGCCGTTTTTTAGACCAACCGGCGATGACAGACCGCTCGCCATTTCGCGATGCGTTTGCGACTCAGTGGTTCGAGCGCCAATCGCGGTCCACGTTATCAGTTCCGACAAATACTGGGGAACGATGGGATCGAGTGCTTCGGTGGCGGCGGGTAGGCCCATTTCCGCCAATTCGAGCAACAATCGTCGTGCCTTTTGCAGGCCTTCCTCGATTCGAAACGAATCGTCCATCTCCGGGTCGTTGATGAATCCTTTCCAGCCGATACTCGTTCGCGGCTTTTCAAAATAAACTCGCATTACGACGAGCAACGTGTCGGAAACTTCGTCAGCGAGATTTTTCAGTCGGCGCGCGTAGTCATGGGCGGCTACAAGGTCATGAATGGAACATGGACCTACTACTATCAATAAACGATGATCTTTTCGTTCCAGAATGCTCTGGACCGCATGCCGGCCTGCGAGTACTGTGCTGCGTGCGGATTCAGTAAGTGGCAACCGCTTCCTTATTTCGTCGGGCGTAAGTAGCAATTCCTGCGAAAGGACATTTAAATTATCAACTTGTCTTTCGCTCATGGTTCATCTCTCGCAAATCGTCGCGGCAAAGCGATTCATTCATGCCAGCTCGAGCGCCCGTTCCAGTGTTTCCCATGCCAAGGTTGCACAGTTCACCCGCGACGGATATTCACGCACTGCTGCCAGAACGTAAAGATCGTCTGTTGGAGAAGAACCGTTCGATCGGGATTGCGCAAGCAATCGGGAAAATTGTTGAAGTACAGATTTCGCCTCAATTATATTCTTGCCTTTCACGCTTTCAGTCATGATCGAAGCCGAGGCCATCGAGATTCCGCAACAGGAGCATTGAAAGGTAATATCTTCGATGACCGCTCCTTGTAGTTTCAGGTAAACGGTTATGACGTCCCCGCACAAGGGATTGGACCCTTCTGCCTCGCGGTTAGCCCCCTCCAGCTTGCGGAAATTGCGAGCATTCCTGATATGATCCATGATCACATCGTCATAAAGATTCCTGAGTTCAGTCATTTTCAAGGCCGTTCCGACCGCCTGCACACGTTCCAGAAAAACAAAAAGGGTTACCCATTGTAACCCTCCATAAACACATAATGCCCTGCTACCTGACTTAAAAAAGCCACCTAACCGGATGCGGTTGCCTGGATCATTGAATTATACTCAATCTAGGCGTAATGCGCTCCCGTTTCCTTTGGGGCAGCCCTTTTGGGCAAGGTGACGGTTACCTGAAGTCCTGACGTTTCCAGATTTTTGCACGTAATATCTCCCCCATGGTCGCGCGCAATGCTGCGCGCAATACTAAGACCCAACCCAGTGCCGCCGGTGTCGCGATTTCGGGAATTTTCAATCCGGTAAAATGGGGCAAAAACATTTTCTTGCTCGCGCGGAGGAATGCCGGGGCCTTCATCCTCGACTTGGAGCAAGAGACGCGCATCTTCGTCCTGCACCACAATGGTCGCATTTTTACCGTACTTAACCGCGTTTTCAATTAAGTTGTTGAGGCAGCGTTTCAGTGCACGCGGTTTTCCCAGAAAGGTCGACGCAGTATGGCCGCGGATGCGAACCGGATGTCCAGTCTCTTCGTAATCCGCCTGCAAGCTTTCCAGCAGGGCCATGACGTCAATGGGTTGTAACTTTTCTCCAGTTTCTATCCCGCGCATACTGTCCAGAGTCGTTCGCACCATGGATTCCATCTCGTCAAGGTCTTTTTCGAACCTCGCTCTGAGATCGGGATCGTCGAGCATTTCGGTGCGTAAGCGCAATCGTGTGATCGGTGTTTTTAGATCATGTGACATGGCCGCGAGAACTCGGGCTCGGTCGTTGAGATAATTTGCCAGACGCGACTGCATTTTATTAAATGCGTGCGCGGCACGGCTTACTTCCGAGGGGCCGATCTCGCTCAGCGGCGGACTGTTTATATTTTCACCGAGATTTTCTGCGGCCGTGGCCAGCGCGGACAGGGGCTTAGTGACCCATCGAACAGCGATCAGCGAAAGGATCACGACTGCAGCAAGCCGTACGGCAAGATCAAAAGCCAGGCGAAACGGCCACCTTCCGGCTTCCCAAGGAAACTGGTCCCGAAAATTCACCACCGTACCGTCCGCAAGGCCGATCTGCGCAGCCACCATCAGCGGCTGAAATCTTTTCTCCTGTGGCAAAATCGCGGAATCCGATCTTGGCTGACCAGGACCGGTCGATCCCGATTCCGCGCTGCTAGGACTTGCACCCAAGCCATATCGCGCCTGCACCTTAATTGGCCTTTGATTGCCGAGTGCAGATCGTAACCCCGCCTCGAAGTCGTGCACGGTATCGTTCAAATTTGGATCCGAATCGCCTGGCGTCACAATGCTTTTTTCCAGCAACACAGAGAAGGAATTGCTGCCGAGTGATTGCGCAACGCGGCCCCGCTCTTGCGCGTTAAGCGCCTCCAAAACACGCACCGCATCGCTTATTCGTTGGGCTTCCCGTGTAACACGTATTTGAAGAACATGCTGCTCGCGCTCGCGAAACACGATCGCCGCGCTGAGTATCTGCGCAGCAATAAGTCCCACCACTAAAACCAATACCATTCGGCCAAAAAGGCTTCTGGGCAGCACCCATTTCATTTTTCCATCTCCACATCGGCGGCCAAGACATAGCCTTCGTTACGCACTGTTTTGATGATGGCTTGCTCTTTGGCGTCGTCGCCCAGGCGCCGACGCAGCCGACTCACTTGCACATCAATGCTCCGTTCAAACGGCTCAGTCTCGCGGCCTTGCATCAAATCCATCAACTGATCCCGCGACAAAACCCTGTTGGCATGCCTCAGAAATATCCGTAGCAAGCGGTACTCCGATCCGCTCAACGACGTCACTACGCCCGTCGGTGAAACCAGATGGCGAGATACCGTGTCCAGTCGCCACTCTGCAAAGCGCAAGCCTCGCGCTTCGTCGGGCTTGAGATTTTCGGGTAATGACCGCGCTCGCCGCAGAACCACTTTGATGCGGGCGAGCAGTTCCCGCGGATTGAATGGCTTCGGCAAATAATCATCCGCTCCGATTTCCAAACCGACAATCCGATCGGTTTCGTCGCCGCGGGCGGTAAGCATGATGACCGGCGTTTCGTATTTCTTCCTCAATGTTCGGCACAATAACAGGCCGTCATCCCCCGGAAGCATCAGGTCGAGCACGATCAAGTCGACACGCCCGTGCTCCAGAGCGTCCCACATGCCGACGCCGTCTTTCACCGCCGTTACACGGTAACCGGATTTCGCGAGATATTGGCTCAAAAGACGCCTGATTTCGGCATCATCGTCCACCAAGAGAATGTGATCTGTGACTTCCATGGAAATTTATACCCCGCGCGCACTTGGCTCGAGGCAAATTTGTGTAACACAATGTTACAGCTTGCGCCACCGTAAGGAAACGTTACAAAAATTCTCCTCGCAGAGAAGCTCTAAAAGGAATGAGGTGATTTAATGGCAATTGTCACGCCGCTTTTTTTAACGCGGCGGGTGACCGCTATCTGTCATTGAACAAAAGTTTACCCCGAAAGGAGGACTGTGATGAAGACGTCGAGCCTCGCCCTAAACTATGCGATTGGTGCCGCATTGTTGGGGGCTGGAATTCTTTTTAGCGCTACCGCGCACCGCACTGAAAGCACGGGCAGCAAACCACACTCCATATTTAACCAGGAGCTACACAAACGGCTTGATCTTTTGCCGGAACAAGAGCGCGACTGGCAGGCGCTGAAAGACGAAGAGGAATTGCTGCAAAAAAAAACGCATGACTCGCGCGCGCGTCTGCTCGACGCTGCCGATTCGGAATTCGCAAAGATCAACCCTGACCTCGTATTACTCAGTAACGCAGCGGACGCAATGCGCGAGCAAAATTACACAGCACGCAAGGATTTCCGCAAACATGCGCTGATGTTTTACTCCGGTTTATCGGCTGAACAGCAGCTGGTTGTGATAAACGCGATTAAGGAAAAGCTGCAAAACCAAGATCGTTTCCTCGAAAAAAAGGATAGCGGCACAAAATCATGGAAGGTTAATGTTTAAAGATAACTTGCTTTCCGTATCATCCCGTCCCGCGGGCAAAACGTCGCCTCGCTGGTGGTGGTTGGGCCTGCTGGCATTGTGCCTGCTGGGAGGAGGCACATACTTTCTGCTGACCAACTTGGGTGATGCGCAGCCGCGTGCGCGCAAGCACGGGCCGGAATCGCCGGACAAGGGTGTGCCGGTCGTTGTCGCAACCGCGCGGCAAAGCAATGTCGATGTCTATCTATCCGGACTGGGCACGGTCACGCCTTTGAATACCGTCACGGTGAAAAGCCGCGTTGACGGACAGTTAATCAAAGTAATGTTCAAGGAAGGCCAATTCGTCCACGCAGGAGATCTGCTGGCAGAAATCGATCCGCGTCCGTTTGAAGTGCAGTTGACTCAGGCTGAAGGGCAACTGGCGCACGACCAAGCCCTATTGAAAAATGCAGAACTAGATTTGGAACGCTACCAGACGCTTTTTGCGCAGGATTCGATCGCCAAACAACAAGTGGATACTCAAGCGGCTCTAGTGCGCCAATATCAGGGTTCGCTAAAAACCGACCAGGGGCAAATTGACAACGCCAAGCTGCAGCTCGTTTACACGCGCATCACTGCGCCCATCAGTGGGCGAGTGGGATTGCGGCAGGTGGATCCGGGCAACATCATTCATGCAAGCGACCAGAACGGCTTGGTGGTAATCACCCAGCTGCAGCCCATCAGCGTGTTGTTCACTATTACCGAAGATAACCTACCCAGAGTAATGAAAGCGTTGCAAGCCGGGGAAAAATTGCCCGTGGACGCGTATAACCGCGAAGGCAAGGTGAAGCTTGCAAGCGGTTTCTTGCTGACCGCAGACAACCAAATCGATCCCACGACCGGAACGGTAAAACTCAGGGCGCAGTTTTCAAACGACGATTACGCTCTGTTTCCCAACCAGTTCGTCAACGTTCGCATGCTGGTGAGCGTCAAGGCTGATGCGACCGTCATAAACACGGCAGCAATTCTGCGCGGCAACCAAGGTACATATATATATGTCATGAAACCGGACCAGACCGTGACGGTCCGCCCAGTCAAGACCGGGCCTACCCAAGGCGATCTCATCGCCATTGATTCCGGACTTGCACCGGGCGAGTCAGTTGTCATCGACGGTACTGATAAACTGCGCGAAGGCGCCAAGGTCGAGCCCATATCACGCCGGGCCGGCGAAAGAAAAGGCGGACAGTGAACCCCTCGCGCCAATTCATCCTGCGGCCGGTCGCAACATCCCTATTGATGGTGGCCATTCTGCTATCTGGCGTAATCGCCTATCGCCTGTTGCCACTATCGGCCCTACCGGAAGTGGACTATCCCACGATCCAGGTCATCACTTTGTACCCGGGTGCGAGTCCGGATGTTATGACCTCGTCGATAACCGCACCGCTCGAACGTCAGTTCGGCCAGATGCCGGGTCTCAACCAAATGTCTTCCACGAGCTCGGGCGGCGCTTCAGTGATCACATTGCAGTTCAGTCTGAGCCTGAGCCTCGATATTGCCGAACAGGAAGTGCAGGCAGCAATCAACGCAACGGGAAACCTGCTTCCGTCGGACCTGCCCATGCCCCCGATCTATAACAAGGTCAATCCGGCCGACGCGCCAATCTTGGCTCTTGCGATTACATCGCAATCGCTGCCGCTGCCCAAGGTTCAGGATCTCATCGATACACGCCTGGCGCAGAAAATTTCCCAGTTACCCGGAGTGGGGCTGGTCAGCATCAGTGGCGGCCAGCGCCCGGCGGTTCGAGTTCAGGTCAATCCGAAAGCACTTGCCGCTTACGGCATGACTCTTGACGACGTGCGAGCCGCAGTCGGCAGCTCCAATGTAAACCAGGCCAAAGGTAGTTTTGACGGGGCAGCCCAGGCATCCACAATCAATGCCAATGACCAACTCAAGTCGGCGGAGGAATACAGACAACTCATCATCGCCTACAAAAACGGCGCACCGGTCCGCCTGGCTGATATCGCCGACACGGTGGACGATGCCGAAAACGTTAGGCTCGCCGCCTGGGCCAATGACCAGTCAGCGTTGATCGTCAACATTCAGCGCCAGCCCGGTACCAATGTGATTGAGGTAGTGGACCGGGTGAAAAAGCTGCTGCCGCAGCTCCAGGCCACATTGCCCGGAGCAGTAAAGGTGAGTCTGCTCACCGATCGCACCACTACCATTCGAGCTTCTGTCAAAGACGTGCAGTTCGAACTCATGCTCGCCATTGCGTTGGTGGTAATGGTGATTTTTCTTTTTCTCCGCAGCTTTTCCGCAACCATCATACCGAGCGTGGCAGTGCCGCTTTCGCTGGTCGGCACCTTTGGCGTCATGTACCTGGCCGGGTTTAGTGTCAATAATCTCACCTTAATGGCTTTAACAATCGCCACCGGTTTCGTGGTTGACGACGCGATCGTAATGATTGAAAACATCGCCCGATACATCGAGGCGGGAGAGTCTCCGTTGCACGCCGCACTCAAAGGCGCCGAGCAAATCGGCTTTACGATTATCTCGCTTACTATTTCGCTAATCGCGGTGCTGATTCCGCTGCTGTTCATGGGCGAAGTGGTGGGCAGATTATTCCGCGAATTTGCCATAACTCTTGCCGTGGCCATACTTATATCAGCGGTCGTTTCGCTGACATTGACGCCGATGATGTGCGCCAGGCTCTTGCGGCATACCCCTGCTGATGAGCAAGGTCGGTTCTATCGGGCAAGCGGTCTTTTTTTTGAAAACGTGATCGCGCGCTACGGCAGCATGCTGGACTGGGTATTGGATCGACAACCCGCGACGCTTTTCGTGGCAATCGCAACACTGGTGCTCACGGTGCTACTTTATGTTTTGGTGCCGAAGGGCTTTTTTCCGGTGCAGGATACAGGCGTTATCCAGGGGATTTCCGAAGCGCCGCAATCGATATCATTTTCGTCGATGGCGCAACGACAGCAAGCTTTGGCTCGCGTTATTCTTGAAGATCCCGCTGTTGAAAGTCTTTCTTCGTTCATTGGTGTAGACGGTACCAATGTCACGTTAAATAGCGGCCGCATGCTGATTAACCTTAAACCTCTCGGGGTACGCCGCGTTAGCGCCACTGAGGTTATTCGCCGGCTGCAAACCAAACTCCAGCAGGTAGAGGGCATTTCCCTGTACATGCAACCGGTACAAGATCTCACCATCGAAGACCGTGTGAGTCGCACCCAGTACCAGTTTACCGTCGAAGATGCCGATCCCAAGGAATTGAGTTTATGGGTTCCCCGACTGGTCGAACGGCTGCGTAAGCTGCCGCAACTCGCTGACGTTGCCAGCGATTTGCAGGACCAGGGACTTTCCGTTTTCGTTGATATCGACCGCGACACGGCGAGCCGCTTGGGCGTCACGCCCGCGACGATCGACAGCGCGCTTTACAATGCTTTTGGACAGCGCCTGATCTCCACCATCTTTACCCAGTCCAATCAATACCGCGTGGTGCTGGAAGTAAAGCCGGAGTTCAAAAAGGGCCCCGTGTCCTTGGATGACGTCTACGTCGCTTCGGGTACCACCGCCGGTGGTACTGCGCAGCCAGCCGCGACCATATCTGCGCAACCCGCTGCGACCGCCCCGACACAAGCAACCACAACCGTCTCCGCGCAACCCGGCGCAACTACCAGCGCGCAGTCGACAATGGCCAGCCCAATTCAGCCGGTGAAGCTCAGCAGCATTGCACGGGTGAAAGAACAGACCGCGCCGCTGGTCGTCAATCACCTCGGTCAATTCCCGTCTGCGACCATTTCATTCAACCTCGCACCTGGCGCGTCTCTAGGTGATGCAGTAAGTGCGATAAGCGCCGCCCAGCGGGAAATCGGATTGCCGCTCAGCGTGCAGACTAGTTTTCAGGGGGCCGCGCTAGCCTTCCAGGCCTCTCTGGGTAACACGCTATTCTTAATACTCGCGGCTATTGTCACTGTGTACATCGTACTCGGTGTGCTGTACGAGAGCTACATCCATCCGATCACGATTCTTTCGACATTGCCCTCGGCAGGCGTGGGCGCCCTGCTTGCGCTTATGCTTGCGCGCACCGATCTCGACATTATCGGAATCATCGGCATCATTTTATTGATCGGCATCGTGAAGAAAAACGCAATCATGATGATCGATTTCGCGCTGGAAGCCGAACGCAAGCAGGGGAAAACACCGCGCGAAGCCATTTATCAAGCCTGCCTGCTACGCTTCCGGCCCATTATCATGACGACACTGTCAGCCCTGCTCGCGGCGCTGCCCCTGATGCTCGGTACTGGAGTGGGTTCCGAGCTGCGCCATCCCCTCGGCATCACTATTGTTGGCGGCCTGATCGTAAGCCAGATGCTGACACTGTTTACGACCCCGGTCATTTATCTCGCGTTTGACCGGTTTGCGAAACGCTTGCAGAGTCGGCGCTCGCCATTGACCGACGGCGGCCAGCCCGGTCCCGTGCAGCCATGAACCTTTCACTTCCCTTCATACAGCGACCTGTTGCGACTACCTTGCTCACCCTGGGTGTTGCGCTTTCCGGATTGCTTGCATTCAATTTATTGCCCGTTTCGCCATTGCCACAAGTGGAGTTTCCGACCATTGCCGTACAAGCTTCGCTTCCAGGCGCGAGCCCTGAAACCATAGCCGCGACTGTGGCCACGCCACTGGAGCGCTCTTTCGGCCGCATTGCGGGCGTGACCGAAATGACCTCCACGAGTTCGCTTGGCTCGACGCGCGTGGTGCTGCAGTTCGATCTTAATCGGGATATCGACGGAGCCGCGCGCGACGTGCAGGCGGCGATCAATGCCGCCCGCAGCCTGCTGCCCACGGGCTTGCCCAGTAATCCGACCTACCGTAAGGCGAACCCGGCCGATGCACCGATCATGATTTTGGCATTGACTTCAGACACGATGACGCGAGGGCAGATGTACGACGCAGCCTCAACTGTTCTCGCTCAGAAACTGTCCCAGCTGCAGGGGATCGGCCAAGTGGTCGTAGGCGGCAGCGCTCTGCCCGCAGTGCGTGTCGAATTAAACCCCAACGCGCTTTACAAGTATGGCATTGGCACTGAAGACGTGCGCAGCGCCATCGTTGCAACCAATGCCAACCGCCCCAAGGGTTCAGTAGAGGACGGCGACAAACATTGGCAGATCTACGCCAATGATCAGGCCAAGGAGGCGGTTGAATACTTGCCGATTGTCGTGGCCTACCGTAATGGCGCAGCGGTACGTCTGTCTGACGTCGGCAATGTGGTGGATTCAGTTCAGGATTTGCGCCACGCGGGTTCGGCCAACGGTAAACCGGCGGTTTTGGTGATCCTGTACAAGCAACCGGGAGCCAATATCATCGAGACCGTCGACCGAGTAAACGAGCTGTTGCCACCGCTACGCGCTTCCATCTCCAGCGCGATCAATGTATCGGTTGCACTGGATCGCTCGCCGACGATCAGAGCTTCGCTGCACGATGTCGAACGTACACTGCTGATCTCCAGCGCCCTGGTCATCATGGTCGTGTTCCTGTTCCTGCGCAATGTCCGCGCAGCATTGATACCCAGCGTGGCGGTGCCCGTTTCATTAATCGGCACATTCGGAGTGATGTATCTGTGCGGATATAGCCTAGACGTCTTATCCCTGATGGCGCTTACCATTGCCACCGGCTTCGTGGTGGATGATGCGATCGTGGTGTTGGAAAACGTATCACGTCACATTGAAAAAGGCATGTCGCCCATGAACGCAGCGGTGCGAGGCGCAAGGGAAGTCGGTTTTACTGTGCTTTCAATGAGCCTGTCACTGATCGCCGTGTTCGTTCCTATTCTGTTGATGGGTGGCATCATCGGGCGTTTGATACGCGAATTCGCGGTGACGCTCTCGGTAGCGGTCGTGATTTCACTGCTGATATCGCTCACGACCACGCCCATGATGTGCGCGCGCCTGTTGAAGGCGGAAACCAGACGCAAGCACGGGCGCCTTTATTACGCAAGTGAACATGCATTTAGCGTGCTGCTGAGATGGTACCAACGAACGCTCGCCTGGGTCCTCAAGCACGGGCGCATCATGATGATGCTGCTTGCCGCTACCGTTGGTTTGAATGCTTACCTGTACATCATTGTGCCCAAGGGGTTCTTCCCTCAGCAGGACACCGGACGGCTGATTGGCAATATCCAGGCGGACCAGAGCATCTCGTTCCAAGCAATGCGCCAAAAGCTCGCAGATTTTATGGAAATCATTCGCAAGGACCCCGCGGTGGAAAGCGTAGTCGGGTTTACCGGCGGGTATCGCGTCAATTCGGGCTTCATGTTCGTTGCACTCAAGCCGCTCAAGGAGCGCAAGCTGTCATCAGATGGGGTTATCACGCGGTTGCGAGAGAAACTTGCTCGTGAGCCGGGTGCCAGCCTGTTCCTGCAAGCGGCTCAGGATATCCACGTGGGCGGCCGGCCGAGCAACGCCCAATACCAGTACACTTTGCAGGCCGACGAGACTGAGGATTTGCGCACCTGGGAGCCGCGCGTCCGGCAGGCCATGAGCGAGCTTCCGCAGATTACCGACATAAGCACCGACGAAGAGGACAAAGGTCTTCAGACTTCGCTGATCATCGACCGCGACACTGCGGCACGGCTCGGCGTATCGACTAACCTGATCGACTCCACCTTGAACGACGCGTTCGGCCAGAGGCAGGTTTCGACCATCTATAATCCGCTCAATCAGTATCACGTGGTCATGGAAGTAGCTCCTGAATATTGGCAAGACCCCGCCACGCTAACAAACGTTTACGTAAGCACAAGCCGAGGAACTCAGGTGCCGCTCTCCGCTTTCGCGCATTACGAGACCTCGCATACGCCGCTCGGCGTCAATCACCAGGGACAATTCGTCGCCTCGACCATCTCATTCAATCTTTCACCGGGTGTCTCGCTTTCCGATGCAACGCGTGCGATTGAGGATGCGACGGACCGCATAGAAATGCCTGCCTCGATCCACGGCACATTTCAGGGCACGGCGCGCGCTTTTCAGGCTTCTCTCGATAATCAGCCCTGGCTGATTCTGGCAGCACTGCTCACCGTCTATATTGTGCTTGGGGTGCTATACGAAAGCTATGTGCATCCGATTACGATACTTTCCACCTTGCCCTCGGCGGGCGTGGGCGCGATCCTGGCGCTACTCGCGTTTCACACCGAGTTTAGTGTTATCGCTCTGATCGGCGTAATTTTGCTGATTGGCATCGTGAAAAAAAACGCCATCATGATGATCGATTTCGCACTCGACGCGGAGCGTACGCTGGGACTTAGCCCAGAGCAGGCAATCTATCAAGCCTGTTTGCTTCGTTTTCGCCCGATCATGATGACCACCCTGGCAGCGCTGCTGGGCGCGTTGCCATTAGCACTTGGCTTTGGCGAAGGCGCCGAGCTGCGCAGACCGCTCGGTATTGCAATCGTCGGCGGGCTGATTGTCAGCCAGACGCTCACCCTTTATACCACCCCGGTCGTTTATATCTATCTGGACCGCTTCCGCCTCTGGTGCAAAGAAATATTTGCGAGCAGCGTAATGCGACCGGCAGCGGATGGAATGAAATGATATTGCCGTGGAGGTCTCATGAAACCACATGACATGAAACGAGTTGTGTTGGCAGTGTCTTCAATCGTGTTGACCGCCTGCACCGTTGGTCCCGACTATGTCCGTCCAACGGTCGAGACGCCGCTTTCCTTCAAGGAAATGGCAGGCTGGAAAGCCGCGCAGCCACGCGACCAGGAACTCAAGGGAAAGTGGTGGGAAGCTTACAATGATCCCCTACTTAACAGCCTCGAAGAGCAGGTCGACATCTCGAATCAGAACCTGGCGCAGGCGGAAGCCCAGTATCGCCAGGCGCGCGCGTTGGTTCAAGTGGCGCGAGCGGGCTATTTTCCTACCGTTTCGGCGAGCGCAGCCGAATCACGCTCCCATTCTCCCGCTGGTTTCAGCAACTCGCAGTCCCAATCGATCAGGCCGGGCATACAGACCAGCTATCTGCTAACGCTGGATGCATCCTGGGAGCCGGATTTGTGGGGCAAGGTGCGGCGCACGGTGGAATCGAATGAAGCGAGCGCACAGGCGAGCGCCGCCGACCTTGCAGCAGCGCGGCTCTCGGCGCAAGCCGAGCTGGCGCAGGATTATATCCAGTTGCGCGCGCAGGATACCCAAAAGCAGCTGCTTGACGACACGGCAGTCGCTTATCAGGAGTCCCTGCGGCTTACCCAAAACCAGTACGCAGCCGGCATCGTGGCAAAAACGGACGTAGTCCAGGCGGAAACCCAACTCAAGAGCACGCAGGCGCAAGCAATCGACGTCGAAGTGCAGCGCGCGCAGTTTGAGCACGCGATAGCGCTACTCATCGGAAAGCCAGCCTCCGTTTTTTCCATTCCCCCGGCGCCACTCAACGCCAGTTTGCCTGAGGTGCCCTTCGGCGTGCCCTCAGACCTGCTTGAGCGCCGCCCCGACGTCGCCGCAGCCGAGCGCCTGGTAGCTGCGTCAAACGCGCAAATAGGAGTTACTATCGCGGCCTTCTATCCGAACGTGACGCTGTCGGCTTCCGGCGGATTCCAGAGCTCCACCTGGTCCAATTGGCTCACGGTCCCAAGCCGATTTTGGGCTGTAGGGCCGCAGCTTGCCGAAACGTTGTTCGATGGTGGCTTGCGGCGCGCACAAACGGCGCAAGCACGAGCCGCTTACGATGCCAACGTAGCAGCTTACCGCCAGACAGTGTTGAACGGGTTCAAGGAAGTGGAAGACAACCTAGCGTCACTGCGCATTCTGAAACAGGAGGCGGATGTGCAAGATCAAGCCGTGCAGGCCGCGCGTCTCTCAGTCCAGTTAACCACTAACCAGTATAAGGCGGGAACAGTGAGTTACCTCAACGTCATCGTGGTACAGGCTGCAGCACTGAATAATGAAAGGACAGCTGTCACTATCCTCAGCCAACGGCTCGTCGCGAGCGTACTGCTGATCAAAGCACTCGGAGGAGGCTGGAATGCATCCGATTTACCCACGGCCGAGAAATTGGCAGTCAACCGCGAGCGGAAGAATTTGACACAGTAACAAAATACTCGTTGCCACCGTGCCCCGATTCCGATCAGTTGCCCTCGCCGAGGAGCGGGAATTTCCCTACCTCACTGTATAACCGCGACCTTCCAGGCAAGCGCCCAGTGCGCGTTGATAATCGGCGAGGTTGGTGTTCGTTTGGGCGCCGGTGTTGCCGCCAGTCTGAAGAAGCGGGTCGTATCCGGTTTGGCTGACTGCCCAGCCATGGCAGTCATTACGATCTTTTGTCTGTTCTGCCTGGCTTTGGCCTTTGTTGGGATAAATAAATAATTGTCCCGAAGTTGGCCCCGGGGCTACGCCTTGCGGCTGCGGGTTCGCGGGACCGCCTGCCGGACCAAGCTCGACAACGTTGCCCGGCTGCTGCACGGCCGCAGCGGCAGGCTGTTGTTCGACGACAACCTTGCTGGTCGGTTCTTGGACGACAGCATAGCCCTGCGGAGCTGGCGTGTAATATACGTTGTTGGCGTAATAATAAGGCGCGTTGCCGACCCATAACGTCGCATAAAACGGCGGCAGAATCGGGACCACGATACCGAACGGAGGCGCCACCACGACAAAATTCACTCCAACATGGCGGTACCACACTCCCGCTGCAAAGTAATACTGCGTCCCCCGGTAGACTACTGCGCGATACGCACGGGGCAGCACCGCGAATTCGTACCCACGTGGCGGGTAATAATGGTTATGGTGATAGCGGGAATCCAGAAACTCATGCTGCCTGAATTCGCCCTCGCGAAATTCGTGCCCGCGATATCCGTGTTCATCCGCATGTGCAGTCCCATAAAATGCCAGACCAATCGAAACAATAAACATGGTCCTCAACATACTTTTGCAAAATTTGCCGGGGGTAAGTAACATGATTGCTCCAGTCATTTTAATGAGGAATTAGCTTCCGGTTCAGCGGGGCGTAACAGCGACATTTACCCGCAATTCGTTGCCGGGCTTGTACGGCAGCGTGGTCTTGAATAGCTGCCCGTTAAATTCGTAGGTCACCGCATAGCCACTGGTTACTGTTTCATAATTGTCAACCTGCCGGCAGCGTTGTACCGGTGTTGACGTGGTATAAGTGCTGGCTTCAGCATTGTTGTTGGCGAGTCGGTCGCCCGTGATTGCCCCGGCTACGGCGCCGCCCGCAGCGGCGGCAACTTTGCCAGTTCCCTGACCTACTGTGCTGCCGATCAGGCCGCCCGCGACACCGCCGATCAAGGCTCCCGCCGGATTGTAAGGTTGGGGCACGTATTGAGTGGTCTGCTGATTTTCCGTCCAGCATTGCTGCGTCGGATGATTCACCGTTTCAGTGATCGGCGTTGCACTCACAACCCTCGCAACCGCTTCGTATGCATTGGCATTCACCTGCACAAGCGCCAACATGGCAATAACAATCAAGATCTTGTTCATGATGGACCTCCTTTGCTAAATGAACTTACCTTCCTTGGACATCAAATATTGGGCTATAACGCGAAAATTGGCAGTTTAGTTGACCGAATTTTGTAACCTAATGTAACGCCGGAACCGATAAAATGCTTGCGAAACTGAATTTTCTATCGCAGCACCCGCAGAACGACAGGCGGACGCCTCAATGGTACGATTATTACAAAGAAGTATGAATTCAGAGCTTGAGAGACGGTTTCAAGAAATTGAGTCGTGCTGCGCGGGACGAAGCGAGCAGTGGCGGTCGGGGCATTATGCGGATCAGGATCAGCTAAGCAGCGGCCGTTGACCTGGATCAAAACATGCATCCTAGGTCGGTGTATATTTCGTTTATCCTAATTTTGAGCTGATTTTTACCATGGGCAAAAAACAACAGCGGCTACATCGAGCGATTCGCAGACGTCGGAGGCATCCGCATTCTTTTGTGATACGACAGCAGCCGGGAGGCAAACCGCGAGGATTGCCTCTGCCAACCGCCCCAACCCCGGACTCGACTGCCGAAAAGCAAAAAGAGTAACAAGCATCGGGTGGTTTGATGCCATTTGCTATCAGGCGCGTCGCAGACATCGGCAGGAGGCTTATTAATAAAATAGCCTGAAGAATTTTGGCGGCGCGCTATTTCCGTTAGCTAACACGGTTCGATAAACCGAATCAGTTCTTGCGCAGGAACCCCTGCAAAACATTTTCGTGTATCATCGTAATTCAATGCTTGCAGTCTCAATTTTGAAATTTTTGATAGCATCTCTACTCTGGAGGATCGCATGAAATACGGAGCGCGAAACAACATTGTCGGAAAAATCAAGGAAATCAAACAGGGTTCCATCATGAGCCAGGTCAAGGTTGGCGTTGACGGCCCGATCGATATCACTTCCGTCATGACGCTCGATACTCTCTCGGAACTTGGCGTAAAAAAAGGCGACTCGGTACGCGTGCTCATCAAAGCGGTGAATGTAATTTTGGTTCGGGAGTAGACCAAGGCAACGAAGCGGAGCAAAAACTCTTTACCCCAATCCGCCGAGAGTTTCTGAGCACAAGGCTGCAGAATGCAGAGGCATCCCAACGCAAATTAGCCGGTCACGGGCGGAACTCACTTCAGGCACGGGTGAAAATTTCCCTTCAGTCGCGGCCTGACTCACTCGGTTCGAAAGCCAACTCGCGCAACATGGCATGCGTGGCGCGCATCACCCGGAACGAAGGTCGCGGTAGTAAAGAAGCGGGTTGTGACTTATTGCCACCGCGACGATGTAGCCAAATACGATTTGCGCTGCGATCCACGCGATTACCCTAATGCGCATGGCCCGACCGGGACGCAGGGCTATCAATCCCAAAAGGATATAAAGAACGAGTCCAGCCAGTTTGGCGGTAAGCCAGCCATGAGTGCCCGGGTATTGATGGATAATACTGGTCATCCAAATTCCCGCGGCAAGGAGCACGGTATCGTTTACGTGCGGCACGACGCGCACCCAGCGCCGATGCAGCAGCGGGGAATCCGATACCATCCAGATGCCGCGCACGAAAAACAAAGCATAAGAAACCGCTACCGTGGCGATGTGAACCGTCTTCAGCAAAGCAAATTCCATGAATCTGAATCCCCGTCCCGATTAAGGCACGCGTGCTGGTTTAAGCGCCGCGCAGGCTCGCCGGACGTCACCGTGTCGTGGCGTGATTGTCCGCAAAAAGCTCGTTCTCAAGCGTGCGCACCGCCCGCTGCAAGGTCGGAAAATAGCGCACGCTGCTCGGACGCAGCTTGTCCAGTCCCCGCTCGCGCCGCCAGTTCATGAATTCGGTCTTACGTCCGGCAATGGCAATGTGAATGCCGCGGTCAGCGAGCTCGCGCTCGAGTTCACGCAGCGTGTGGCGACCGGTGGCGTCATGGCTCGTGACCGGTACAGCGTCAAGCACAAGCCAGCGCAGCGTGGGACCGGCGGCCGCGGCCGCTTCCAGCACCGATCGCTTGAAGTATGGCGCGTTAAAAAACACGATGGGCGAATTAAAGCGAAAAAGGCAAAGACCGGGAATTGTACGCGCGCCACTATGGCGTTCAATGCTGTGAAAGCCGGGCATTCCTTCCACAACGCCAAGAATTTCGCACGGCGGACGCGCAACGATGCGTACGAAACGCAGCAGCGCGAGTATCACTGCAAACAGTATTGCATCGATCGTGCCCACCGCCACCACGCCCAGCGTTGCGATGAGCGAGATCGCAAATTCCTCTTTCTCCTCGCGCCACAGCGTGCGCAGCGTCGCAACATCAATGAGCGAATATGCTGTCATCACGAGCACCGCGCCGAGAGCAGCTTGTGGCACAAATTTTAAAGGGCCAGTGAGAAAAATCAGTACCAGCGCGATGGCCGCTGCGGTTACAAAGCCTGCAACTTGTGTGCGGCCGCCGGCGGCGTCGTTCATCGCCGTGCGCGAGTCAGCACCGCTTACCGCAAAGCCTTGAGAAAAAGCCGCAACGATGTTGGCCGCCCCTAGCGCCGCCATATCGCGGTCAGCGTCGATGTCGTAGCCATTCTTGGCAGCGAAGCTGCGCGCAGTCAGCATGAGGCTGGTAAATGAGATCAACGCGATGCCAGCTGCGTCACCAAGCAGCTGTATTAGTGAATCAAGCGGGATCCGGGGAACCGCAAGCGCTGGCAAGCCAGCAGGCAGGTCACCTATGATCTTAACGCCGCGCGTGTCGAGTCCTAGCACTTCGACTGCGAGCGCCGCGAGTATCATAACCGCAAGCGCGGCAGGCAGTCGTGGTAGCAGTTTAGGCAAAACCAGGAGAATTACGAAGGAGCTGAGGCCCATTGCGAGCGTGGGCGGCTGCGTCTGCCCGATTTTTTCGGCAATTTCAATGAAACGAGGCAAAATGCCACCGGCCTCGATCGTAAACCCCAAAATCTTACCCAGCTGGCCGAGCGCTATCGATAAAGCGATGCCATTCATGAATCCCACGAGTATCGGGCGCGACAAAAAATCCGCGAGTGCCCCAAGCTTCAGGAAGCTCGCGCCTGTGCAAAGCAAGCCGGCCAGCAAGGTAAGCGTCATTGATATCGCCAGGTATTGCTCAGGATTGCTTGCGGCAAGAGGCGTTACTGCCGCCGCAATCAATGCGCAGGTTGCGGCATCCGGTCCGACGATGAGCTGCCTCGATGAACCGAAGAGCGCGTAAGCTACAAGCGGTAACACGCTAGAATAAAGCCCGATCACCGGATTGAAACCAGCGAGTTCAGCGTACGCGACGCCCACCGGTAATGCCACCGCAGCAACTGACAACCCGGCGACCAGATCATGTGGAAAATCCTGCCTGCGGTAACGTATGAGCGCGGTGAGCCCAGGCGCGAGTGCGAAGATTCGGGCGAGCCAACCGGCCCCTTGATTCGGGTGCCCTCTAATCATAGCCTAACGGCTCGGCGGCGACATAAATGCGGCAGGTGCATTGGCGGGTCCGGGTAGCTACAAGGGGGTAACGCGCTGACTCGGAACGACGCTTCGCCGCCTCACGAGTCACTTGATGGTGTACCCACGTCCTTCCATGCAGGCGCTGACTGCCCGATAATAGGTTTTGATTTTATCCTGCTGTTGCGCCTGCGCCTGTTGGTTCCTCGCCTCTTGGTTCTGACGAGCCCTAGCTCCCCCTCTCATTGTCCCAACCACTGCGCCGATTGCTGCTCCCTTCCCCGCGTCGCCGGCAACCGCTCCAATGGCAGCACCGCCTGCTGCACCGCCTGCCGCACCGCGCACTCGCTCACCGCCACCTGCTGCCGGGCCTGTTTCCTGGGTCGGAGGTGTCGAGGCGACTACAGCGGGGTCGACGCCGGTTGACTCCTTTGCCCACACGTGGCATTCGCCCTCATCCTTTTTTTGCTGCTCTGCGCTTTGGCCTTTTGCAGGGTAGATAATCGGTTGCTGGGCATATACTGCCAACGCAAAAGAAAGCGTGGTCCCGAGAACAATTATTTGAGTACAAATGTGTTTGGCCATTTTCGTCTCCTTGACTCTATAGATATGATATTTGCCGCGTTATATGTGTGCAACGGGTTTGTTTCTGCTCAAAAATAACGCCACACGCTCTCATTGGAATAGCGATTGCGACTCCACAGCACTGATAGTTGTCGTGGCAATTGCTACAAGGCTGGGTGGAATGCCTTTTGTATGTTTGACGGCCGCAGAATGAATCCGGGCGCTGGAAGGAAGTCGCTTTGAATGGCTGAGTGATCGAGCACTAATCGGATTGCCAGGCTTTGGGCTGCTGCGTTTTCCGGCTGGAAACGAAAAGAAAGCCTTCACTGTCTACGTTGGAATACCTGCACGCGTTTAAAACTGTTCCGTCTGGATACCGACTCTGATTGGAGCCCAGACCTTAGAGAGCGATGAACACCCTAGAGCCTTCAGAGGCCACAATATTTGAGGACCCCGAGACTGGCAAACGAGTCGACATAGGTCGAGCGGCAAAAGATGCGCTCGTCAAGGGCCCGCTATATTTTGCCAGCCACAAGGTGTGGAAACACGCAATTGCTGGCGCGATCTTGGCTATTCTGACAGTGGGCATTTCCTGGCTTGTCTACACGGTTTATGCCGAGCGCATTATGCGCGCCCACTTGCTCGCGCAAGGATGGGTGCCCGTTAAAAAAAGAGAGAGGGATGAGAGCGGCAATTTAGTAATATTGCTGGTCGCAAACATTTGGGTAATGGTGCTCATCGTCTTAATCTCTTATTTATCGATGATTTTCCCCTACTGGCGCTAGCGCGCTTCTCATGGAGTCCGGATCATGCCACTGCGTTTTAGGGCTTATTGATCCAAAGCTGTGGGATACTCTACGGAGTAACATGGCCGAAAAAACTGACATGCTGCATGAAACAACGTCGCCCTACTTTGTTGAGCTGCATTATTTGAGCCTATAAAAAAATGAAATTGCTTAAACTTTGGGTTCTGGTTGCGTTTTTGCTGGTAGCTGTTCGCGGTATCGCCGCTCAAGAATATTCCGCGCAGCCCGGTCCGTTCGCGGTTGGAAAAATCGATGATATTGTTCTTCATGATCCCCAACGTAATCGTGACGTCCCGATCAAGGTCTATTATCCAGAAGCGTCGGAAATTTTTCCGGTACTGATTTTTTCCCACGGTGCGGGTGGCTCGAAAGATGGCTACTCCTATTTCGGTGAGTACTTCGCTTCGCATGGCTACGTCTGCATACATCCCACCCATTACGGCAGCGATACATCGATGCTTCACAAAGGACGCCCATTGCTCAATCTGCGAGCCATGAAACAAATTATCGCTAATCCCGATAACTGGATTAATCGGCCCCTCGATGTCAGTTTCATCATCGATTCGCTTCCGACACTGGCAAACAAGGCGCCCGTCCTTGCGGGAAAGGTCGATCCTTCCAAGATCGGCGCATCGGGTCATTCATTCGGCGCCTACACCGTGATGGCCTTAGCCGGCGCCAAGGTAGAGATTCCATCCGATGGCAGCAGGACCTTCCCGGATAAGCGAATTCAGGCATTCGTCGCGATCTCGCCGCAAGGAGTCGACGAAGAATTTCATGAGGGTGCGTGGAACAACATTACAGTTCCTCTAATGTCCATATCGGGCAGCCGGGACCGCGGGATGGGAGGCCAAAGCCCCGAATGGCGAAAAATGCCGTATGAGGCTATGCCTGCTGGCGACAAATTCCTCGTTTATATTTTCGGGGCAACGCACATGGCCTTCGCCCGGGGCCCAGATATGCCCGGCACCGAACAATCGGGGTCTTCGCGTGCAGATACCCCCAGAGCCGAGGATTTGGTAAAAATTGCGGCGCTCGCCTTCTTCGACAGCTACTTGCGCGGCAATAAAGATGGCTTGCAATTCCTGACGGGGCAATTCCAAAAGAACCAGCAGCAGTTTTTAGAATTCAAGCACAAGTAAAGCTTCCAGGCTCAACCAGCGACTCTCGAGAAGCAGTCTTAATTTGGTGAGCCCGTTCGGCTTGGCTGCTACTCGCCACGCAATAATTCAACAATATGACGCATGCCCGGAATTACGAGTGTACAATTGCTCATGTAGGAATAAGGAGGACGCTATGATGAAATTTGTAACAGCGATCATTAAACCCTTTAAGCTGGATGACGTGAGGAAGGCCTTGACGGCCATAGGAGTGCAGGGGCTCACGGTTTCTGACGTGAAGGGCTTTGGACGGCAGAAAGGCCACACCGAATTGTATCGTGGGTCGGAATATACGGTCGACTTCGTGCCCAAGCTTAAGCTCGAGGTAGCGATTTCAGCAGACATGCTGGACCGTGTAGTCGATGCAATCGAAAAATCCGCTGCCACCGGCAAGATTGGCGATGGCAAGATCTTTGTGTACGACCTAGAACAGGTGGTACGGGTTCGTACTCACGAGACTGGTTTAGCTGCGCTGTAAGCCTTTAAGACAAAGCCACGCCCAGCAACTAGCGGTTCAGATGGCGGTAACATTCACGCCAGAACATGGCGTGGGCTCAATTGACGACCGCGCCGCTTCGGGTGAACAACCCGCCCTCAAGCAGTGCCTCGCTACGCTTGTCAACCCTCCAGCCGCTATTCCTCGTTACGACACAACAGCAGGTATGCAGCGCAGATTAGTAGGGTCACGATCAGCGAACCTGTAAAGGCGGTGCCAGTGGCCGCTAAAAGGGCCACGTAGACAAGTCGGAATTCTGGGAAATCGATCTCTAAAGCGCCGAACAGTGACGTCAGGCAGAAAAACAGAAATGATATGCACAGCCACTTAAGGATGTAACCTGGAAGATAGACGCGTCGCTCTCGATTATGGCGGTAGGCTAGGGTCCGTTCCGAAGGAGTACCGCTGTTCGCGTCAACAAACATCCAAAACGGCCATAGATAGCGAAAAAGGTATTTCCAAGCGCTCCCATTATCAGTGACTGGGGCGCCCGGCTTTGATATTGAGGCCATAAAGTGTCATTGGGTAAAACGACACTTATGTATTAGTGTAAAACCGCCCGTGCTCGATGCGTAAATGACCGTCAAGGCGCCGGACACGTGGTCAAAAGTGTAGTGCCCGCCATGCAACACATCATGCCAATCAATACTTTCACCTGTAAATGTGGCGGGAAATGAATTTGCCGTGCCGTTTTGAGGATCTATCGGCATATCCCAAGTGGTACCGCTTGCGAGGTTAGTGCAATGCAGGACGGCTTGCGCAGCATGGGCATGTTCGCCCGCGCACAGTAATCCTGCAAGGAGTACTGGCAAAACATTTGTTCCCCTGCTTCTGAGGTAACTAACCATAAAAAACGCCTTGGTGCAAATTGCGAACCATCTCAACCTAGAATCGATAGTGCTTCGCCATTAGCAGAATCCTAACATCCCTTAAACCGTGAAGAGCCGTTTACTAGGACTCTTCGAACCGACTGGCCCGCCGCAGTCCTGCCGACGGGCCAATCGAAAGTTTAAGAGTAACTAACGGGCCATTCGTGTCGCAATTGCTTCCTTTAGTTTGTGTTTAAACGTCATTCTTGAGCTCTCAGAGTTGCGGATACGCCTGTTCGCCATGTACCTCAAGGTCGCCGGCTTCCAGGGTCTGCGCATCCATCCGCAACGGAACTATGAAAGAGATGATCTTGAGCAGAATGAAAGTGCCGATGACGTTGAACACAATGATGAATAGCGCGGCCTCCCCTTGTAGCACGAGTTGCGTGAAATTGCCGTAAAGCCAGCCGGTGCCGCTCACCCCGGGTGCCTTGGCGCCGGTACCTAGATACACCAGCATATTCGGATCAGCCAGAATACCTGTCAAAAGACCACCGCAAAGACCCGCGATGCCATGCGTGGAAAACACGCTCAAGGTGTCGTCCACTTTAGACATGAGCTTGGTCTTCTGAAGCTTGTTGAAACTGAGCCAGGGAATGATGCCGACAACAATGCCGATAATGATTGCACCCCATCCATTGACATAACCGGCCGCCGGTGTAATTCCCACAAGGCCGGCAATCATCCCGTTAATCGCTCCCGTTATCGATGGCTTGCCGAAAGCCATTGTGTCCATCACCGTCCATGTCAGCAGGGCGACCGCGGTGCATAGATTCGTGTTGAACACGGCCCCCCCGGCGTTGGCGTTGGCAAAGTATGGATCACCGCCATTGAAACCATTCCAGCCCAGCCATAGGATGCCCGCGCCTGCCATAGCGATCAGCAGGTTGTTGGGCACAAAGGAGTCACGGTCGGCCTGTAATCGCGGACCCACCAGCGCCGCAGCCGTAAAGCCTGAAACTCCGGCAGCCAAGTGAATCACATAGCCGCCCGAGAAGTCCAGCGCACCTGC
>DASPRI010000072.1:0-10102 GCA_035624535.1 Burkholderiales bacterium
TGCATGCTAAACGATATCCTTGGTAAGCGAGCGCTTAGTTACGCCTGTGTAGGACTTGATCAATACTCCACACCCCGCTACCGGAAGCCGACAGATAAAGAAAAATAAAACAATAAAGCACGGCCAGCTCACCATGATTCAGCACAGGATCTATTCCGTGCGGTGCGTGCGCCATGAAATAGGCAAAGGCCATTTCCCCGGAGAGTATAAACGCCACCGGGCGGGTAAAGAGACCCAACAGTAATAGTAGACCACCGACCAGCTCGAGAACGCCCGCCAATCCAATGAGCGAGAACAGCTTGAGTCCAGCAAAGGCCTCAGAAGGCGGAAAGCCAAGAAGTTTCATTGATCCGTGTTGGACGAAAAGAAATGCAGTCACGACACGTAGGACACTGAGCAGACGCGGTGACCACTGTACATAAAATGTCTCCAACTTGGACATATTGCCTCCATTGCTCGCAAAGAAAAAAGCACTCTATCACAAGGTTTCTGCGCGCATGTCCGCCAGAGTTTGTTGAACAACTTCAGGCGCGCTCAGCTCGGCATTTTCACGGGTTGCCAAAAGCCCGACCGGCATTAGAACTCGTATTCGATCTGAGCCCGGATATTCTGGGTGGGGGCATTGTTTGATTTAATAAACAGGAAAGCAGCGTTATAACGAATTGCTTGACGTCCGCCCAATGCAAATTTGCCAAATATCGCCGGCCCCATGCGATTCTGCGGCGCTGGCTGGTCTATGGCCTCCCAATGGTTCCAGCTACCCAAATCGCCGAATCCCTGAAAGCCGAATTCGAACTTCGGCTGCCAACGGTATTTGGCCTGCCATTGATAGCCGTACTCTGCACGTTGCGAGGAATGACTTCCAAAGATCTGGGTAAGCAGAAAATTAGCGTTCAACTGCACTTTGCCTAGGTCTTTTTGCAAAAGTGGGCCAATGAGCACCTGATATCCGCCTTGGAGATCGTTGGGTTTTTCTATTTCCACAATAAAGCCGGCGTCTACTGGATACTGGCCGGTTTCAGTAAGTTGAAACTTGTTCTCCCATTCCCATGCATCGAAATGCCAGCTGTTATCGCTGGTGTCCTGAAATACGGCATAAAATTCGGTAAACCATTTTTGAGTTAGCCCAAGGCCAAAGCCAATGGACGCCGCGCTGGTCCGGCCTTCTTCGGACTGCTTCCAGGTGCCCAATTTGAGATCGATCTCGCGCTCGCCATATGCAACACCGGGCAGAAATACATAGTCGTTCGGTTCGCCAGCTGTTGCGGCAAGCGGAATTATACCCAGCAAAATTGCGCACGCAGCTCGGCGAAACCGCATTGGCTTTCTCATTTTGGTGGGCGTGAGAAAAAAGCGCACCACCGGGGCATGCTTGCGTTTGCTGGATTCAGCCGGATCGTGGTTTCTAAAGCTAAAATGAAAATCCCGCGGAATACTTCAACTGGAATGACCATTGCCAACCTCTCTCTGTGATCCGCTGGGCGGACCGGGTTTATGGCTGGCTACTCCGCGCCTGAAGTGGCGCGGCTGGCTGGCTGAATTAAGTGCTGCTGCGGGATAGAGGCTACTTCGTGAGTATCAGTTTTCCGGCGGCAGTGATTCTCAGACGGTATTTCTCGAGACCGTGCCGTATGATGATTTCGCGCTTGCCTTGCATCAGTTGCTCGCTTGCAATTGTGGGCGCAATTCGCCCACTGAGGGACGACGCACATCGTGCTTCCGGAACAATCGTATTCATTGACCTGTAGTTTTCAGTATTCTCGAATACCTGTCCGTTAACCAAGCTTTCACGCGACCGCCGGCCGGCGAGTCGCCGTTCCCAGCAGTCGCATGAGGATCAAGATCGCCGCGAGTGTACCGAGATAAGCAAAAAGCTGGAGGGCGGTCGGCCGATCAGTATAGCCAATCAATGCGTGCAGGATCTTGCCGAAAATGCTGTCGTCAGCAAGGTAATTCGAGGTATCCCAAAGCGTCTTGGCAAAAGATTTCACGACACCGGCAACCTGGAGGAATGAAACGGCCTGAGCTGCCATGCCCGCAGCGAGCAGCGCAATCAGCCAACTCGTAACAGAAAAGAGATACCGGACCGGGATACGTAACAAGCCGTAATACATAATTAACGACACGCCGGCGCCAAGCAGTACGCCTGCAAGACTTCCCACTGTCATTGCAAGCGCCGAATCCTTGCTCGACACCGCGACCCCGAACAGGAATAGCACCACTTCGGAACCCTCGCGTAGCACCGCAATGCCGACCACGGTGGCGAGCGCGGCCATCGTTCGGCTACCCGCAGCAACGGCCTCGCCAACGGACCTTACCGCCGCGCTAATCTCGCGACCGTGGCGCGACATCCAAACATTGTGCCAGGCCAGCATGGCAACCGCGAACAGCAGGATCGCTGCGTTGAACAGCTCCTGTCCTGAGCCGGCAAAGGCATTACTCATTGCTCCTGCGAAAACCGCCACCAGGCATGCACCAGCAGCACCGCCGACTATGCCGTATGCGACCCAGAGGCTTCGCTTCGCAACACCGCGCGTCGCCGCAAGCACGATGCCGACCACGATGCCGGCCTCAATAATTTCCCGGAAGACGATAATGAGTGCTGCGATCATCGCGTCGCTTACTCGGCAACGACCACGCCGTTGGCGGTATCCGAGTGGAACTCGCCAACGAACGGATATCGGCCGGGCGAAAGTGGCCCAATATAGACTGGCGCCGAAGATTTTGCGGGGATAACTTTTTCTCGATTCAATGCGTGACTATCGAATTCTTCTGCAGATGAGTCCTGATTTTCTACGATGAGCTTAAGCTTTTTCCCGGCGGGAACCCGCAGTTCAGCGGGTTTGAATTGGTGGTCCTGAATCGTCAACCTGTATTCGTAGTCTTCTGCCGAGGCTAGAAACGGCAGGAAAAAGAGTGCAACGAGTAATGTGCGCATGAAAATACTCCCGGGGTTTTAGAAAATGATAATAATTCTTATTTAAAAAAGCAATGCCCGGGCGTAAAGGTAAATGACGCGTGTTTAAATTCAAATACTTACGTTGTTTATCACCACAACGCCGACATGGAATAATCGACAATTTAGCCGAAAATTTTGATTCAGGCTACGGATAACTTCAATCCACGGGATCCATCTGGAATCTTGCGATTTCCAAATTTAATCGCAGCTGCATTTTCCCAGACTCGAACCGACCCTTCGTCGGCATCTAGCCTTTATTCCCTTGTGCGCCATTCAAGACCCGAAAAAATGCGTAGAGCTGTTGCCACCCTCTTTCGCGGTAGCAAATCGGCTGAAAACGGGACCGAGTTTCAGCCTTCAGGAGCCTCAAAGTGTGCCTTGACAAAAGTGGACTGGTTTTCTTCGACGTCTACCCTAAAAACATATGTGTAGGGGGGCATTCGGCTCTTTACCACTACCCGGTGTGTCCCGCGCGTAACTGAGAGCTTTTTCAGCGGTGGCGAAAAGCCAACCTTGTATCCATCTACAAAAATCTCGCCTCTCGGCGTCACATCGAAATTCAAGTATCCAACTTCACCCCCAGGCGCTAACGGTGCATTGCTAATCCTGCCGCTTTGCGCCGTTCCTGGCGATTTCTTAGCATCAGGCAGCGAGGACCCCTGGTCGCTAGCCGCACTTTTAGGCAGCTCTTGTTTGGCGTTTTGCGATGTAACCGGATTTCCTGCAAAACGCTTCTCATAAGCGGGCCACCATTCGCCGAAAAATAAGTATGACCCCAGTGCTACGATCCCGAGCCAGCTAGCGACCACGAGGAATGACTTGCGGCCAGAATGTTCTTTGCGCATCGGATTTAAGCTGTGCTGGCCTTCGCTACCTTTCGCGCCGGGTAATTCGATAATGGGATATGCGCGATCAGTCTGCTTCGCCGTGCTTTTCATTTGGGTCGCTGGCGGAAACACCGGTTGTTTTCTGGTATCAGGCACCAATTCAAGTGTTTTTACTGCAGACTCCTTTCTGCGGGCCGCCCTTCGTTCCAGCGTTTTCTGTGGAGGTCCCTTGAGTTGCTCAAGCTGGGAGGACGGCGGTGACAAGTTTTCATAGTGCCTCAAATCGTGGGCAAGCTCGCTTGCTTTCTGGTAGCGTTGCTCGGGAAGCTTAGCCAGTGCCTTGGAAATTATAAAATCGAACCCCGCTGGGATGTGTTTGTTGATTTGCCTGATATCAACTGGCGTTTCATTTAGGATGCGATACATAATGGCGCCGATGGAATCGCCGTCGAACGGTGCTTTGCCAGTCACCATTTCGTACAGAACTACCCCCAGCGAAAAAATGTCGGATCGGCCATCAACAGTTTTTCCTACGACTTGCTCGGGCGACATGTACTTGGGCGAGCCGAGAATCGTGCCAGTCTCGGTCTTTGAGCCGGAAGGAAGGTAGGCAATACCGAAATCGGTGATTTTCACCTGGCCGGTTTTTGTAATCATGATATTTGCGGGTTTGATGTCACGGTGCACGATGCCGTGCTCTTGCGCGTAGGCCAAACCATCCGCAATCTGTGCCCCGATCTCGCTGATTCGGTCAAATGACAAGCCGGATTCGGCTTTAATAATTTCCCGCAGGGATTGCCCCTCCAGGTATTCCATCGCAATGTAGGCCGTGGTATCGGTCTCGCCGGCATCATAAATCGTGACAATGTTCGGATGATTTAATTGGCCCGCAGACTTTACCTCGCGATTGAAGCACTCCTCAAAATCTTTGAACTCGTCTTTGGGCAAATCCAGATCAATTGCCTTGATCGCTACGGTACGCTCGATTACGGGGTCGATCGCTTTGTACACGGTACCTGTAGTGCCGTGTCCCAGTTTCAACTGAATTTCGTACCGACCTAACTTTTGAATTGCCACAGGAATTTCACCAGCAACTTGTGCGGAAAATCAAATTCGAAATCAGATAGATTGCAAAATAGGAATTCTAGCGGAATTTACCATCTAGCGAAATGTCGGATTTCTCATGGTGCGACCGTGTGCATAGCTTTTACTAGAAGCGGACCAGGATTTAAGGATCGGCCGAATGCCTCGCAACCATCTCGCTCTGGGCACTGACTTAGGGTCGCTAAATTCAACCCGGAAGAAAGCGCTGACTGCGCAGCGATATCCGGCATTTTCCACGGCATGTCAAGCAAATCACCGCGCCGAGATCGAACCTTTAGGCATTAACTTCAAAGCTTACATAACGCCGCAGCGTGTGCCGCGCAAAACTGACAGTTACTTGTGGCGCTTGCCGCGGCGGAATAGAATACTTGAGGGTACCGACCGCTTGATTCGGTGCACGGGAACACACAAGAACTAGGCTCGATCGGCAAACGCGGAGGTGACAACGAAGGCAGATAATCATAACCAGCATTTAAAAAGGCAATTTGGTGGCAATCACGGCCGCCGCTGCGGGTTCCGTATGACACAGTCTAAAAGGCAGTTGACCAGCAGCGGCTGATGCAAAAACGAGGAAAATCAGATCCAAGGAGGGGGAATCATGGCGACATCCACAGCTGAAGTAACTTTACTTTCAGACGCTGAGCACCGCACGCAGTTGCGACGTGCTGTCATCGCGAGTACGATCGGCACCACAATTGAATGGTACGACTTCTTTCTGTACAGCATAGTGACAGGGCTGGTCTTCGCCAAATTGTACTTTCCGCGATCCGAGCCTCTGGTCGGGACATTAGAGGCATTTTTGATCTATGCGGTCGGGTTCGTGGCGCGACCGGTGGGTGCCGCAATCTTTGGCCATTACGGCGACCGCATTGGCCGTAAGTCGACACTGATCGCTACGCTTTTGCTCATGGGCGTCGCGACTTTCCTGGTGGCCTTCGTTCCGTCCTATGAACAGATCGGGATCTGGGGCGCCATCCTGCTGACCCTGTTACGTTTTATACAAGGCGTCGGAGTGGGGGGCGAATGGGGCGGCTCGGTGTTGTTAGCCATGGAGTGGGCCAAGACTAACGCTCACCGCGGTTTTGTCGCGTCTTGGCCGCAGTTTGGTGTTCCGGCGGGGTTGTTCCTGGCGAACCTGGCTGTGTTGGCATTCAGCGCGATGTCCGGAGACCAATTCCTGGAATGGGGATGGCGCGCGCCGTTCGTCTTGAGCATCATTCTCGTAGCTATCGGAGTCTATATCAGGCTCAGAATTATGGAAACACCGACATTTAGGCGCCTGGTGGCCGAAAAAAGGATTGAGCGGGCGCCAATGCTCGAGGTGATTAAGCGTCAACCAAGGGAGATTATCCTCTCTGCGTTCGCGCGCATGGGAGAGCAAGCACCGTTCTACATCTTCACCGCTTTTGTCTTTACCTACGGGACGGTCAATTTGAAGATTTCACGCGACCTGCTGATCACGGGCGTGCTCACTGCATCTGTGCTTTCGTTTTTCACAATTCCGCTCGCGGGATACTTGTCCGATCGCATCGGTCGCAGGCTGATGTATTTGCTTGGAGCAGTAGTCACCGGCGTGTTCGGTTTCATCTACTTCGCGCTGCTTGACACATTGGTTCCGGGGTGGATCTTTCTGGCGATTTTCCTTTCGTTGATCCCGCACGACATGATGTACGGACCGCAAGCGGCGCTGATCGCGGAATCATTCACCGGCCGCCTGCGCTACAGCGGAGCGTCATTGGGGTACCAGCTCGCGTCTGTCATCGCCGGTGGACCGGCACCCCTTATCGCAACAGCATTGTTTGCGCAATACAAGTCTGGGTACGCGATAGCCGGCTTTATTCTGTTCTGTGCGATAGTAAGCCTGATCGCGGCGTCGATGCTTAAGGACTACACAAATAAGGATATCGCGGAAGAATATTACTAGTTGTGTCCACCCTTAACCGCTTACCTATCCGGAATTTCTTACCAAGTCATTCGGAACGAAGAAGGAGACTAAATCTGCATTGGCCCGGTCAGAATGCCAATTCTTTACGCTTGCGATTTTACCTTGCAAAAAAAGTAATCTTTCCCTGACCGAATTAGTTTCGCGTATCCTGGGCTTGAACATCGGATAGGAATTTCCCGACCGATATAAATAACATTCGCCAATTTGAAATTCGATCTAAACAGCACCAGGTTTTAGTACCCTTCTCTAAACTAAACAATCCGTGCAATGCGATGGCGAGTGACGAGGCCGAGATCAATCCGCTTCGGCTAAACTAGGCGGCGGCATAGTACCGGCTTTCCGCACCACGACCGCAAAAATGGCAATTCCCCAGGGCGCAAGGGACCTTCTATTCGACTGTCACCGACTTCGCAAGGTTTCGCGGCTTGTCCACATCGGTGCCTCTACGCAGCGCCGCATGATACGCGAGCAGTTGCAGCGGCACGACATGGAGTATCGGGCTTAAATAGCCCGCGTGCTCCTGCATGCGAATGACGTGTATCGCCTCGCCTTCCTGGACGTGGGAATCGGCGTCGGCGAAGACATAAAGCTCGCCGCCGCGCGCGCGCACTTCCTGCAAATTCGATTTGAGTTTTTCCAGCAATGCGTCGTTCGGTGCGACCGCCACTACCGGCATTTCGCTATCCACAAGTGCTAGAGGCCCGTGCTTGAGCTCGCCCGCCGGGTACGCTTCCGCATGAATGTAGGAAATTTCTTTCAGTTTCAGGGCACCTTCCATGGCGATGGGATAGTGGATGCCGCGCCCCAGGAACAAGGCGTGCTCCTTCGCCGCGAATTTTTCCGCCCACGCCGAAACTTGATTTTCCAGTCTCAGCACGTTTTGCACCGCGCTCGGCAGGTGGCGTAAGGCTGTGGCCCATGCTGCTTCGCGTTTTTTATCTAAGCGCCCATGCTGCTTTGCCAACACCAGTGCCAGCGTAAACAGCGCCACGAGCTGAGTGATGAAGGCTTTGGTTGAGGCGACACCGATTTCGGGACCTGCGCGCGTCATATACCTCATCCCGGACTCGCGCACCAAGGCGGATTCGGGAACATTACATATGCAAAGCGTATGCTTGTGGCCAAGCGTTTTAGCATGCTTAAGCGCCGCCAGCGTGTCCGCGGTCTCGCCGGATTGCGATATCGCAATTACCAGCGTGTCGGAGTTCGGTACAGTGTCGCGGTAACGGTATTCGCTGGCCACTTCGACATTGCAAGGAATTCCCGCTAGTCCCTCGAGCCAATAACGGGCGACGAGCCCGGCATGATAGCTCGTGCCACATGCGATGATCAGTACGCTCTTAACCCGCCCAAGAGTTTTTCCCGCTCCGGGACCGAATATTTCGGGAGTGAGCATCACACCTACCCCCTCCAAAGTGTCGGAAATCGCGCGCGGCTGTTCGTGGATCTCCTTTTCCATGAAGTGGCGATAACTACCGAGTTCCGCGGCCTGCGGGTTCAGCTCGCTCACGTGCACCGCGCGCTTCGCAGTATTGCCCTTGGCGTCAATCACGCGGTATGCGGATATGCCGAGGTCGGCGATATCGCCTTCTTCGAGATAAATGATCTTTTGCGTTACCGGCAGAAGCGCCGATACGTCCGAAGCGATGAAGTTTTCGCCTCTGCCCAAACCCAGAAGAAGTGGGCTGCCTTTGCGTGCGCACACCAGGCGTTGCGGTTCGCCGGAATCCACCACGCCTATAGCATACGCGCCCCTGAGTTCAGCCAACGCTTGACGCGTTGCGTCCAGCAAATCCTTCCTTTTGCGACGATGAAAGTGGATCAAATGCGCGATCACCTCGGTGTCGGTGTCCGATAAAAATTCGTAGCCGAGCTTTGTGAGTTTATCCCGCAGCGCTTCGTGATTCTCTATGATGCCGTTATGCACCACTGCCAATGAATCGCCGCTCACATGAGGATGTGCGTTTTTCTCAGTGGGTGCGCCGTGAGTCGCCCAGCGTGTATGCGCGATTCCCAGTTGCCCATGTACCTTGCGCTTTTGCGCCTGGTTGCTCAATTCGGCGACGCGCCCCACGCTACGAATGCGCTTCAGTCCGTCGTTCACTACTGCGAGCCCCGCGGAATCGTAACCGCGGTATTCCAAGCGTCGCAATCCTTCGAGCAGTATCGGCACGACGTCACGCTGAGCAATGGCACCGACTATACCGCACATGGTTTATTGCTCATTTTGATTTCTTCACCGGACGCTTCCACCCGCGAATAGACATTTGCTTGACACGGGACAGCGTGAGTTCTCCAGCCGGTGCGTCCTCGGTCACCGTAGTGCCAGCACCGATGGTCGCGCCCTTGCGAAGGGTTACCGGCGCCACGATCTGTGTATCCGAACCGATGAAAACGCCGTCCTCGATTACCGTCCGCAGCTTATTGGCGCCGTCGTAATTGCAGGTAATGGTGCCAGCGCCGACGTTGACATCCTTGCCCAGGGTGGCATCGCCAAGGTAGCTCAAGTGATTGGCTTTGCTTCTATCGCCCACGCGGCTGTTTTTCACTTCTACAAAATTTCCGACATGCACCCGGCTTTCCAGCACGGTTCCGGGCCGGATGCGTGAGTAGGGCCCGATGCGGCAGTCCCTGCCAATATGCGCGCCATCGATGACACAATTTGGCAATAGTTCCGTGCCTGCGGCGATCGTCACATTCTTAAGTACGCAATGCGCGCCGACCTTGACATTATTGCCCAAGGCCACAGTGCCCTCAAAGACGCAGCCGATATCAATATCCACGTCCGTTCCACATACGAGCTCGCCGCGAACGTCGATGCGCTCGGGATCGGCAATGGTAACGCCGCGCTCGAGCAATTGTTTGGCGAGCTCCCGCTGATACGTTCGCTCGAGCTGAGCAAGCTGGGTTTTGCTGTTGACCCCTAAAGTCTCCCAAAGATGTCGCGGCTGAACGGCGGAAACCTTGGCACCATCCTTGATCGCCAGCGCCACAATATCGGTAAGGTAGTATTCCCCTTGTGCGTTTTTATTGCTCAGCCGGCTCAGCCAGTTTTTCAGCCGCGAGTTCGGAATCGCCATGATGCCAGTGTTAACTTCGCGGATCTCGCGCTCTAATTGTGTGGCGTCTTTGTGCTCGACGATGCGCGATACATTGCCGTAATCATCGCGCAGGATGCGTCCATAACCGGATCCATCATCCAGTTCCACTGTCATGATGGTGAGCCGGTCGGGCTTGATCATGCGCTTGAGTGTGTCCACGGTAATA
>DASPRI010000101.1:0-3110 GCA_035624535.1 Burkholderiales bacterium
GCTTCCGGCGCCGATGAAGAATCCGTTTGCGGAGAATTCGAAATACTGGATCACTGTAGGACTCAATCCCGACCTGAATGAAGCAATGAAGGACGCAACGCGCCAAACCGTCCAGTTTCTCAACGAGAAGCTCGGGATGGACCGTGCCACGGCATTGGCTTATGCGAGCGCCGCAGTTGACTTTGAGGTAACTCAAGTGGTTGATAAAGTCAAAGGCGTGAACGGCGTGATCCGGAAATCCGATTTTCATCTTGCTGCGCAAACAAAATAAAATAAAGCTGGTAACTTAGCCAGGGGTTCTAGGAATCTTCCTGGCGAACATTTGGGGGCTGGCCAATGGAGACGGCAATCTCGACGTTTGCTATTGCTGTTTTCTCGTACGCAATCGGCGCTGCGGTGGCAGGTTATTATCTTACCTATTGGCGAACGGGTCGGGATGTTCGCCAAACCGGAAGCGGCACCGCAGGCGCGCGCAATGCCGCTCGCTTACTTGGCACAAGGCACGGCGCGCTGGTATTCGGCTGGGATTTTGCAAAAGGGGCTATTGTTGCTCTGGCGGCAATAGCGGTACACGCAAATGAGCCGCAGATAGGGATGGCGGCGACTGCGGTGGTGGTGGGTCATGTGTGGCCGGCGCAATTGAAGTTTAACGGCGGTAAGGGCGTCGCGCCCGCTGCTGGCGCATTCATTGTCTGGCAGCCTTCCATTTTGGCCGTTGTCGCGGTAGCCTACTTGTTGGCCCGCCTAGCGAATCAAAATGTCGAAAAAAGCGCTTTGCTTGCGTTTGGTGCGGGAATCCTGCTTAGTCCTGTGTTGGTCAGCTCTGCGCGAGCGGCGGTATTCTGTGTTCTGATCCTGGCGATTCTTTCTTGGACTCATCGCTTTGGGCTTTTCCAGAGCGATAGACGATCCGGTCAAGGAGATGCCCGATGAAAAGCAAAAATGTGAATCTGCATTTCGGCTTGGCAAAAACGCCCGACGAATTTGAGCAGATATTCCGCTTGACTCACCAAACTTTCACCCGCGAAATTCCGCACTATGCTCCAAAAGAGGACGGAAGATTGATTGATAGATTTCACTCTGAAAATGCATATGTGATTTGCAAAGATGGTGCGAACGTAGTGGGCATGGTCGCTATACGTTCAGTCAGGCCATTTTCCCTTGACGAGAAGCTTGCTGACCTCGACAAGTTCATCCCTGCCAACCGGTCGCTGTGTGAACTACGCCTATTAACCGTACGACCGGGTTACCGACACACGCACATTTTACCTGGCCTGTTTCGTGAACTCCTCAATGTGTGCAGAGAACGGCGCCTGGATTATGCGCTGATCTCCGGGAGTACAAACCAGATCAGGTTATATCTCCACCTGGGATTTGAAGCCTTCGGACCGCTCACTGGCAAACCGGGCGCATTTTTCCAACCCATGGGAATAGCAATTGAACGTCTCTCCAAAAGGGTGACGTGGCTCGATTCGCAGGGCAAAACACCGCTTTCCGGCGCCAAACGCGCGTATAAATGCATGCTGCCAAACCTGGCGCAAGTCCACCCCGACGTGGTCAAAGCAGCTGCCGCGACACCCCAGCCGCACCGGTTGCCTGAGGTTGTAGCCATCCTCGAAAGCTGCCGCGAGCGCTTGGTAAAAATTGCTGGAGCCGAAGCTGTCCAAGTAATGCTGGGAAGCGGGACCTTGGCAAACGATGCCATCGCTCAGCAGTTGCGCTTTTTACCAGGCCGCGGCACGGTGCTGTCAAACGGAGAATTCGGCGAGCGCTTGATTGATCATGCGAAGCGCGCAGACTTGAACTTCAGCGCCTACAAAATAGACTGGGGCAAGGCATTCGACTTTGAATCTATCGCGGGTCAACTCTTAGGTGACGAAAATCCGCGCTGGATCTGGATGGCGCACTGTGAAACTTCAACGGGCATTCTCAATGATCTGGCCAAGTTCAAGGCATTAGCCAGGAAGCTGCGAGCTGATTCGATACTCGATTGCGTGAGTTCGTTCTGCAACGTTGCGCTGGATCTTCAAGACGTGATGTTTGCTTCGGCTGTCAGTGGCAAAGGATTAGCAGGATTGCCTGGGCTGGCTTTTGTTTTTCACAGGAAAGGAGTTCTGCACAGTGGTTGCGCGATTCCCAGGTATCTGGATCTCGGCTTGTATGCAGCGCAGCAGAGCATCCCGTTTACGAATTCTTCCGGCCTGATTCGAGCTTTGGCAGCGGCACTTGATCGTTTCAAAGTGAAAGACCTTGAGCGGCGCATATTGTTGTCTTCAACCATTCGCAAGGCACTCGTTAGCGAGGGATTTAAGGTGATAGGCGAAGAGGCGGATGCGGCGCCATTTGTTGTTACGATCGCATTGCCCCGCGAGCTTGACAGCGTGGAAATCGGCGAGAAGATGGCCACCAAGTATTTCAGGATCGGATATTTAAGTAGTTATCTGCGCGAGCGAAACTGGATTCAGCTTGCATGGATGGGGGAGATCAAAATAGAGGATGCGTTATCGGCTGTAACTTCTCTTCGGGCGGTGTGCGCGCCAATGCGAGACTCGGAGGGCAGGAAAGGCGAAACCAGAGGGGATAATGCGGTCAGAGACGGGTCATTCTTGAAGCGTCTAAATTTGACCTCTGGCATTTAGAATCGCGCAGAACAAATTCGGCCGGGATCCGGTTTGCTCCCAGGTAAGCAATCGTGAAAAGACAAACCCCGCCGAAGCGGGGTTTGCGGACTAGCTGATGTCTAGATGGTCTACTTGGCCGAGAGGCAAGTCTTCATGAATTTCTTGCGGTCGTCGCCAGTGAGTTTCTTGCTTTTCGCCTGTGCATTGCAGTCCTCCATTTTTTGCTGCTGCGGCGTGAGCTTTTTCTCTTGCGTGGCTTGGGTCGTGCCTGAGAGGCATGACTTCATGAATGTCTTGCGGTCATCGCCTTTAAGCTTTTGCTTGCTGGCCTGCGCATTGCAATCCTTCATTTTCTCCTGCTGCGCGGTTTCCGCCTTTGCCGCCGGCGCAGCAGTTGCCGGCTGCGTGGGCTCGGCCTTGGTGGCAGCAGCTCGCGGCGCGGCCGGCTTGGCGGTTGCAGTCTTCTTGCTTTCCGCTTTTTCTGCCGGC
>DASPRI010000102.1:0-56840 GCA_035624535.1 Burkholderiales bacterium
TTCGAGCATCAGAATATGCCGGCAAACGACCCAGGTGCAGTATCGGACTCGCAGCTAGCCGACATCACAGCCTATATCCTGAAGAAGAACGGTTACCCGGCAGGCAAAACACCCTTGTCTAAAGGAAAAGGAAATGCGCGCTCGCTCAAGCCGTAGGCGCGCTTTTTCGAATCGGATTTTTGACGCAACGCCTGCCGCGCAATTGCCGAGTCGATTATTCGCCGGAAGCACAGTTTCCACTAGCATCGCGTTTGAAGTCAGCGTCTAGCAAATGGGGGGCGGCCACGCCAATACTGGATCAATAGCCAGGCGCCCAACATGCCTCCTAGGTGCGCAAAATGCGCAACTCCCTCCTGTGTCCCGGTTACTCCCAGATACAGTTCCAGCGTTCCGTATAGGATCACGAACAAACGTGCGGGCAATGGGATAGGCGGGATGAGCAGGATAATCGTCCGGTTTGGAAAGTAGACCCCATACGCGAGCAACAGGCCGAAAATGCCGCCCGATGCGCCAACCGTAGGATAAGGCTCGCCACCCGAGATTCCGGAAACGATGAGCTGTGTGATTGCGGCAGTGATCACACTTGCGAAGTAAAGATTAAGAAAGCGCTTGGGACGAAACAGCCGCTCAAGCTCTCCGCCAAACATGTACAATGCAAACATGTTGAAAAAAAGATGCACCATATTGGCGTGAAGGAAACTGTAGGTGACCAGCTGCCACGGCTGAAACCCTACGAACCCGCTGACTGTAGACGTTGTTCCCCACGGCCAGAGCGCTAGGTTCAAAGTGAGCGGATCCCCGACCAGAACCTCGGCGATAAACATGATGACATTCACCAAAATTAGCGCCTTGGTAACCGGCGGGATGGAATAGAACATTTCGGAATGAAAGGCTTAGACTAGCTGCCCATCAGGCGTTGGCCATAGCGGCGCTCAGTTTAGCAGTTTCCCAATCACACTACCTAAATTCATAGGCGTTCCTGGTAGTTTGCATTCCAAGCGAACATTCAAATTAAATCGAGAAACCTCCATGTTAGAAAATTTAATTTTGTTCCTGTTACATTGGGGAATCATCGCGCTTTCACTCTGGGTGGCGAGCCATGTCTTCCACGGTATAAGCTTTGAAACTAAATCGTCCTTAATTGTTTCTGCATTGCTGCTGGGATTTGTCAACGCAATACTCCGCCCGGTGCTCATATTGCTAACATTGCCATTAACCCTCATTACTTTTGGGTTTTTCATTCTGGTTTTAAATGCCCTTATGGTGCTGCTCGTTTCCTCACTCGTTCGGGGCTTCAAAGTGTCGGGATTCTGGACGGCGTTTTTTGCAAGCATCTTTATTTCTATACTGAGCTTCCTCGTAGGCTATGTCATATCCGGTGGGGAGACCGGATTCCAGCCGTCGAGTACTCGTATTTGGGTTTAGGATTTTGGTGCAACTTATCCGGCGCGGCCGTGCGCCTCGAATCGCGTTATGTAAAAGCTAGCAAACCGAGATAATTCACTGATCAGGCAAGCACCTCAGGTTGTTGCCAGGAACATTGATTTCGGGGCCTGACTCCCTATAAAAGTTATCGTAGTGGAATTTCGCAAGCCGCGAAGCAACTTGTCAACGGAGCAAAATCGCTGAACAACTCAACATCTCCCCTTGCTTATGACCGCCGGGGACAGTTTCTAGGGCGAGACTGAAAAAATGCCAAGCGCGGCGACTGGAGGAAATGAAACCTTGAATTATTTTCCTATACAAAAGCGGGAAAATATTTCGCCGAGCAAATCATCGCTGGTAAATTCGCCGGTGATACTTGAGAGCGCGTCTTGCGCAAGCCTCAATTCTTCAGCGAAAAACTCAATATGCTGCCGATTCTCCAGCGCCTCGGATAAATGCCGGGCGGCTTCGCCTAGCGCGCTCAAATGCCGCTCGCGCGCCATAAACACCCCTTCGCCAGTGGGCTGCCAACCCACCGTATTTAGCAACTGGGAATATAGCAAGTCCATTCCCGCGCCGGTTTTCGCCGAAAGATAAACGCGTACTTCGCCATCCAGCGCTTCAGTTCGGGGTTCGCCTGCTAGCAAGTCGATCTTGTTGTAGACGCAGATGCGCGGCAAGTTGTTCGGAAGACGTGCAAGAATTTTTCTGTCTTCCTGCGGCTCGCTCAGAGCGCTGTCAATTACCAAGAGCACTGCATCGGCCTTTTCTATCGCGGCCCAAGTGCGGGCGATCCCGATTTTTTCCACCTCGTCTCCAGTGTCCCGCAGACCCGCAGTGTCCACGATATGCAATGGCACACCTTGGACTTCGATGGCTTGGCGTATCGCATCACGCGTCGTCCCGGGAACACTGGTGACAATCGCCACGTCTTCTCCGACAAAGCGGTTCAGCAGGCTCGATTTACCAACGTTGGGCCGCCCGGCAAGCACCACAGTGATCCCCTCGCGGAGAATGTTGCCTTGATGCGCTGCGCGCATCACTTTTTCAAGCTGCGCCTGTATCGCTCGCAATTTCCTCGCGCTATTAGCTTCCTCGAGCCGCCCGGTGTCGTCTTCGGGAAAATCTATACCGGCCTCAACCAGCATGCGTAATTCAATGAGTGATTTGATGAGGGTATTGACTTCAATGGAGAACGCACCCTGCAGCGAGCGCATGGCGCTCTTTGCTGACTCCCCGGTGCTGGCCTCAATGAGATCGGCGACGCTTTCCGCTTGCGCCAGATCGAGCTTGTCATTTAGAAACGCGCGCTGCGTGAATTCTCCCGGTTCAGCCAGCCGTGCCCCTAAGCTCAGGCATCTGCGCAGGAGCAATTTCAAAACAGCGGAACCGCCATGTGCTTGCAATTCGAGCATATCTTGTCCGGTATAAGAATGCGGTGCGGGAAAATAAAGGGCGATGCCGCGGTCTATGGCCTCGTTATTTTCATCCAGGAAATCACAGAGCACGGCATGCCTGGCAGCGGGCACCTTGCCTAGCAGCGCTCGAGCCAGTGCCTTAAGATCGGGACCGGCTACACGCACCACGCCGATCGCGGCGCGCTCAGCTGCAGTGGCGATGGCCGCGATGATGTCAACGCTTCCCATGAGCCGGCTTTGCCCGCTCGATGGAGCGCGTTATTTGCCACTGTTGGGCAATAGACAGAATATTGTTTACCAGCCAGTACAGCACCAAGCCAGCGGGGAAGAATAGGAAAAAAACGCTAAAGGCAACCGGCATGATCTTCATAACCTTGGCCTGGATCGGGTCGGGTGGTTCCGGGCTCAAGCGTGCTTGTATGACCATCGTGATCCCCATGATGACCGGCAGCACGTAATAGGGATCGGGCGCGGAAAGGTCGGTAATCCAAAACGCAAACGGAGCATGCCGTAACTCCACGCTGGCCAAGAGCACCCAGTAGAGAGCGATGAACACTGGAATCTGCACCACTATCGGCAAACAACCTCCCAGCGGATTTATTTTTTCGGTCTTATAAAGTTCCATCATTGCCTGGTGCAGCTTTTGTCGGTCGGTGCCGTATTGCTCTTTGATCTTTTGCATCTTGGGCGCCAGCACGCGCATTTTCGCCATGGACCGGTAACTCGCGGCGGACAATGGATAAAATAAAGACTTAATCAAAACTGTAAGCAGGATGATCGCTACACCCCAGTTGTGCACCCAGCGGTGCAGCCAGGACAGGACCCAAAATAAGGGCACCGCAATTACCGTGAGCCAGCCGTAATCTACCGTGAGCCCCAAACCTGGGGCGAGTTTGCTGAGACTGTCCTGCTCCTGCGGGCCGGCGTAGAACGGAACGGTGATGGCGACGGTCTCACCGGGTTGCGCTCTGGCGACGGGTAGGATTGCCCCGACCGAGTACAGGTTTTCGCCCACTTTTTTCATGTAGTACTCCCGCGGCATTTTGTCTTTGGGCAACCAAGCTGCGAGGAAATAATGCTGTAATATCGCAACCCAGCCATTATCTGCATTTTGCGGGTACTTCGCATTTCCCTTGTCGATACTTTCGAACTTGATTTTCTCGAATTTTTCCTGGTCGGTGTAAATCGCCGGGCCGGTGTAGGTCGGAACCATCCGAGTTTCGCCTTCAGGCGGCTTGCTATCGCGCAGGAACTGGAAATATGCGTAGGGCTGCAATGGGCTTTTGCTGTTATTGCTTATTTCGAACGAAACATCTATCAGATAGCTGCTCCTGTGAAATGTATAGACCTTGGTAACTTTAATCCCGTCGACCTCAGGCGCCGCGAGCTTAACGGCCAAGCTGTCCGCCCCGTTTTTGAGCACATAACTGGTAGCATCCGCGGTATATTGGGTCTTATGGGTCGGCAACCCGTTACCGATTAAGCCGCTTTGAGCCATGTAAATATGTTCCGGCTCGTCTCGGAGCAACACGAAATTTTTCTTCTTGTCCAAGGTGTCGCGGTGATTTAGCAACTCCAGCCGGCTGAGATTTCCTCCCGCCGTGTCAATTTCCGCAATTAAATAATCGGTTTTGACAGAAATTTTTTTGCCAGCGGAAGTTGCCGCCAATTGCTTGCTAGCCGGCGCTTGCTGTACCCCAGTCAATTTTTCGCTCGGGCTAGGCGCTGCCTGCTCGGTCTTGCCTGAACTCACGGCCGGCTGCGCCGGGCCCGGTCTGTTTTGCCGTTGCCATGCGTCCACCAACAGAAATACCGAAAGGCAAAAAACCAGTAGCAGGAAAAGTCGTTGTACGTCCATAGATTTAATTAACTTGCACTTTCAGGGCAGTGGGTCGTATCCACCTGGGTTCCATGGATGACAACGTAGAATCCGCTTCAGCCCGATCCAACTGCCTTTCAAAATACCGAGTTTGACAATCGCCTCGCGAGTGTACTCGGAACACGAGGGCACGAAGCGGCAATTGTTGCCGAGCAGCGGGCTAAGCAAAAACCGGTATAACGCAATAAGCACTAGCGCTGCGCGGCCCATTGCGACACCCGGGAGAATAAATCCGAAAGCTCCGCTCGAGCTTGACTTGCCTGCGCTTTTGGCAGCGTCCTACGCACTTTTACCACCACGTCCATGCCGCTTAGGGTGTGTTTTCTAACACGAAACTCTTCGCGTATCAGACGCTTCACGTAGCTGCGATCCACCGCGCGCGGTGTCAACCTCTTGCTGAGCACCACTCCCAGCCTCGTGATCCCTTGAGCTTTGAGCTTTACCAGAACCTGAAAAAGCGCGCTGCTTTCGGATCCATCGGCATGGGAAACCGCGTAAAACTGTCCGGTTTTCGTGAGACGAGAAGCTTTCGACAGAGAATAAATGAAAACCAACCCCCGGCTACTCTACTCCCAAGCGCGACCGTCCTTTAGCTCGGCGAGCGCGCAGCACTGCTGCACCGCCCCGGGTTTTCATCCGCACTAAGAATCCGTGAGTTCGTTTGCGCCTCGTGTTAGATGGCTGATAGGTACGCTTCATTCTCTTGCCCTTACTTCGGTCAGTCAGAAAGCCGACTATTCAACCTTTATGCGTGAATTCTGTCAACTCCAAATATTTTTTGCCCCCGCTTGGAATTGTTTCGTTATAATGTAAAGCAAATTTATCTAAATGTTGCTCCCTCAATTGCGTCGCTGGTCGGAAATGGATCCTTTTTGGCTTTCTTGCCTCGCTTACTTCGAAAAAGAACTGACACCGCAGCAGTTTAATACCTGGATTAAGCCGCTAAGGTTCATCCCCGAGGATGATTCCCTCCTGTTGGTCGCGCCGAACCGTTTCGTCATGCAGTGGATCAAGGAGCGGTTCCTGCCGCGCATTCAAAAAATGGCTGAACAGTATTTCGCCAAGTCCGTCAACTTGGAGCTGGCCCTAGCCGACAAAAGCGCCGCACAACCGGTGCTCGAGGATAGGTCTAAACTTGCTGCCCCAGCCGCGAAACCTTCGAGCAAAAATCTGTCAAGACTCAACCCCTCGTTTTCTTTTGATAATTTTGTAACCGGCAAGGCCAACGAACTCGCGCGCGCGGCAGCGATTCAGGTTGCGGATCATCCCGGTGCCGCGTATAACCCGCTGTTTATTTACGGCGGTGTTGGTTTGGGAAAAACCCACCTCCTCCAAGCGATTGGCAACCGGGTGCACGAACAGAACTCCGATGCCAAGGTTCGCTACACGCACGCTGAGAGGTATGTCTCCGACGTGGTGCGCGCTTACCAGCACAAGGCCTTCGACGAATTCAAGCGTTATTACCATTCGCTGGATTTGCTGCTCATCGACGACATACAATTTTTTAGCAACAAGAACCGTACGCAAGAGGAATTTTTCTACGCGTTCAACGCTCTAATCGAGGCTCGCAAACAAGTTGTAATAACTTGCGACACCTATCCCAAGGAAATATGCGGAATGGAAGATCGCCTGATTTCCCGCTTTGGATGGGGTCTCACCGTGGCCATCGAGCCGCCGGAACTTGAGATGCGCGTGGCGATTTTGCTCAAAAAGGCCGCTTTGGACGGAATCACCCTTGATGAAAACGTGGCGTTCTTCATCGCCACGCACATTCAATCCAACGTGCGTGAATTAGAAGGCGCGCTGAAACGCGTTCTGGCATTTTCCCGATTTGCCGGGCTCCCCATCACCGTAGACCTTTCCAAAGAGGCGCTGCGCGATCTCCTCGCCGTGCAGTTAAGGCAAGTTTCGATCGAAAACATCCAAAAAACCGTCGCCGACTATTACAAGATTAAGGTCTCGGAAATGTATTCTAAAAAGCGCTCCCGCGCCCTCGCGCGACCGCGGCAAATCGCGATGGCGCTATCCAAAGAACTCACTGAATTGAGTCTTCCGAACATAGGAGATGCCTTTGGCGGCCGTGATCACACCACGGTACTTCACGCCTGTCGCAAGATCGCAGATCTTCGCTCGCGCGATACGGAGCTTACCCGCGACTATACTGCTTTGATGCAGGTGCTCAGAAGCTAAAAAGGAGACTGGGTTAACCGAGCTGTGGATTTCTTCCATTCTTTTCGTTCAGGGCAATACATCCACAATTTATCCCCCGCTTGCAGCACGTTTGTCCACCGCATTCGCGACCGTTGTTTGCCTTATTTAATCAAGCCTTGCCCGGGATACTCACAACAACAGGTGAATTCTATTAACATGTCTCAAACTCAGGGAATAATAAACCATGGTTTTAATAGAAGCTGACCGCGATCTCTTGCTGAGACCCCTACAGGCTGTTTCCGGCATAGTAGAGCGGCGTCACACACTGCCCATATTGTCAAACGTATTACTCGAGCGTAAAGGAAAGAAAATCCATCTGGTCGCGACCGACCTGGAAATCCAGATTGCGACGGAAGCCGAATGCGGTGGAAAGGGAGAAGATGCTGCAGTTACGACTTCCGCGAGGAAGCTTCAGGAGATATTGCGTGCGCTACCGGAAAAGACAAAAGTTGTGCTGGAGCAAAAAGATAACCGGATCCTGGTAAAAGCAGGCAAGAGCCACTTCAGCCTACAAACGCTCCCGGCGCAAGATTTCCCCAGACAAACACTGACGGCAGCACAACAGAAGGAAAAGCTTACGCAAAAGAATCTCAAACAGTTATTTGGTCTCGTTCAGTATTCGATGGCGCAGCAAGACGTTCGCTATTACCTGAACGGGTTGCTGCTGGTTATGGACGGGGATCAGCTAAAGGTAATCGCGACCGACGGACACAGACTCGGTTACGCCAGCCTTACGCAGAAACAGAAAAAACCTCACCAGGAAGTGATTTTGCCTAGAAAAGCGGTAATGGAACTAAGCCGGCTACTCGAAAATACCGATAATGAGGTCACGATTGAAGTTTCGCAGAACCAAGTGGTATTTACATTTTCGAATGTATGCCTAACAACAAAGGTGATCGACGGGAAATTTCCCGACTATGCGCGTGTGATACCCACCAGCTACCAGAAGCACATCGTCATTTCGCGGCAGCTTTTACAGCAGGCACTACAGCGGATCGCGATCCTCGCAAACGAGAAATTCCGCGGCGTCCGATGGGTGCTCGGCGAGGGAAACCTACGCATCGTTTGCACCAATAACGAACAGGAAGAAGCGCAGGAAGAGCTGGACGTCGATTACAAAGGCGAGCCATTAGATATTGGTTTTAATATCAGCTACTTACTTGATGTACTGAATTACCTGGATTGCGACCTGATAGACTGCGCGTTTGGCGACGCGAGCAGCAGTGCATTGTTTACAATTCCGGGCAGCAGCGACTTCAAATACGTGGTCATGCCCATGAGGATTTAACTATGTTTCACGTGAAACCAAGAGAGACCTGATGACCGAGAAAAATCTGCAGGAAAAAGACGACAGGGAATACGATTCCGACAGCATCAAGGTACTAAAGGGCCTCGATGCGGTACGCAAACGCCCCGGAATGTACATTGGTGACACCTCTGATGGTACCGGTTTGCACCACATGGTGTTCGAGGTGGTGGACAACGCCATTGACGAGGCGCTTGCTGGCTATTGCAATGAAATTACGGTGACGATCCATACCGACAACTCGATTAGCGTCATAGACAACGGCCGTGGAATCCCGACCGAGATTCACAAGGACGATGAGCAGAAGCGATCTGCGGCAGAAATCGTGATGACTGAACTTCACGCGGGCGGCAAATTCGACAGTAATTCCTACAAGATTGCTGGCGGCCTACACGGCGTGGGGGTCTCGGTGGTCAACGCCCTCTCCGAATGGCTAAGGCTGACCATTCGGCGCGAAGGCAAAGTGTATTTTATGGAGTTTCGCGGCGGGGAGCCGGTAGCGCCGCTCAAAGTTGTCGGAAAATCCGATCGTCGAGGCACCGAAGTGCATTTCCTGGCGAGTAAAGAGACCTTCGGGCAAATTGAATTTCACTACGATATATTGGCGCGCAGGTTGCGAGAGCTCTCGTTCCTCAATAACGGTGTAAAAATTAAGCTGCTTGATCAGCGTACCGGGAAAGAGGAAATCTTTGCCTTTACCGGGGGTGTGAAGGGTTTTGTCGAATTCATGAATCGCAATAAGAATGTCTTGCACAGCACTATTTTCCATGCTCTTGGGCAAAAGGACGGAATTATTGTAGAAGTTGCCATGCAATGGAATGATTCCTATCAGGAGTCAGTGCAGTGCTTCACCAATAACATTCCGCAGCGCGACGGTGGCACTCACCTTACTGGATTACGCGCGGCGCTGACGCGGACCCTGAACCAATATCTTGAGCAAAACGAGATTGCTAAAAAGGCCAGGGTGGAGACTACGGGTGACGACATGCGGGAAGGTCTATGCTGCGTACTCTCAATCAAAGCGCCCGAACCGAAATTTTCATCGCAAACTAAAGACAAGCTAGTGAGCTCCGAGATTCAACCGGTAGTGCAGGAAATCGTGGGTCAGAAGCTCATGGAATTCTTGCTTGAAAAACCCGCTGAAGCGCGGGTGATAACCAGTAAGATCCTCGAAGCCGCGCGAGCCCGGGAAGCCGCCCGCAAGGCGCGCGACATGACGCGGCGCAAGGGCGTGCTCGATTCTATGGGATTGCCGGGTAAGCTCGCCGACTGTCAGGAAAGGGACCCGGCTCAGTCCGAACTCTTTCTAGTCGAGGGGGATTCTGCCGGGGGTTCGGCGAAGCAAGGGCGGGACCGCAGATTTCAGGCGATTTTGCCGCTCAAAGGCAAGATTTTAAACGTCGAGAAAGCACGACTAGACAAAATGCTTTCATCGCAGGAGGTTGCGACTCTCATCACTGCGCTAGGGTGTGGAATCGGTGATGACAAAGACATAGGCAAACTGCGATATCACAGGGTGATTCTCATGACCGACGCCGACGTTGACGGTTCGCATATTCGCACTTTACTGCTGACGTTCTTCTACCGCCAAATGCCCGAGCTCGTCGAGCGCGGGCACATCTACATTGCCCAGCCACCGCTGTACCGAGTGAAACACGCCAAAGACGAGCGCTACATAAAAGACGAGCACGAACTCAAGCAATATCTGCTTCAGTTGGCGTTAAGCAATGCAGAGCTCTACACCTCTGACAAGGCAAAGCCGCTCAACAAGCAGACCCTGGAAAAAATAGCCAAGGAGTATTTGCTCGCCGAGGCCATTATCGAGCGCTTGAGCCAGATCGTTGATGTCGCGGTACTGTATGCTTTGCTCAAGGGACCGGATATCGACCTATCCGACGCGCCTTCAGCAAAGAAAAGTGCCGCCGCGCTGGCGCTTCTGGTGCCCAAAGATGAGCTGCAGATCGAAGCACAATATGACGAAAAAAACGAAAGATACCAATTACTTATCAAGAAGACGCAGCATGGAAACCTGCGTTTCACCTCGCTCGACGAAGACTTTTTGCGGAGCGGGGATTATGCGCAAATCAAGCGCACCGCGCAGACGTTGCACGGACTGTTGGGGAATGGCGCGTATGTGAAACGGGGCGACCAGCAACGGCCGGTTACCGAATTCAAACAAGCGCTGGATTGGTTACTGGACCAAGTTGGGAAAGCTATTTCAATTCAGCGTTACAAGGGCCTGGGAGAGATGAATCCCGAGCAATTGTGGGAAACCACCATGAACCCGGCAAGCCGCAGGCTGCTGCGCATTCAGATCGAAGACGCGATCAGCGCTGATGCAATTTTTACCACCCTGATGGGGGATATCGTGGAGCCGAGGCGCTCCTTTATAGAAAGCAACGCGCTGCGGGTCCGCAACCTCGACGTGTAGCAGGATTCAGCTCGGCGCCTTCCCAACATACCCGCATTCTTTTACCGGACATACCAGTTCGGCGCCCCGCCGCTTGGTGGTTTTTAGAGTCAGTATCGGCCATTTGCACTTGGGGCAGGACTGAGCTACCGGCGGATTCCATATCGCGTACCTGCACTTGGGATAAGTGCTGCAGGAATAGAAAACCTTGCCGTACCGGCTCTTGCGTTCAATAAGATTGCCGGCCTTGCATTGGGGGCAGGTCACCCCAGTGTCACGCGGCTTGCTGAGCGGCTCGATGAACTTGCACTTCGGGTAAGCGGAACAGCCGACAAATTTGCCGTAGGGACCGTTTTTTATCACGAGGCCGCTCCCACACTTGGGGCAATTGCGCCCGTTTACCGCTTCCACCATTTCCGAGGTTTCCCGCTCCCCGTTCAGGCTGCGCGTATAGTCGCACGCGGGAAAACCGCTGCAACCGACAAATTTGCCGCGCCTTCCCAGCCGGACAGTAAGCTGCTTGCCGCATTTTGGGCAGACTTCGTCGAGCTTTTCTTGCGTCACCTCCTTGCGAGATAAATGTTTCTTGTCCTCGATTAGGCGGTTAAATCCTGTCCAGAAATCCTCCAGCAGCGGAATCCATTTCCGTTTGCCGGTGGACACCAAATCAAGCTCGTCTTCGAGCTTGGCGGTGAAATCGTAGTCAACGTAGCGAGTAAAGTGTTCGGTCAAAAATTTGTTGACCACCCTGCCGACGTCGGTGGGCAAAAAGTGCTTTTTGTCGAGCACGGCGTACTCCCGGTCCAGCAAGGTCGATATGATCGTGGCATAGGTAGAGGGCCGACCAATCCCGTGCTCTTCCAGCGTCTTAACTAGGCTTGCTTCGGTGTAGCGCGGCGGCGGCTGGGTAAAATGCTGCTCGCCATATAGCTTGTCGATCGGTATTGCTTCGCCGAGCTGTAGTTCCGGTAACCGCGCCTCTTCAGGTTCCTCCTGCTCCTCAAATTCTTCTTGATAGACAGCTATGAAACCCCGAAAGACCAGGGTTTGCCCGCTCGCGCGGAACAAATTAGCCGGGCTGATGACACTGATATCGAGGCTGGCAATATCGAATTTTGCCGGGCTCATCTGGCACGCCAGCGTGCGCTTCCAGATCATTTCATAAAGCCTAGCCTGTTCCGTGCTTAGTTGGCGTCGCACGCTTTCCGGCGTCCGGAAAATCGATGTGGGGCGAATGGCTTCGTGCGCTTCCTGCACGTTTTTTGATTTGCTCTTGTAGTGCACCGGTGATTTGGGGAGGTACTCAGGTTCGAAATTCTTTTTTACGTAGTCACGAATTTCCGCAATCGCTTCATTGGCCAAGGAAAATGAATCGGTCCGCATGTAAGTGATCAGTCCCACGCTGGTACCACCCAAGTCGACACCTTCGTACAATTGCTGAGCGACGCGCATGGTCCGGCCCGTCGTCATATTGAGCTTCCGCACCGCTTCTTGTTGGAGCGTGGAGGTGGTGAACGGCGGCGCGGGCGAACGTTGTTTTTGTTTTTTGTCGAGCTTGACAACGCGCGCTTCTTTGGCGACGCTTAATTCCTGGACAATTTTCTGTTGTGCGCTTTCACTCCCGATACTGAATTGTTCGAGCTTTTCGTTTTGGTACTGAAATAGCCGCGAAGAGAATTTCTGTTTCTCTTTGTGGCTGTCAAGGTGAATCGTCCAGTATTCCTGCGCCAGGAATGCCTCAATTTCCTGTTCTCGTTCCACGATCAGCCGTAACGCTGGACTTTGCACGCGGCCCGCTGACAGACCTGGGCGAATCTTGCGCCACAACAACGGGGACAGGTTAAAACCCACCAGATAATCGAGCGCCCGGCGCGCCTGCTGGGCATTGACTAGCGCCATGGAAATTTCACGCGGATCCTTGATTGCGGATTTAACTGCTGATTCGGTGATTTCGTAAAACACTACGCGCTGAGGCGGTTTGCTGTTGAGTAGCTTTTTGGATTTGAGAATTTCGGCAATGTGCCAGGCAATGGCTTCCCCCTCCCGATCCGGGTCGGTCGCGAGATACACTTTACCGGCCTTGGCGACCGCCTTGGCGATTGCATCGACGTGTTTGTGATTGCGCGCGATTAATTCGTATTTCATGGCAAAGCCGTGAGAAGGATCGACTGCGCCTTGCTTCGGCACTAAGTCGCGCACATGGCCGAACGAGGCCACGATTTCGAAATCACGCCCCAAATATTTTTTTAGCGTCTTGGCCTTAGACGGCGATTCGACGATTAGCAAATTGCTGGGCATGCGATCTCAAAGCCGGGAATAAAACGCAAGATGATAAAAACTATTTGCACCGATAGCAAGGAATTTGCGCCACGCCGACTCGAGCGATGATTGCTTGGAATTAATGCAGTCGTTGAAACATACCGCCAGGAAGCGCGGCCACTCGGCCGGCTAATTCGAGTTTCAGAAGTATTGCCATAACCGCGTCCGGCGAAAGCTGGCTGCGCGTGCAAAGCGTGTCAATGTTGCAAGGGTCAAATCCCAGATGATCGAGGAGTGGCGAGGCGTCCTCATCCGTCCCAGCAGCTTGGATTGTCTCCGGCGCCTTTTGCCAGCCAATTTCTTCAAGAATATCCTGCGCGCTTTCGGCGAGTTTTGCCCCTTGCTTGATCAAGGCATGGCAGCCTTTGGAAAGCGGGGAATGGATTGAACCCGGAATAGCAAACACCTCGCGCCCCTGTTCCAGAGCCAGCCGCGCGGTAATGAGCGAGCCGCTGGAAACCGCTGCTTCTACTACGAGGCAACCACGGGCCATGCCGCTGATGACGCGGTTGCGCCGTGGGAAATTGCTTGCGATTGCCGGCGTTCCCAAGGGAAACTCGGAAACCAACGCTCCGTTATCGGCAAGCATATGCGCCAAATCGCGGTTTCGCGCCGGGTAGACAATGTCCAGCCCGGTACCAAGTACTGCGACGCTGGAAGCTGCGCCCTTAAGCCCACCGCGATGCGCAGCTGCATCAATGCCCACAGCGAGGCCGCTCAAAACTGTGAGTCCGGCGTCGCTTAGGTTGCGCGCGAAGCTCTCGGCATTGGCAATTCCTTGCGGAGTGGCATTGCGGCTGCCGACTATCGCCAGCGCCGGTGAATTGAGTAGTTCGCGCCTGCCTTTGACATAGAGAACAAGCGGTGGATCGGAAATTTGCAGCAATGCTTTGGGATAGTCTTCATCTGCCAGCGTGACCAAATGGTTCTGTTCCCCTTCGAGCCATTGCAATGCGGGGAGAATTGCACTTCGCTCCACGCCTTGAGCAATTTGCCGGGCAATCTTGCTGGGAACAACGCGCGACAGTTCGGAATGGGTCGCGCAGAAAATTTTTTGGGGTTCTTTAAAGGTCAGAAGAAGCTTGCGGCACGAGTCATTCCCCAACCCAGGCACCAGGCTCAACGCAAGCCAGTTTTCAGTGTCCTTGTCGGGCTGCATTGCTGACAGCCGGAATTCGCTACTTCAGGGTGTTTGTGCCACGTCCAACACGTGCACCGGCCGGGTGAGTTGCATTGTCAGGGCATAGGAGACCTTTTGAAACGTGCGGAATACCATCAAAAGTCCGTAGCGCTGATCCGGGATCCGTAGGATGACTTCGCCCCTCTGGTTCTTGACGGGTGGCGAGCGGCGGTAAATCGCCAGCACATGTCCTCTCTCAATACCGTCACGTGTTCCTTTATTGAGGGTAACAATAGCGTCTTGCCCGACCTCAGAGATACCTCCATAAGCGGAAATAATGCGTGCCCTGATCAGCTTTTCCGGCGCATGCGGTACGAAATTATCGATCACTTCCCTGTCGGCTATGACTAAACGGTCCCCGGTGTTGATCTCCTGCACGGATTTGGTGATCTCGATAGGGCTTGCCGTACCTACCCTGTCCATGAATTGCACGACCTTTGCTTCTCCGAGATAAATGGCTTCGTAGCCGAGGATTTCCCCGGTGTCCGGGTCAACCAGTGTTTTACCTGGGCGGTAAATTTGCCAATCCACTCCCTGGTCTTTGGTGACTCTGTAAACAAAGGCACGAGCGCCCCCGCCCAACACCACACGGTCGTCTTCGGCCGCAACGATGCGCGGCGCGCCATTGAGGCCGCCAGCATCGATGACTAGCGGCTGGCTTAGAAAGGGTTCGATCGCAGCTCTCGGGATAGTGGGTATCGGCATTCGCTCCCGAGGTTCGACGCGTACTTGCGGGCTTAGCTTAACGGTTTGCCTACCTCCGGCGACCCCCCCGACCATCCCTCCGCCGACCTCCTCCCCCCTCACCAAATGCAAAGCGGGAACTTGGCGCGACAAATCGAGCACGATAACATCGCCTGGGTAAATGAGGTGCGGGTTCTTAATCTGGTCCCGATTCATTCCCCAAATTTGCGGCCACTGCCAAGGATCTTTAAGAAAGCGCTTCGAAATGTCCCACAGCGTGTCGCCTTTCACAACGACATAGCGGTCTGGCGGATTGTCTTGCAACCTGATTGGTTCGGCTGCCTTTGCTTGCGCGGGCTGTTCCGAGGCTGCAGGCGGCTGGGCCGCAGGCACGGATTCGTCCGCTGCCGCTGAGGCGGCGAGCAAGCCCAAAGTCAGAATTAGCGATATAATTTTCAAATTAGGCATTCGTATCCCCGCTCGCGGTAATTCAAACCTGAAATTCCGGGATCTTCAAGGCTTAGTATACGCCATAAGAAATCGAGAGTTAGTATAAATTCTGCATGTGGTTTGTTAAATTAGCAAGCGACTATGGCACTTTTGAGAATATTGCAGTATCCCGACCCTAGGCTGCACACCGTCGCCAAGCCGGTTACGAAGGTGGATGAGGAGACACGAAAGCTGGTTGCCGACATGGCGGAAACCATGTACGCCGCTCCCGGCGTGGGTTTGTCTGCCACTCAAGTGGATGTGCACAAGCAGGTAATCGTGATCGACGTTTCGGATACAAACGATCAGCTGCTAACCTTTATTAATCCTGAGATTCTTGCACGTAGCGGCGTCTCCAATTGCGAGGAGGGCTGCCTTTCGGTACCCGGAATTTTTGAAAAAATACAACGTGCAGAAAGGATCACGGTGCGGGCGCTGAATCGCGAGGGCAAAATGTTCACGCTCGATGCTGAGGGAATGCTCTCGGTTTGCATTCAGCACGAGATCGATCACCTCAAAGGCAAGGTATTTGTCGAATACCTTTCCCGCCTCAAGCAAACAAGGATTCTCAACAAGCTGAAAAAGATGCGGCGCAAGATAATGTAATGAAAGTGATCTTTGCGGGCACTCCCGAGTTTGCTGCGCGCGCGTTGCAACAGCTGCTTCACTCTGAATTTGAAATAGTGCTGGTGCTCACTCAACCTGACCGTCCTGCCGGACGCGGCATGAACGTCAGAGCAAGCGCGGTCAAACAGCTGGCACTAAGACATGGAATTAGTCTGATGCAGCCGCAAACTCTGAAAGAACCCGGGCTGCTGGAGTCACTCAAGCAGTTTTCGCCAGATGTGATGATAGTTGCCGCATATGGACTGATTTTCCCGAAGGCGGTCTTGGAACTGCCACGGCTGGGTTGTATCAATATTCACGCGTCACTACTGCCGAGATGGCGCGGCGCGGCACCGGTTCAGCATGCCTTACTTGCGGGGGATACGGAAACGGGTATTAGCATAATGCAAATGGACGAGGGTTTGGACACAGGACCGGTTTTGATGCAAACCCGGCTGAAAATTGCGGCGGACGAAACTGCACAGACGCTGCAGGACAAGCTCGCGCAACAGGGTGGAGAAGCTATCGTACCCGCGCTAAGGGCACTCGAACGTGGCGAGTTGCATCCTCAGCCCCAGCCCTGGCACGGCGCAAGTTACGCCGGGAAATTGGGAAAGGCTGACGCGCAGATCAATTGGGAAAATGAGGCGGCGCAAGTCGACCGGACAGTACGCGCATTCAATCCCAGCCCCGGCGCATACACCAGGTTCAATGGTGAAATCTTGAAAATCTGGAAAGTGAAACCTTGGGATCACCTAGCCGGGAAACCGGGAGAAATCGTGAGGGTTGAAGAGGATGGTATTCTGGTAGCCTGCGGGACCGGCGCAATACGTATCGAGGAAGCGCAAAGGGCGGGGGGCAAGCGACTGCCGGTACGGGAATTGTTGCAGGGTTATCCGCTTAAGCCCGGGATTTGTCTTGGCGCTTGAATTTAATAGGGAGCGCCATTATTTGATTGCTTACCGCGAAGTGCGGTCGAGGTGAATTGAGGAAACATCGATGTTTACAAACTGGGTCAAAACTTCATTGCTGATGGCAGCCGTCGTGGCGCTATTCGGTGTTGTCGGCAGTCTCATTGGCGGCGGCACCGGCATGGTCGTCGCTCTGGTCCTAGCGGGCGCCATGAATCTATGGGCTTATTGGTTCTCAGACAAGATGGTGCTTAGGATGTATGATGCGCAGGAAGTCGACGAGAACAGCGCACCGCAGCTCTACGGTATCGTGCGCGAACTCGCGCAAAGCGCGCAACTTCCGATGCCGAAGGTGTACTTGATCGACGAGCCCCAGCCAAATGCCTTTGCCACCGGGCGCAACCCTGAACATGCCGCGGTAGCCGCCACTACCGGAATATTGCGATTGCTTACGCCGCGCGAGTTGCGCGGGGTGCTGGCGCACGAGCTGTCGCATGTGAAGCACCGGGATATACTTATCTCAACCATCTCGGCGACTATCGCCGGGGCCATTTCGTCGATCGCAAACCTGGGTCTGATTTTTGGGGGAAGCAGCCAGAATGAGCGCAATGTGCACCCGCTGGTCGCTTTGCTGATTCTAGTCGTGGCGCCGCTTGCAGCGCTGTTGATACAACTGGCAATCTCCCGGTCGCGTGAATTCGATGCCGACCGCGGAGGCGCCGAGGTATCGGGTGATCCACAAGCCTTGGCTTCCGCCCTGGAGAAAATCGAGCGCTACGCGCGTGGTCAGCCGATGGCACCGGCAGAGTTACATCCAGAGACTGCGCAGATGATGATCATCAACCCGCTCTCCGGCTCGGGTGTACAAGGGTTGTTTAGTACCCATCCTTCGACTGCGGAACGCGTTGCCCGTCTGCTGGCTATGGCGAAAGCGTAACTCGCCCCCGCGGCGGATGCGATGGTCGAAGTACAGCGCCTCGCCAGCCTAGCGGTGAGCCAGGTTCTGGCCGGGCGGAATCTGTCGCATATTCTCTCGTCTTTGTGGCTGCGCCATCCAAGGCTGAGCCCGCGGCAACGCGCTGCCATCCAGGATTTGAGTTGCGGAACACTGCGGTTTTACGGGCAGTTGCAGACGCTGCTTGAGCACTTCTTGGAAGTCCCGGTACGTGATCAGCGGCTCCGGGCATTGATTTTGATCGGCTTGTACCAGTTACAGCACACCAAAACCGCCCCATATGCGGTGGTAGACCACGCGGTGAAAACCGCTGCCGCGCTCAATCAGCGGCCTGCGATGGGGCTGGTGAACGCAATTTTGCGCAATTTTTTGCGGAATCCGGAGACCCTACAAGCTGTGACTGAAACTCAGGAAGTGGCGCGTTACTCGCATCCACAATGGTGGATAGACAAACTCAAAGTGCAGTATCCAAGGGACTACGAAGCAATTTTGACAGCCTCCAACCAGCATCCCCCGATGACCTTGCGAGTCAACCGCCGCGTTATTGCGAAGCAGGATTATCAGGGGCTGCTGCAAAATGCCGGCATTGAATCGGACGACCTTGGAGGCGAAGCCTTATTACTCAAGCACGCCGTTCCGGTAAGTGAGCTCCCCGGTTTTAACGAGGGCATGGTTTCAGTTCAGGATGCCGCAGCGCAGTTGGCAGCGCCGCTACTGGATATGCGGCCAGGAATGCAAGTGCTTGACGCGTGCGCTGCCCCGGGAGGGAAAAGTACGCATATTCTCGAATTGGCCGATGTTCGGCTTACGCTGCTGGATAATGATGCCGAGCGCCTGCGGCTGGTAGAGGATAACTTGCGAAGATTGAAGCTTGAAGCACGCGTCATATGCGGCGATGCGGCGAATCCCTCGGACTGGTGGGACGGGAAGCCATTTCAGCGCATCCTCGCCGATGTTCCGTGCTCCGCTTCGGGGGTGGTGCGCCGTCACCCGGACATCAAGTGGTTGAGGCGCGAAACCGACATCGGGCGATATGCCGTTACGCAGCGGCACATCCTGGATTCGTTGTGGCAATGCCTGGATATAGGTGGTAAATTGCTATATGTTACGTGCTCGGTTTTTGCCGAAGAAAACGGCCGGCAAGTCGACGCATTTCTTGAACGGCACCGCAATTCCGAGCTTCTGCCGCTCAACACGCAAAGTCAATTACTACCCGATAGCCAGCATGATGGTTTTTTCTACGCCCTGCTCCGCAAGACTTAGACGGTTTTTGATCTTGCCGCGCTGGCGCAGAATCAGCTATGTGGCGATATTCGCGCTTGCTCTAGCTCCAGGAATGTTGTTTGCCGAGGGCATCCAGGTGCGCAATGCGGAATTGGATGCGGATTCCGACGGCTATCGCCTCAACGCTGATTTCGATATCAGTTTTACGCATACTTTGGAAGATGCGCTGAACAAAGGAGTGGCATTGTATTTTGTTACCGAATTTGAGTTGGTGCGCCCGCGATGGTACTGGTTCGATGAAAAGATTGTAGGATTGCGTCAACAATTCAAGCTGAGCTACAACGCGCTTACCCGGCAGTACCGCTTGAGCGTGGGCGCGCTTTTCCAGAATTACGCTACTTTAGACGAAGCGGTCAACGTAATGAGTCAGCTGCATAACCGTTTGGTTGCCGATAAAGACGCACTACAAAAAGACCAGAAATATACGGCAGCATTGCGCATGAAACTCGACCTAACCCAGCTGCCCAAGCCATTCCAGGTCGATGCGCTGGCGTCGAGCGATTGGACTCTGAGTTCCGACTGGTACCGCTGGGAAGTCACGCCATGAGCGGGAGCAAGGCATGAAATATTTCCTGATCCTGTGTCTGGGCCTGGGGGCCGTCTTGTTGTTTTTGCTTTCCACGGCGAGCGCCAATACTGCTTTGTTCGCCCGAAATTATCCCTTGCTGCTGGCGCTGAATGGGGTAACGGCATTGTGCCTCTTGGGCTTGGTGTTTTATCAGTTATCAGTGCTGCGTAAGAAACTTGCGGCCCGGGTATTCGGATCTAAGCTTACATTGCGTCTGGTGTTGTTTTTCTCGTTGATGGCAGTGCTGCCTGGTGCCCTGGTTTACAGTGTGTCGGTACAGTTTCTGGCGAAGAGCATTGAGTCGTGGTTCGATGTGCGCGTAGACAAAGCACTGGAAGGAGGCTTGAGTCTGGGCCGCACGGCGCTCGATAACATGCTCAAGGATCTGAACAAGAAAGCGGACATAGCGGCATTATCGCTTTCCGAGATGCCCGCGACCGAGCACCTCACGGCGATTAACAACTTGCGCGAGCAACTCGGCGTGCAGGAAGCCACATTGCTTACCCAGCGCGGTAATATAATCGCTTTTTCGACAACCGAGCGCAGCGCTTTGATGCCGAATTTACCGAACCCCATCGTGCTAAAGCAAATTCGACAACAGCAGGCGTACTCGAGCATCGATACTATTCCGGGGAAAGGCCTGGTTCTGCGCGTGATAGTCCCGGTGAGCGTGTTGAGCCTCAGCGACGACCTGCGGGTGTTGCAGCTATTGCAGCCTGTGCCGCAGCAGTTGGCGCAAGACGCCGAAACCGTGCACGCCGTGTATCGTGATTACCAAGAACTATCACTCTCCCGTCTCGGATTGAAGCGGCTTTACGCGTTGACGCTGACCCTCACGCTGCTGCTCGCGTGGCTTTCCGCGCTAGCTCTGGCGTTTCTCATCAGCGAACGCCTGAGCGCCCCGCTAGCGGTTTTAGCCGAGGGAACTCGCGCCGTTGCACAAGGTGATTTCAGTCAACGGCCTCCGGTGAAAAGCAGCGATGAGCTAGGCATTCTGATGCAGTCGTTCAATGTGATGACACGTCAGTTATCGGAAGCCAGAGCCGCCGCGGAACGGCATCAGGAGCAACTGCAAACCGCCAAAGCTTACCTAGAAAGCGTGCTCGCCAATTTGTCGGCAGGAGTGTTGGCCTTCGATGACGATTTTAAGCTGCGTGCGGCAAATTTCAGTGCAGCCCAGATACTGGAAACCGACTTTGATGAGCTGCGGGGATCCGGCCTCGGGGAATGGGGCAGGGACAACGGTGGGTTACGCGGCCTGAGCGAGCAAATTCTTTCTTTGTTTAAGCAATCTTCTTCTGAGCAATGGGAGAAACAGATAGAATATCCGGGGAGATCGGGGACTCGCGTGCTGCTGTTACATGGCAGTAACTTATCTCGCGTGGCGCAATCCGGCTACGTGGTGGTGTTTGACGATATCACTCATTTGCTACAGGCGCAGCGCGATGCCGCTTGGGGCGAAGTGGCGCGACGCTTGGCGCACGAAATTAAAAATCCGCTTACGCCTATCCAGCTCTCCGCTGAACGTCTCAAGCATAAGTTGGCGGACAAGCTCGACAAGCCGGATTTGGAAATCTTGAAACGCTCGACGCAAACAATTATCAGTGAAGTCGCGGCCATGCAAAACATGGTAAATGCATTCAGCGATTATGCGCGCGCAGCCGAATTCAGCTTGCAGCCGATAGATCTTAACGACTTGTTGCGCGAGGTGCTGGCGCTTTACGAATCGCCGGCATTAGCGATCAAGCTTGATCTTGCATCCGGACTCCCGCGGGTTATGGGAGACAAGACGCAGCTCCGTCAGGTTATTCACAATTTATTGCAGAATGCTCAGGATGCACTGGCTGAAGTCCCCTCGCCGAGCATCAGGGTGCGTACCGAAGTGCACGGCAACCACATACAACTAAGCATTCAGGATAATGGCAGCGGATTTCCGGAACAGCTGATGACGCGGTTGTTTGAGCCTTATGTTACCAGTAAGCCTAAAGGCACCGGGCTGGGGCTTGCGATCGTTAAGAAAATCGTGGATGAACACAGTGGCATTATTCGCGTCGAAAACGTCAAACCGCACGGAGCCTGCGTCAGCATTTCGTTGCCGCTGGCGCGCGCGGCGTGAGTGGTCGCCAAATGGCAATGAACCAAATTTTGGTCGTAGATGATGAAGTAGGCATACGCGAGCTGCTGTCCGAAATCCTCGTAGACGAAGGCTATGAGGTCAAGCTTGCTGAAAATGCCAGTCAAGCACGCGCCCAGCGCATGGAAATGCGTCCGGACCTGGTGTTGCTGGACATCTGGATGCCGGATACGGACGGAATCACCTTGCTCAAGGAGTGGGCAAGCAACGGGCTGCTAACCATGCCGGTAGTAATGATGTCGGGACACGGCACGATCGATACGGCAGTGGAAGCAACGCGCATCGGTGCGGTTGATTTCCTCGAAAAACCTATCGCGATGCAAAAACTGCTAAACACAGTCGGACAGGCACTCAAACGCGGCTCGGCCCAGTCCCAGCAAGTGCTTTCGCTGGCGAGCCTCGGCAGGTCGCTCAAAATCCTTGAGCTCAAAAAACGTTTGCAACAGGTCGCCAATCTCAACCTGCCGCTGTTGCTGGTCGGCGAAGTTGGCTGCGGCGCGGAGCTATGCGCGCGCTTCCTTCACCAGCCCAACACGCCGTGGCTTAGCCTTGAAAATCACGCGCAGCTGATTGAGGCGCCGTTAGAGTTGCTGCAGCAAGCGCACGATGGACTGCTGTTCGTAGGCGAGATTGGGGACCTTACGAAGGCGGAACAAAAAGGACTAATGCTGCTCATGAACAAGCTCGGACGATATAACGTGCGGCTGGTGTGCGCCACCGCAAGGCTGCTGCCGGAGTTGGTAAACCAAGGCGTATTTGACAGCGGATTATATCAATCGCTCAGCACGCTTAGCCTGGGAGTACCTAGTTTGCGCGAACACCGCGAGGATATTCCCGATTTCGCAAGGCTCATGCTGTCGCGATGTGTTGAAACCGGCGAAGCGCCGCTGCGCGAATTTAGCACTTCAGCGCTTAACGCATTGCGCAATTACTCTTGGCCCGGCAATCTAATTCAGTTGGAAAATGCAGTAAGGACCTTGGCGCTCACTTCCCTCGAAAAAGAAATTGGTGTCGACGAAGTCAACCGCGTGCTCTCGCAGTTTGACATTGAACCGCAGGTCGCAGACCATGGACTGCCGCTGGACGTCGGCCTGCGTGAAGCGCGTGAAGCGTTTGAACGCGTCTACTTCCGGCACCACATCAACAAAGAGCGCGGCAACATGAGCCGGATCGCTGAAAAAGTAGGGCTAGAGCGCACCCACCTGTACCGCAAGCTCAAGCAACTTGGCATTAAGATGGGAAGACGCAATCAAGAACAATGAGAGTCGGCCGAGAAGCGCTACTATGCTAACAAGTCCGTTACATGTAAGTGAGCAATTTTCAAATTTCGAAACTTGCGGGTTGGTAAATGTTCGCCAGCCCGCCACGCGTCTGAAGGCCATCACGATCGACTACCACAACACGCTTTCCACTATGCTCGAAAGCCGGAAATGGCAACACGGAACGAGCTGACCAACGCCATTCGTGCGCTGGCAATGGATGCCGTGCAGAAAGCGAATTCCGGCCACCCAGGGATGCCGATGGGGATGGCCGAAATTGCCGAAGTATTGTGGAACCATCATTTGCGGCATAACCCGGCCAATCCCAAATGGCCGGATCGCGATCGCTTCGTGCTTTCCAACGGTCACGGCTGCATGCTTCAGTACGCCCTGCTGCACTTAACAGGCTATGACCTGCCGATCGACGAATTGAAGCGTTTTCGGCAACTGCATTCGAAAACTCCGGGGCATCCCGAATACGGGTGCACACCCGGAATTGAAACCACCACCGGTCCTCTAGGTCAGGGACTTGCTAATGCAGTAGGGATGGCAATTGCGGAAAAGGTACTGGCCGCCTCGTTTAACCGCCCGGGGTTCGACATTGTCAATCATCGCACCTATGTATTCGTTGGCGATGGCTGTCTGATGGAGGGCATATCGCACGAAGCCTGCTCCCTTGCCGGAACATTGGGTCTTAACAAACTGATAGCCTTTTACGATGACAACGGAATATCGATTGACGGCGAAGTCAAAGGCTGGTTTACCGATGACACTCCCAAGCGCTTTGAAGCCTATGGCTGGCAGGTGATTCCCAAGGTGGACGGTTATGATAGCGCAGCGCTGGAGGCAGCGATCCGTACCGCCCAACATGCTGTCGACCAACCGACGTTGATATGCTGCAAGACCATCATCGGCAAAGGTGCACCGCATAAGGCTGGCAGCCACGAGGCACACGGCACGGCACTGGGCGAAGCCGAAGTGGCCGCCACGCGTGTCAGCATCGGTTGGAATTATCCGCCTTTTGAAATCCCCAGTGAGGTATACAAGGCGTGGGATGCTCGTAGTCGCGGAGCCAAGCTAGAAGCGGATTGGCAGCGCAAATTTGGCGAGTATGCAAAACAGTTTCCACATGAAGCAGCCGAATTTCAGCGACGCATGAATGGGGAACTTCCGGCCGCTTGGCATGACCATGTGCAGCAGCTTATTTCCCGGGTGAATGACAAAGCCGAAAACGTCGCTACCCGCAAGGCTTCACAAAATGCGATTGAAGGCTTGGCACCGCTGTTGCCCGAATTGATCGGCGGCTCGGCAGATCTTACTGGCTCGAATCTCACCATGTGGTCGGGTTCGAAAGCCGTCGATAAGAAAACCGGCGGTAATTACATTTATTACGGCGTGCGCGAATTCGCCATGACAGCCATAACGACTGGCCTGGCGCTGCATGGTGGCCTGATTCCGTATGCCGGTACGTTCCTGATTTTTTCCGACTACGCGCGCAATGCTTTGCGAATGGCCGCGCTGATAAAAGTCCGCGCGATTTTTGTCTTCACGCATGATTCCATTGGGCTCGGTGAAGATGGGCCGACGCATCAAGCAGTGGAGCAAGCAGCAACACTGCGGTATATACCGAACATGGACGTTTGGCGTCCCTGCGATACCGTGGAATCCGTGGTGGCTTGGGCGCAGGCAATCGAGCGCAAAGGCGGGCCGTCAAGTTTGTTGTTGACGCGTCAGAACGTGCCTTTTATAAAGCGCGATGTTGCAGCACAAAATAATATTGCCAAGGGTGGCTACATTCTTGCTGAAGCCTCGGCCGGAACTCTGCGTGCCGTAATCTTGGCAACCGGGTCGGAAGTGTCACTAGCATTAGCGGCACAAAAAGCCCTTGCGGATGCTGGTGTCGCGGCACGGGTTGTGTCAATGCCGTGTACTGCGCAATTCGATCGCCAGGACGACCGCTATAAATCCCGGGTTCTGCCTAATGGGGTACCAATTGTGGCTGTCGAAGCAGGTGTCACCGATTACTGGCGCAAATATGTGGGTTCGGATGGCACCGTGGTTGGAATAGACCGCTTTGGCGAGTCTGCGCCTGCGCCAGATTTATTCAAATACTTCGGCTTCACCGTGGAAAACGTGGCAAAGGCTGTGCGCAATGTCATAAGACTTTGATGTTGGTCAAATTTACGCGGGCGCAGACGCGGTAAACTGCGCAAGGCATCAAAGTGGGAGACGGTTCAAGTCGCAACTGAGATCTGATGGGAGTGGAACAAGGGGTTGTTGAAGCGGTCATGAGACGTGCTTCGCGTGCCTGTTGTTGTATAAAATCCTAATTTTTTCCCGGAGCAAGAAATGGCCATACGTATTGCTATTAACGGTTACGGACGCATCGGTCGCAACATTTTGCGCGCGCTCTATGAATCAGGGCGCAACAGGGAAATGACGGTCGTTGCCATTAATGACCTGGGGAACGCTGAGACTAATGCCCATCTTACCCGGTACGACTCGGTGCACGGGCGGTTTCCGGGCAAGGTCGCATTCGAAGGGACCAACCTGATTGTCAACGGCGATCGCATCGATGTATTTGCGGCGCGCGACCCGGCAGCATTGCCGTGGAAGCAAATGGGCGTAGATGTCGTGCACGAATGCACTGGCCTGTTCAGCAGCAAGGAAAAAGCTTCGGCCCACTTAAAAGCCGGTGCAAAGAAAGTCCTGATTTCCGCGCCGGGGGGTAAGGACGTCGACGCGACCGTGGTCTACGGGGTCAACCATAAAGATCTGAGAACCACGCACACAGTGGTTTCAAACGCATCCTGCACTACAAACTGTCTCGCGCCACTTGCCAAAGTACTGCATGAGAAGATCGGGATAATGAGCGGTCTCATGACGACAGTGCACGCCTATACCAATGACCAGGTGCTGATCGACACCTATCACAAGGATTTGCGGCGTGGCCGCTCTGCCACGATGTCCATGATTCCGACTAAGACTGGTGCCGCGGCAGCGCTCGGCTTAGTCCTGCCGGAGCTCAGCGGTAAGTTCGACGGCTTTGCAGTGCGCGTACCAACGATTAACGTTTCCTTGGTGGATTTGAGCTTTATCGCGAAACGCCCTACTACAGTAGAAGAAGTCAACGCTGCAATGAAACAGGCCTCGGAGGGGGAATTGAAGGGTATTGTTAGCTACAACGAGCTGCCGCTGGTTTCGATCGATTTCAACCATGATCCCGCTTCTTCAATCTTTGATGCTTCTCTTACCAAAGTAGCTGGAGGGACCCTGGTGAAAGTCCTATCCTGGTATGACAACGAGTGGGGATTCAGTAACCGTATGCTGGATGTGACGGTTGCCTGGATGAACGCCAAATGATACGAGTTGCTAATCTCTACTTGTTGCGGCGGAGGCTTACATCGCGAAGCGAAGTTAAGCAGGCGCATGCCTGCGGCCGGAGCTACAACGCGCGCGATTCAGCAACCGTATGCTGGATGTAACGGTTGCTTGGACGAACGCAAAATGATGCGGCAATGACTATTTTGAAAATGACCGACCTTGATCTCGCCGGCAAGCGGGTGCTTATCCGTGAGGATTTCAATGTGCCGCTGGCAAACGGCGAGGTGGCGGATGATACCCGCATTCGCGCTTCGTTGCCGACCATTGAGTACGCACTCAAAGCCCCCGCCAAAGTCATGCTGCTCTCGCACTTGGGACGACCCGAAGAAGGAAAATACGATGAACGCTACTCGCTGAAACCCGTGGCGCGGCGTCTTTCGCAGTTATTGCGAAGGGAAATATCAGTTGCCAAAAACTGGCTGGATGGGGTCGATATCCCCGCAGGCGATGCAGTTCTGTTTGAGAACGCGCGCTTCAACAAGGGGGAAAAAAAAGATAGCGACGAGCTCTCGCACATGATCGCGAAATTATGCGATATCTATGTGATGGATGCCTTCGGCACCGCGCATCGTGCGGAAGCGTCGACCCATGGTGCCGCCAAGTATGCCAAGATTGCCTGTGCCGGCCCCCTGCTTGCGGCGGAACTGGAAGCACTGGGAAAGGCTTTGCAAAACCCGCGGCGTCCGCTAGTTGCTATAGTAGGGGGAGCGAAAGTCTCGACCAAGCTCGCTGCTCTCAAATCGCTGTGCCGATTGGTGGACCAATTGATCGTCGGTGGCAGCATCGCCAATACCTTCATACTCGCAGCGGGCCACAGTATCGGCAAATCGCTTGCAGAGCCGAGTTTAGTGGGCGAAGCCCGCTACATCATAGAAGCCGCGCGTGCCAGGGGTAGCGAAGTGCTGATTCCGCAGGATGTAGCATGTGCCACGGAGTTTTCGGAGACCGCCAAAGCCGTTTTCAAGAACATTGAAGAAATTGGCGCCGATGATCTGATCATGGATGTGGGACCCAAAACCAGTGAAAAGATTGCGCGCCTAGTCGAGAAAGCCGGAAGCATCGTGTGGAACGGGCCGATCGGGGTATATGAATTTGACCAGTTCAGCGCGGGCACCCTGGCATTGGCCAAAGCTATTGCTGGTTCAAAAGCATTTACCTTGGCAGGTGGTGGAGAAACGCTGGCGGCGCTCGCGAAATACCACCTTACCGACAAAATGTCTTATGTCTCTACCGGCGGCGGTGCATTTCTGGAGTTTTTGGAGGGCAAGAAACTTCCGGCGGTGGAAATTCTCGAACAGCGCGCAAAGCAGTGAAACGCGACCAGCCGTGGACATATTCCAGCCGACCATAAACCTTGCACCAGGTTGGTACCATTATGCTACGCAGAACTAAAATTGTTGCGACTCTCGGGCCCGCTTCCAGTGAGGAAAAGGTGCTCGTGCGCATGATAAGCGCCGGGGTAAATGTGGTGCGCATGAATTTTTCCCACGGCACGGCCCAAGACCACTTGCAACGCGCCGAGGTGGTGCGTGAAGTGGCGCGTAAAGCAGGCCAGACCGTTGGCATCATAGCCGATTTGCAGGGGCCTAAAATCCGCATCGGCAAATTCGCGAAAGGGAAAGTCATTCTGCATGCCGGAGACCGATTTGTCCTCGATACCAGTGACACGCCAGGCGATGAACAACGGGTAGGATTGGATTACAAGGAGTTGCCGCGCGATGTCGACCCCGGCGCGGTGCTGCTGCTCGATGACGGGCGCATGGTGCTCGAGGTGAAAGCGGTAAACGGTGACGAGATCGTGTGCAAGGTTAGGCATGGCGGAGTGTTGTCGGACAACAAGGGGATCAATCGCCAGGGTGGGGGCCTGACGGCGCCGGCGCTTACTGACAAGGACAAGTGCGACATTAAGACCGCGGTTCAGCTGAAAGCGGATTATCTGGCGGTGTCCTTTCCCAAAAGCGGGGCAGATATGCAATTTGCCCGACAACTGCTGCGCGATGCAGGAGGTCATGCATTGCTGATCGCCAAGATCGAAAGAGCGGAAGCCATCCCGGCTTTGCAGGAAATACTGGAAGCGTGCGACGGCATCATGGTGGCGCGAGGGGATCTGGCGGTGGAAGTTGGCGATGCCGCGGTACCTGCCCTGCAAAAGCGCATGATCCGAGTCGCGCGGGGCGCCAACAAACTCACCATTACCGCGACGCAAATGATGGAATCGATGATCGAAAGCCCAATTCCCACTCGCGCGGAAGTATCGGATGTAGCGAATGCGGTGCTGGACGGTACCGACGCCGTGATGTTGTCCGCGGAAACGGCAAGCGGCAAATTTCCGGTGGAGGCGGTCGAAGCGATGAGCCGCGTATGTCTGGAAGCCGAGAAATCCTCTGAGGTGGCGCTGGATCGCGATTTTTTGGATCGGGTGTTTACCCGCATTGATCAATCGATTGCAATGGCTGCGTTATTTACCGCCTATCATCTGAAAATCAAGGCTATCGCGGCGCTCACGCAGTCAGGCTCGACTGCACTGTGGATTTCGAGGCTCAACTGTGGCGTGCCTATTTATGCGCTAACCACTGAGACTGCAACGCGCCACCGTGTGTGCTTGTTCCGCGACACCTACCCACTGATGCTGAAATACGTCGGCCACGACCGGCAACAATTGCTGCGCGAAGTGGAGAAGGAACTGCTGGCCAACGGCGTGGTGCGCAACGGCGATCTCATCGTACTGACCATTGGTGAGCCCATTGGGCAGTCGGGAGGCACGAACACCATGAAAATAGTCAAAATAGGAGAGCACCAAAATGCGTGACGGGCGGGATTTTTTTGTATTTCGCTGCTAGAATTTTTATAGGAGGTAAAGCAAATATGTACGAACGTGAACTTGAAGCTACAGCCGCCGCGCTGGTGGCCAAAGGCAAGGGCATACTCGCTATAGACGAGAGCACCTCCACCTGCAAAAAACGCTTTGACAGCATTGGCGTCGAATCGACTGAGGAGAACCGGCGCGCCTACCGCGAAATCCTGATCACGGTGCCCGGTGGCGCGCAATACGTCAGCGGCATGATACTGTTCGACGAAACAATTCGGCAGTCTGCGGCAAATGGTACGCCATTTCCACTCGCGCTAAAGCGCCAAGGAATTCTCACCGGGATCAAGGTAGATACCGGAGCCAAGAAACTGGCTGGTGCGCCGGGGGAAAAAGTCACCGAGGGCTTGGACGGCTTACGGGAGCGTCTTGCCGAGTACCGCAGTATGGGCGCGAGCTTCGCCAAGTGGCGCGCAGTTATTACCATAGGCGAAGCAATTCCGAGCCCGTATTGCATCGAGGTCAATGCGCATGCACTGGCGCGGTATGCGGCTTTGTGTCAGGAAGCGGGACTGGTTCCGGTGGTGGAACCCGAAGTATTGATGGACGGCAAACACACGATCGAGCGTTCCTTCGAGGTTACCGAGGTTACGCTGCACAGCGTTTTCAGTGCCTTGTCCCTGCAGCGCGTGGTATTGGAACATATGGTCCTCAAAGCGAGCATGGTGATTTCCGGAAGCGAGTGTCCAGAGCAAGCGGGCGTCGACGAGGTGGCTAAACAAACCTTGCGCTGCATAAAGCGGGCAGTGCCTGCCGCAGTGCCGGGAATCGTGTTCCTCTCGGGCGGGCAGGGGCCCGAGGAAGCGACCGCGCATCTCAATGCCATGAACCTGATGGGTCCCAACCCCTGGCCTTTGAGCTTTTCCTACGGTCGAGCGTTGCAAGAACCGGCACTCAAAACGTGGAAAGGGCAGGCCGCTAACGCAGCCGCAGCCCAAAAGGCGCTTTATCACCGCGAGAAAATGAACAGCGCCGCTTGTCTAGGCCGCTATACCGCACAGATGGAACAAGAAAAAGCAGCCGCGTAACGCGGCTCGCAATGCAGCAGTCAATGAGTGGCGCGTATGGCGACCGGTATGCGTCGATTGCCGAACTGACGCGTAAACTGCTCAAACTCGCCCGCAAGCGGCGTGTGGCACGCGGGACATTTTCCATCCTGCGTAACGCGGTAGCTTATTATGCGGTGCCAGTCGCGCACGATTAGAGGCGCTTTGCAAGCGGTGCAGTAAGTGGTGCCGCCGTCCATGTCGAAGACATTGCCCGTGTAGACATATTGCAAGCCTTCTTCCTGGGCGATGGCGCGTGCCCGGCTTAAAGTCGCTGGCGGGGTCGGCGGCAAGTCGGTCATCTTGTAATCGGGATGGAAAGCCGTGAAATGCAAAGGCACATCCAAGCCCAGCTCGCGCGCGATCCACTGCGATTCCTTGCGGATTTCATCGTCGCTATCGTTCTTGCCCGGGATGAGCAGCGTGGTGATTTCGAACCAAACCCGGGTTTCATGCTTGAGGTATTTGAGCGTGTCCAAGACCGGTTGTAGCTGGCCGCCGCAAAGCTTGAAATAAAATTCATCGGTGAATCCTTTAAGGTCCACGTTGGCGGCGTCCATCTTGGCATAAAATTCCCGGCGCGCTGCATCATGCATATAACCCGCAGTCACCGCCACGGTCTTAATGCCGCGCGCGCGGCAGGCATCTGCGACGTCCATGGCATATTCTGCAAAAATCACCGGGTCGTTATAGGTGAAGGCGACACTCTTGCAACCATGGGCAACTGCGGACTCAGCGATGGCTTGAGCGGAGGCAGTAGCGGCAAGCGTGTCCATTTCTCGGGACTTGCTGATATCCCAATTCTGGCAAAATTTGCATGCCAAGTTGCATCCGGCTGTCCCGAACGACAGCACGCTGGATCCGGGATAAAAATGATTGAGCGGCTTCTTCTCTATCGGGTCAATGCAAAAGCCCGAAGACCGTCCGTAAGTGGTTAGCACCATGGCATCGTTAAGACGCTGGCGTACAAAACACGCGCCGCGCTGGCCTTCGTGCAGCCGGCAATCACGCGGACACAAATCGCATTGAATGCGGCCGTCATCGAGCTTGTGCCAGTATTTGCCAGGGTGGTTCATAAGAGAAGATTTTCCGTATTCTCAGAATCGCACAACCTGATTACAGTATAGCGCGACAACTTGACGTCCTCCGCCCAAAACGAAGGGGACAAGCCGGCCTTTTTTTTCAGTAGCTCCATGAAGGCCCGGGGCGAGGGCAAGCTTTCCCACATTTGCGGCAGAAAGGTGCTGCGCCGATTCTGGTGTTCGAAGATGATGCCGTCAATCGCTGGACGTAGTTGGTTTAAAGCATCCTGTTCATCTGTGAAATTTATCAGCTGGATCGTGGAAATGAGCGATACCTCGATTCGCGTATGGTTGAATTCCGCGTCGGTAAGCGGGTCGAAGCGCGGATCCCGAAACGCCGCCGCTAACGCATTGGCCTTGAGGTCGGCCAACAACGAACGCTGCGCTTGAAGTGAACCGATGCAGCCGCGCAGCTCGCCGCGGATTTTAAGGGTGACGAAGCATGCTCTCAGTTCTTGCAACCACGGCGCGGATTCGTCCGCAGTGGTCTGCCTGCCCAATGCTTGGCCTATCGTCGCGCGGGCAATAGGAAGAACGGTTTGCTCTGCGTTAATGTACATCATCAAGGGCGCTCTCGTTGAACGCGATGGCTGCGTAACCCACGACTCGGCTGCTATCGCCTGCAGTGTCGCCGGAGTTGCGCAAGTCCAGAAGCCGGGGCTCGAGGCCGTGGCGTTGCGCCGCGAGTAATAGGCCATTCACTGGCGACGCACCGCATGCTTGCTGGTGGTTTATAGACTCTCGTAAATCCAGTATCGCTTCAACCGTTGCTCGGTCTACCCGCAGCGCCGTTTCATAAGGCAGGTAATGCGAAAGGTCGGAACTGACCACGATCAAGGTTTCTTCGCCACCCCATACCAAGTCCAAGACATCCGCAATTTCCTCGGCGGTCGCGTCCCCGACCGCAAGTGGAACCAAAGTAAAATTCTTCAGCATGGTCTGCAAAAAAGGCAACTGAACTTCCAGGGAGTGTTCTGGAGTGTGGGCTGCTTTGCTTCGCACGACCTGCGGCAGCCGGGAAAGGGCTTCCACGCCCTCCTCATCTAACGGAACCGTGCCCAGCGGCGTGGCGAAAGCACTGGAATCGGGCAAGGCCAAACCTTGCACCGGCACATAGTGGGCCGGACCTAGTAATACCACCCGCTTGATGAGTACCCGTGCTGCTTGCAGCAAAGCATAAGCAGTTGCCGCGATCGGACCAGAATAGATATAGCCGGCATGCGGAGCGATGAGCGCTTTGGGAACTTTAGCCGTACTTTGCTTCGCTGCCTGCAGCAAGGCAGCCACTTCCTGCTGCAGCGCTTCACGCTGGCGCGGGTAGAAAATGCCGGAGACAGCAGCCGGACGAATCTGAACCATTGATGTCTTCAAATAAACTGCAACACCACAATGCAATCGTATCTGGTGCCATTACCGCAAATTTCAAGCGGCTACTTTGCTCATTAACCTAGGCGCTTCCTTCAGCAAATAATCCTTAAACGCTTGCGCCACCTTGGAGAGGCGTTTGTGGCTACGGTGCGCTACATGCCAGTGGCGTTGGATTGGGAATCCTTCCACGTCCAGCAGCTTCAGCCGCTTTGTTTCCAGTTCCAGCTCTACGGTGTGCAATGAAACGACGCCCAATCCCATCCCTGCCTGCACCGCCTGTTTAATTGCCTCATTCGTGCCCATTTCCATCCCGGGGTTGAGCTTGATGCGATGCTGTGCGAAAAAGCGCTCCATCGCGCCGCGGGTGCCCGAGCCGATTTCCCTTAACAGAAATGTCTCCTGCTGCAGCTTGGAAAGCGGAATTTTGCGTTGCTTGGCCAGCCGGTGATTGACGGGTGCAATCACCACCAGTGGATTCTGCATAAACGATTCGGCGACGATGTCCGCGTCCTGAGGTGGTTGCCCGATGATCGCCAAGTCGGTTTCATTGTCCGCCAACTGCTTTAGCACTGCTTCCCGGTTGGAAACATTCAGGCTCACTGCGACTTTCTTGTGCTGCTGGCAAAATTTGGCCAGCAGTTGCGGTGCAAAGTAATTGGCGGTGCTCACAACCGAAATATTAAGCTTGCCGCGCTCCAGACCCTTGATTTGATCCAGAACGGCTTCCATCTCTGCAAGCTGCTCGGCAATCGCCCGGCTGTATTGAAACAGTTCGCGCCCGGCTTCGGCCATGTAAATGCGCTTGCCCATCTGTTCGAATAGCGGCAAGCCGATGTTGTCCTCGAGCTGCTTGATTTGCATCGAAACTGCCGGCTGCGACAAATAAAGCTCTTCAGCGGCGCGCGAAAAATTCAAGTGACGCGCTACGGCTTCGAACACGCGCAACTGGCGCAAGGTCAAATGCAGCATCGGTGATAAGCGGATTGAGTTTCTTTAATACTATAACAGAAATCTTATTATAACAATCAAAACACGTGAGTATCATTTATGATTATTTGGAGTACTATTGCTTGGTTTGAACGTCCTTTTCAAGGAGATACTCATGGGCGGGCCTGGCGCAGGAACGATCAAAGGCAAGGAGCGCTACAAGGCGGGGGTCATACCATACAAAACCATGGGATATTGGGAACCCGGCTATACGCCCAAGGATACCGATCTCATCGCGCTATTTCGTGTTACGCCACAAGAAGGTGTAGATCCTGAAGAAGCGGCGGCTGCCGTAGCTGGCGAATCCTCCACCGCTACTTGGACCGTGGTATGGACCGATCGCTTGACGGCCTGTGAACATTATCGCGCAAAGGCCTACCGCGTAGATGCTGTTCCCAACAGCCCCGGACAGTACTTTGCCTACATTGCCTATGACCTGGATTTATTCGAGCCGGGCTCAATCGCAAATCTCACGGCGTCCATCATCGGCAATGTATTTGGCTTCAAGCCGCTGAAAGCGTTGCGCTTGGAGGACATGCGCTTGCCGGTCGCCTATGTTAAGACTTTCGATGGGCCTCCGACCGGAATCGTCGTGGAACGAGAACGACTGGATAAATTCGGCAGGCCATTGCTTGGCGCCACAACCAAGCCGAAGTTGGGACTTTCGGGAAAAAATTACGGGCGCGTGGTGTATGAAGCGTTGAGAGGCGGGCTTGATTTTGTCAAAGATGACGAGAATATCAATTCTCAGCCTTTTATGCATTGGCGCGACCGCTACTTGTATTGCATGGAGGCGGTAAATCGTGCTTCTGCGGAGACCGGGGAGGTCAAAGGGCATTACCTCAACATCACGGCGGCGACCATGGAGGACATGTATGAACGCGCTGCGTTTGCAAAAGAATTGGGCTCATGCATCGTCATGATCGACCTGGTGATCGGCTATACAGCGATTCAGTCGATTTCCAAATGGGCGCGGAAAAACGACATGATCTTGCATTTGCACCGCGCTGGACACGCCACCTATACGCGTCAGAAATCTCACGGCGTCAGTTTTCGGGTGATTTGCAAATGGATGCGATTGGCCGGCGTAGATCATATCCACGCCGGCACCGTGGTGGGTAAATTGGAAGGCGATCCCAATATGGTTCAGGGCTTTTATAACGTGTTGCGGGAACCGCATAACGACGTCGATTTGCAGCGCGGCATTTTCTTTGACCAGGACTGGGCGGGCCTGCGCAAAGTCATGCCGGTGGCATCTGGCGGAATTCACGCAGGGCAAATGCACCAGCTGATTCACTATTTGGGTGAGGATGTGGTTCTACAATTTGGCGGGGGCACTATTGGGCATCCCATGGGCGTACAGGCGGGCGCAACTGCCAACCGAGTGGCGTTGGAAGCGATGATACAGGCACGTAACGAGGGCAGGGATATCTGGAGCGAGGGGCCGCAGGTTCTTGAAAAGGCAGCGAAATCCTGCGCTCCTCTCAGAGCAGCGTTGGAGGTCTGGAAAGACGTCACCTTCAATTATGCTTCCACCGATACTGCAGACTTCGTGCCTACGCCCACAGTGAGCGTATAGGAGGATCGCCATGAGAATTACCCAAGGGACCTTCTCTTTCCTTCCGGATTTTTCCGACGCCGAGATCCGCGCGCAAATCGATTATTGCTTAAGAAACCGCTGGGCGGTGAGCGTGGAATTTACCGACGACCCGCACCCGCGCAATACTTATTGGGAAATGTGGGGAATGCCGATGTTTGACATCAAGGATGCAGCCGGCATCATGTATGAGATCAATCAATGCCGCCAGGCCTATCCCAATCACTATGTTCGGGTAAATGGCTTCGATTCGACGCGCGGCTGGGAAACCGTGCGCCTTTCTTTTATCGTCAACCGCCCCAAACACGAGCCGGGTTTCCAAGTGCTGCGACAGGAGGGCCCGGGGCGACAAATACGTTATACGATGCATAGCTACGCTACCGTCCATCCCAAGGGCGAGCGCTACAAAGGGTCATGAGTCCAGAAAGCGGGGTAACCCAAAGCCTGCCTGATGATACGCCGGTCGATCTGGAAGGCGCGTTTCGCGACTCGCGCATCCAGGAGGTTCTCGACCAGTTAGACCGGGAACTGATCGGACTCAAGCCCGTGAAAACCCGAATTCGCGAGATCGCGGCACTGCTGTTGGTCGATCGTTTGCGCAAAGGCTTGGGCTTAAGTTCCGGAGCGCCCTCCCTGCACATGTCCTTTACGGGCAATTCGGGTACCGGCAAAACGACCGTAGCGATGCGCATGGCGGAAATCCTGCACCGCTTGGGATACGTGCGCAATGGCCACCTGGTGGCGGTCACACGCGATGATTTGGTCGGCCAATATATCGGCCATACCGCGCCGAAGACCAAGGAGGTGCTGAAAAGAGCGATGGGCGGAGTATTGTTCATAGACGAGGCGTACTACTTGTACCGCGCTGAAAACGAGCGGGACTACGGCCAGGAGACGATTGAAATTTTGCTTCAAGTCATGGAAAACCAGCGCGAAGACCTGGTCGTGATACTCGCCGGTTACAAAGACCGCATGGAGGAATTTTTCCGTAGCAATCCCGGCATGTCTTCACGCATAGCGCATCACCTGGATTTCCCCGATTACTCGCCGCAAGAACTGCTTGCTATCTCGAAGCTGATGCTCGAGCGGCAACAATACCATTTCAGTGAATCCGGGGAAAAGGCATTTCAGGACTACATACTGAGGCGCATGCAGATGCCGCGTTTTGCTAACGCACGCAGTATGAGAAATGCAATTGACCGCGCGCGACTGCGTCAAGCTAACCGCCTGTTTGCAAGCAATCGCGTAAATCTCACCAAAAAAGATTTGGTCACCATAGAAGCGGAAGATATCCTGGCAAGCCGTGTCTTCAGGGAAGGCGTCCCCGATGACAAATCTGTAGCGAAGCAAGGTTCGGTTAAGTGACGTGCGCACGAAGGTGCAATATCTTTTCTAAGCAGGGAGTCGCTAGCAAAAATGCCTAAAAAGACACTGGTAAGTGTGCTCATGGGGAGTAAAAGCGACTGGGAGGTGATGCAGCACGCCGCCAAACAGCTTGAAGCTTTCGGCGTAGCCTACGAGGCGCAGGTCATTTCCGCTCACCGCTCTCCCGAAATGTTGGATGCCTATATCAAAGGCGCTGTGGCAGCGGGCGTCAAATGCTTTATAGCCGGCGCAGGTGGCGCGGCGCATCTTGCCGGAGTGATCGCAGCGAAGACCGTATTGCCGGTCTTGGGTGTCCCGATGCCGTCGAAACATCTGCAAGGCATGGATTCGCTGCTTTCCATCGTGCAGATGCCCAAGGGCGTACCGGTTGCTACCTTTGCGATCGGCGAGGCCGGCTCTGCCAATGCCGGGCTTTTCGCCATCGCCATGTTTGCGCTGGATGACTTGAGGCTGGCAAAGCGACTAAAGGACTTCCGCAAAGCACAGGCCGAATCTGTAAAAGCGGCAAGCTTGTCGAAGCTTTCCTGAAGCCGACCGATGCCACGCAAAAAAAATGACCCACCCAGACTCCTTGTTATTTGAATCGAATCTTACCAGCGTTCCCTTGCTGCACCGTGGCAAGGTACGTGACATCTACTCAGTAGACAGCGACAAACTCTTGATCGTTCAGACCGACCGCCTTTCAGCATTTGATGTAATTTTGCCGACCCCGGTGCCCGACAAAGGCAAAGTGCTTACCGCCCTTTCCAATTTTTGGTTTCAGAAACTCAGCCACATCATACCCAATCATCTCACCGGAATAGCTCCCGAATCGGTAGTGAATGAAGACAGCGAGCGGCAGCAAATAGCAGGACGCGCGTTTGTGGTGCGCCGCCTGAAGCCGTTGCCGGTTGAAGCCATTGTGCGCGGCTATATCGTCGGCTCTGGCTGGAAAGAATATTTGAAAACCGGCAAAGTTTGCGGCATAGCCCTCCCCGCAGGCCTTAAGGAAGCGCAAAAGCTGCCGCGACCGATCTTTACTCCCTCCACCAAGGCACCGTTAGGCGCGCATGACGAGAACATCACTTTTGCCGATGCCGAGAAGCTTTTAGGGAAAGAGACAGCCGCGCAGGTACGCGACGCATCCGTCCGGCTCTATACCGAAGCTGCCGACTACGCTGCAGGAAAAGGCATAATCATTGCGGATACCAAATTCGAATTCGGCCTGGACGATTCAGGCCAGCTGTACTTGATCGATGAAGCACTGACCCCGGACTCGTCGCGTTTCTGGCCGGCAAACCAATACCAGCTTGGAATGAGCCCGCCGAGTTTTGACAAACAATTCGTGCGTGACTGGCTGGAAGCCCAACACTGGAACAAAAAACCACCGGCGCCGCAGCTTCCGGCTGAAGTGCTGGAAAGAACCGCAGAAAAATACCGCCTTGCTTTGCAATTGCTCGCAGCCGCCTAATCCCGGTTCGCGATATGAAAGCGGTGCCCGATAGAGAGATCGAAAAAGCGGTTGTCATATTGCGCAGCGGAGGACTGGTCGCGTTTCCCACTGAGACGGTATACGGTTTGGGTGCCGATGCTCTGAATCCGGAAGCGATCAAGAAGATCTTCGCGGCTAAGGGACGCCCCCAAAACCATCCGCTCATCGTGCATCTTGCTGATGCTTCGCATCTGGTCCTCTGGGCGAGAGAAATTCCAGTAGCGGCCGAGCGCCTGGCTGAACGATTCTGGCCCGGACCACTCACCTTGATTCTGCGCCGCGCAGAGAGAGTGCCTGACGCAATCACCGGCGGACAAGATACCGTGGGCTTGCGTGTTCCTTCTCACCCGGTGGCCCACGCCTTGCTGCAGGCATTTGGAAGTGGGATCGCCGCACCGTCAGCCAACCGCTATGGGCGCCTCAGCCCCACCACTGCCGAGCATGTCCGCGCCGAATTGGGCGGCCGAGTGGACATGATATTAGATGGCGGTTCATGCGACTTCGGCATTGAATCGACTATTGTTGATTTATCCAGCAGCCAAGCGACGCTGCTGCGGCCTGGAAAAATTTCGGCCTCCGAACTTGAAAAAGTTTTAGGCACACCCGTAGGCCGGCCGGGACCGCGGTCACCGCGCGCGCCAGGAACGATTGCGGCACACTATGCACCACAGACGCCCCTGCAAGTGGTTTCTGGCAAAGACTTGGCGGAAACGGTTCGTCACTTCAGTGCACTCGGAAAACGGGCAGCAGTTCTTGCCCATCGCCATGCGCAGATCGACCGCGCGAATATCATCTGGTTCGCGGCGCCTTCACAAGCCGCCGCCTACGCCCGGGAACTTTACGCAAAGCTGCGCCGGCTCGATCAATACCAGTATGACGTCATTCTTGTCGAGCAAGTACCTGAGGGGGAAGAATGGGATGCGGTGCGCGACCGTTTGGCAAAGTCGGCAGCACCCAGAGTAGAGATCTAAAACAGCCCCACCAGCATTTTGGCGGCGATGATATAAAGAAAAGCGGCGAAGACCCTTCTGAGCTTAGCGACCGGCAACCGGTGCGTGAGCCTGGCGCCAAAAGGTGCCGCCAACACACCTGCGACGACCAGCCACAATAACGCTGGTAGGTAAACGAAGCCGAGACTGAATGGCGGCGGGTTGTCTTGGGCCAATCCGGCAAAAATGTAACCCGCAGCGCCGGAGAGGGCGATGGGAAAACCAATTGCAGAAGAGGTGCCGATTGCGTCATGGGTTTTTATATTGCAAAAGAGCATGAATGGAACGGAAAGTATGGCGCCGCCGCCCCCGACCAGACTGAAGACGATGCCGATTATCACACCAGCCAGGAATGTGCCGAGCCTGCCCGGCATCTGCCGCGAGGGCTTGGGTTTAATCTCCAGCAAAATCTGGGTCGCGGCGAGCAGTACGAAGACGGCGAATAAAATTGCCAATGTAGAATTTGAGAGTTGCGCAGCGAGGGCTGATCCCAAAAGCGTGCCCAGGACAATGCCCGGAGTGATTTGACGCACGATCTCCCAGTTCACCGCGCCGTGTGCATGATGGGTGCGAAAACTGGATATCGAAGTGAACACGATGGTCGCCAACGAGGTACCCAGCGCAAAGTGCAGCAGATTGGTTTGCGGAAAGTGCTGCGACTTCAAGACGAAAATGAGCGATGGCACAAAAATGAGCCCGCCGCCAACACCCAGCAGTCCCGCGAGAAAACCGGCTACCGCGCCCACGGCAAGATAAGTGGCCCACCATTCCATCGTCAGCTCATTACGTTAAGGCAAGTTTGAACCGGCGCCTTTAAGGAGAACACCTGTGATGAAATCCCATTCCCGCGGATCGACCGGAGTGATTGACAGGCGATTGCCTATTTGAAGAACACGCATATTTGCGAGCTCGCGGTGGCGCCGCAATTCCTTGATATTGAGGAAACGGATTTTGCGTACCAGCTTCACATCCACGTTAAACCAGCGTGGATTGAGCGCAGTCGCCTTGGCATCGTAATACCGGCTCCTGCGGTCGTATTGGGTTGCATCTGGGTAAGCGTGCTTGCACACTTCGGCGATTCCGGCAATTCCCGGTCGTTCGCAGTTTGAATGGTAAAAAAATATCCGGTCACCGACCCGCATTTGATCTCGCATGAAATTACGCGCCTGGTAGTTGCGCACACCAAACCATGCCGTGGTCTTTCCGGGCGCGGCAGCAAGATCGTCTACGCTGAATTCGGAAGGCTCCGATTTCATTAACCAGTAACGCACGGGGACTAATCAGTGGCTCACGGAAAATAAAAAATGCGGCATAGCCGCATCTTGAGATAAGGCCCCCCGCAAATGCCGTCAAGGCCGGTATCTTGAACCTTAGGTTCATGGTGGTTCGCTCACCGAGCACATCAGGCAATTCCGTGTCGGACTCGCACAACAGCGCTCTTCAGGCTCGCAACCCAGGCGAAAATATTGGTTCAAAAGAATTTAGCCTGGACAAACACCGCAGGGGACAACCGATTGCAGGCGAGCTCGATTAATTAATGGGGTCTTGCGCTAGCGACCTGAAATTGCTTTTTCAAGCGTTGCCTGCATGCTGGCCATTCTACGCTTAAATTCCGCGATGTCAAAACCGTCCGCGACGCAAGTCGAGAAAAGTTCATAAGTGATATTCAGCGCGGCCATGATGGCAACCCGCTCAAGCCCGACCGCCTTGCCCTGATCGTGAATTTCGCGCATTTTTTTGTCGAGGTAGGCAACAGCTTCCAGCAGCTGTTTCTGCTCGTTCTCCGCGCAAGCGACGCGAAATTTGCGACCCATGATGCTGATATCCAGCCCTTTGCCTGCAGCGGTCATTTCTCGTACTCGGGGATATGCTTTAACAAGGCCTCTAGCCGTTTCTTGGCGCTTTCAATTTTTGTTTCTAGCTGCTTGTTTTCGCCGATCGAAGTGGCAAGTTGCTGACGCAATTGATGGTTATCGGCGCGCAATTGGTGGCAAACCTGCACAAACTGGTTGATTTTTTCTTCGAGCGCCTTGAGTTCCGCTTCCATAAGCACACTATAGTTTTGAAAATCCTGATAAGTCAACTGCTAACGTCAAGTATTGAATGTATTTTGATACCAGTTCCCGAACTCATCGCAAATGCCAGTCCTGAGTTTTCTACAAGCGTTAACTGACGCGGAGATTGCTGTAAGCGTGTGCTCGCTTGCAATTTCAAGGCAGTTCTTGTGTAAACTGTGAAACGGGACACGGTTCGACCCGCTGCTTGGGCCAAGCCGTGGCCTGATTCAAGAGTCCGTTTGCAGGTGCCTGAACTGACTTCAACGGTTCGGGTTAAACGGGAAACAGGTGCACGTTTTTTACAAAGCCTGTGCTGCCCCCGCAACGGTAAGCGATGCTGGCGCATCAACAAGCCACTGTGAGTCACTCATGGGAAGGCGATGCGCTCAATCTCGCGAGCCCGGATACCGGCCTGGAAACGCCGTTTGGAAATACCGCGGGAGGCGGTATCCAGGTCTAGTCCTGATACCTGAGCTTTTCTTCCCCCGTGTATTTCCTTAAATGCCCGCGGCGGGCGCGCATTAATTTTAGGGAATTACAAGTGAAAAAATTTGCTGAGCTTGGTTTGCTAATGCTGATTATGCAAAGCGCAGCTTACGCCGATGAACAGCTTTCGGTTGTTACAGAAAACGTGGTCGTAACGGCGGCACGTATTCCGCAGGAAGCTTCGCAGTCCTTGCAGCCGGTAACGGTGATTACGGCCAATGATATCGCTCAAAGCGGGCAACAAACTCTGGTGGAAGTGCTGCAATCGCGCGCAGGCCTGGAAATCACCAGCAACGGTGGGTTCGGACAACCCAGCGGTGTATTTCTGCGCGGTGCCAACACTAACCAGACCTTGATCCTGATTGACGGCTTGAGGGTCGATTCGGTGACCACCGGGGCGACCGCGCTCGAGAATATTCCACTCAACCAGATTCAACACATCGAGATCGTACCCGGGCCATTAAGCAGCCTTTACGGCTCGGAAGCAATGGGCGGTGTTATCCAAATATTTACCAAGGGCGCACAGTACGCCCCGGGCATCAATGCGTCGGTCGGTTATGGGAGTTTTGACACGCGTTCGGTGAGTGGCGGGATAAACACCCGGTTCAAGGACACCGATTTTAGCCTGAACGCCGGCTATTTCATTACCGACGGCTTCGACGCCACCAAGGCGACCATCGATGCGCCAGGTACGCCACCCGCATTTCTGATTCACAATCCCGACCTCGATGGCTACCACGATTCCAATTATTCACTGAAAATCGCGCAGCATCTAACCGCCGACCATGAAGTCGGCGCGACCGCGTTTCAAAGCTTCGGAAATACCCGCTTCGATTCCGGGCCGTTTACTGACGATATCAACAGGCAGACTCTGAGCGCGTTTTCGCTGTATAGCAGCAACCAGTTCAGCACTCTGTGGCACAGCTTTCTGCGCCTCGGTCTGGGACGGGACAATCAGCAAATCAGCGGCGCATTTCCGGGTTATTTTCGCACCACCCAGCCGCAGCTCACCTGGCAAAATGATTTCAAGCTGGGCGGCGGCTCGCTGATTGCCGGTTTCGAATATTTGGATCAAGAACTGTCGAGCGATACACCTTACACCGGCACTCATCGCGACGTGAGCTCGGTGTTCGGCGGCTACGTTGGAGAATTTGGACCGCACAGCGTGCAACTCAATGCGCGCAATGACGACAACAGCCAGTTCGGCAACCAGGCTACCGGTTCAATCGGTTACGGTTATCGGGTCACTTCCTATCTGAGGCTTAAGGCGAGCGGCGGCACCGCTTTCAAGGCGCCGACTTTCAATGACCTCTATTTTCCCGGCTCGGGCAACCCTAACTTGCAGCCCGAACGCTCGCGCAGCTATGAAACCGGCGTGGATGTGGACTTAGCTCAACAGCACCTAAGTGTTATTTATTTTGATAATCGCATCGACGATTTGATTGTCTTGGTGTTTAATCCAACCACGTTCATGTTCACACCGGAAAACGTAAATGAAGCTCGCATCAACGGCGCGGAGATTTCTTACCAGGGAAGTTACCGAGGTTTCTCGGCGAATGCGCATTTCACGGTGCAAGAGCCGGTTAACGAAACGACCGGAAATCTACTGCCGCGGCGCGCCAAGCATTTTGGAAGTTTGTCGGTTAGCAAATCCTTGGGGCCGTTTCAGCTTGCGGGCGAAATGATAGCGAGTGGCGCGCGCTATGATTCGACGGATCAGGACCCGGCAACACGCATGGGCGGCTATGCGATTTACAACATGACCGCGAATTATGCTCTTGCTCACGGGTGGTCGCTAAACCTGCGCTGGAACAACATTTTCAACCGCAATTATGAGCTGGTGCAAAATTACAATACGCCGGGCAGCAATGTATTCTTTGCTGTGAGATATGAAATGCCTCTAAAAAATAATCAACCCTAAACGAGCGAACAGCGCGCACCCATTCTGAAATCGCCAAACAACAGGATTTGAAGCGTGTCGCTTTTTATTTTCAGCCAAACTCTGCTATTGTTCGCGCATGACCAACATGACGAGCGGCCAGCTGTATATTCGACTGCTGCGCTATGTCGCGCGCTATTGGCGCACGTTTGTGGTTTCCATTTTGGGTATGGCAGTGGTTGCGGTCACGCAGGCGGCGGTGCCGGTTCTATTGAAGCCGATGTTGGACGGTAGCTTCGTCAACAAGGACCCGACCTGGACTCACATCATCCCGTTGCTGATCGTGTTGCTGATGCTGGTGCATGGCGTAGCGACATTCGCTTCCGGTTATGGCATTAACTGGGTGGGAAACAAAGTGGTGCTGGATTTGCGTGAAGCCATGTTCCGTAAGCTGGTGCAGCTGCCGGCCGCTTATTATGAGAACCAAATGAGCGGCAATCTGATTTCCAAATTCATTTTCGATGTCGGGCAAGTGACTTCTGCGGCTACCGGCGTGGTGACAGTCATCATCAAAGACGGCCTGAGCATTCTAGGTCTGTTAGGCTGGATGGTTTACCTCAACTGGAAGCTGACCGTGGTCACACTGGTCATGGGTCCGCCAATCATGATCATCATCCACGTCATCAGCAAGCGCCTGCGCAGCATGAGCCGCGAAGTTCAGCAGGCCATGGGAGAAGTCACGCAGGTTTTGCAGGAAGGTATCGATGCACACAAAGTGGTCAAGATTTTCGGCGGACAGGACTACGAGTCGCGTCACTTCAATGACCGCGCCAACCGCGTGCGGCGCTTCGAAATGAAGCACGCGGCGGCCGCCGCAGCCAGCTGGCCTTTTGTGCAGCTGGTAGCTGCGCTTGCCTTGGCCTTGATTGTCTACTGGGCCACGCTGCAGTCGGCGGCCGATGAAACCACGGTCGGCGGTTTCGTCTCTTTTATTATCTCCATGCTCATGCTGATACCGCCGCTTAAACGACTTACCGAGGTCAACGCCTACCTGCAGCGGGGCCTGGCGGCTGCCGAATCCGTGTTTGGGTTGCTGGAACAGGAGGGAGAACCCGATTACGGAGAGACAGTGCTGCCGCGGGCACGCGGAGAGATATGCTTCGAGGACGTTAGTTTTACCTATGGCGACCCCGAGCGACTAGCACTTAAGAATATAACGCTCGCTATTCATCCGGGAGAGACCGTTGCATTAGTGGGTGCTTCGGGCGCGGGTAAAACCACTTTTGTGAATCTGGTGCCACGTTTTTATCACCCTACGCGCGGCAAAATTCTGCTGGATGGCCATGATTTGGAGAAGCTCAAGCTTTGCAGCCTGCGTGACAACATCGCTTTGGTAAGCCAAGATGTGATTTTATTCAACGACACGGTTGCGGCGAACATCGCGTATGGCGGAATGGGAAATGCCAGTGAGGCAGACATTATCAGCGCCGCCAAGGCGGCACATGCGATGGAATTTATCAGCGAGTTACCCGATGGCCTGGCAACACTGGTCGGGGAAAACGGCGTCAAGCTGTCGGCGGGTCAGCGCCAGCGTTTGGCGATAGCGCGTGCGCTGCTCAAAAATGCGCCGGTACTGATTCTCGATGAGGCAACTTCCGCGCTGGATTCCGAGTCGGAACGGCATGTGCAGGCCGCACTTGACGTGCTGATGCGGGGACGCACTACAATTGTCATCGCGCACCGGCTGTCGACCGTAGAAAAGGCCAACCGCATTGTAGTTCTTGAACAGGGAAGCATTGCCGAAATCGGCAATCACCAAGAGTTGCTGAGCCACGGCGGAATTTACGCCAAACTATACAGCATCCAGTTCGCCCGATAATTCCAGTATTCGAATATGCCCCACATTTCAGTGGTCACTCCGGTCTATAAGGCGGAAGGCTGCCTTGATGAGCTCTATCGGCGTCTAATCGCCGTTCTCGCACCGATCACGCAGGACTTTGAAATCGTCATGGTGGAGGACTGTGGCGGCGACCGCTCTTGGCAGATTATCGAAGAACTGTCGCGCCGCGACACCCGCGTCAAGGGCATCCAGTTCAGCCGCAATTTCGGCCAGCATTACGGCATCACGGCCGGACTCGATCATTGCGATGGCGACTGGGTGGTCGTGATGGACTGCGATTTGCAGGACCGGCCGGAAGAGATACCGCGCCTTTATGCCAAGGCGCAGGAGGGATATGACGTTGTCATCGCCCGCAGCGGCAGACGTAGCGACCGATTACTGAAGCGATTTTTCACCTGGATGTTCCACAAACTGTTTAGCTACTTGACGGATACCGAATACGACGGCCAAACGGGAAATTTCCGTATCTTGTCGCGCAAGGTGGTCACGAATTTCCGTTTAATGCGCGAACAACTGCGGTTTTTCGGGGGGCTGATCAAGTGGATGGGTTTTCCCAGTGCGACTATCGATGTGGAGCATGGAACCCGTTTTGCAGGGCGATCCACATACAGCTACCGAAAACTGTGGAACCTCGCAGCCGATACCATCATCGCTTATTCCGACAAGCCGTTGCGGCTTGCGGTCCGTTTTGGCTTCGTCATGTCGCTGCTGGCTTTTTCTTACGGCCTGACCATAGTGGTGCTGGCGCTCTTTCACCAATTGGCGGTGATGGGCTGGCCAAGCCTGATTGTTTCGATCTACTTCATCGGCGGGATTATTATCAGCATCCTGGGAGTCATTGGCATCTATCTTCGCAAGACGCTGGACGAGGCGAGAAAAAGGCCGCTCTACGTGATCCGAAATACGACCAATGTCTGACAACGGATGCCTGATCCCCTTGCCCTGGGAGACGCGAAATCTGGGCATTGCGTCTTTCTCCCTGAGCGAGGCGTTTCCCGGCGATTGTGATGAAACGACGCTGCGAATTTCCATGGAACAGAAGGCCAAAGAACACGCCAGCTTCTTTGTTCAGGCACGAATCAAAATGAATACCAGGTTGGCGCAGCTGTTGGAACGGAACGGTTTTTATTTTGTAGAAGCGACAGTGTATGTGCTTAACATCCTCAATCGGAATAACCAGCTTCGCAGTTTTGTCTCGAGCAACTCTTTATTTTTACCGCCCCGGTATAATCCATCTGATCTCCTGGTGGCCAGTCTGGATCGGGACGCCGCCGCGCTTTGCGCTGCAGTGAAGCGCATCGCTTCGGAATCTTTCACTGAAGACCGGTTTCACGTGGACCATAATTGCGCCAGGGATGTCGCGAACAGACGTTTCGTTTACTGGCTTGATGACCTGCTTGGCGATGCCAAGGTCGTGATATACGTGTTGTTTCACAAGCAGGAGCCGATTGCATTTATGGCGAGAAAGGCTGACCATCTCATGCTTAGCGGTTTCGCCAAAAAATACGTGAGCGCCGGCTTGGGTGAATATTTTTGGTTGAGCGTGCTGAAACAGATGAAGCAAGAAGGCATGAAACACGCACGCGGGGTCGTTTCACTTCGCAATATTCCAAGTTTGAACTTGTGTGCGCGGACCGGATTCAAGCTCCGCGACGCTGTGGCAACGTTTCACTATTGGCACCGGTCGGGCACTGTGCCATGAGCTATTTTTATATTGCCTTGACAGTGGCGCTGACTGTTTACGGGCAGGTGGTGATTAAGTGGCAGGTGCTGAATGCGGGCGCATTTCCCGAATCTCTCGTCGACAAGCTTTGGTTTCTGGGCAAGCTGTTGATCAACCCTTGGGTGGTTAGCGCATTGCTGGCAGCGCTGCTTGCTGCCATCGCCTGGATGGCTGCCATGACCCGGCTTGATTTGAGCCGAGGTTATCCGTTCATGAGTTTGGCCTTCGTGCTGGTGTTGATACTCAGCGGAATCTTCTTTAACGAGCCGATAACGACTCCGAAGGTTGCGGGAATTATCCTCATAGTGCTGGGCATCGTGGTCGGGAGCCAGGGTTGAGGCGTTGCCTGCGTTGCGCAGCGCAATTTGAATCCGGTAACTGGCGTTGTCCCAGCTGCGGTCATGAGCCATCCGTGGTCGAGGGGTTTCCGGCATTTGCGCCAGAAATCGCCAGCGATAGCAGTGGTTTCGACGCCGCAACTTACCACGAACTCGCACAGCTTGAGGCGCGGAATTTCTGGTTCCGCTCCCGCAATCGGCTGATTGCGTGGGCACTCAAGCGTTATTTCGGTGCGGCGCGTAATTTCCTGGAAATCGGTTGTGGCACGGGCTATGTGCTTTCCGGGGTTGCGGAAGCCCTGCCCGCTCTTAGGCTTTCGGGCAGTGAGGTATCAAGCTCTGGGCTCGTGCATGCGGCAAAGCGAGTGCCGCAGGCGCAGCTCATGCAGATGGACGCGCGCAACATTCCGTTTGTAGAGGAATTCGATGTGATAGGCGCGTTCGATGTAGTTGAGCACATCGAAGATGACGGACAGGTACTGCGGCAGATCTGCCGGGCGCTCGCCACGAATGCGGGAGTATTGTTGACGGTACCGCAGCATCCATTCCTGTGGAGCGAATACGATGTCCGCGCCCACCACGTGAGGCGCTACCGGGCTCGTGAGCTGAAAGAGAAGGTAATGGGTGCCGGATTTGAAATTATCAGGATCACTTCATTCGTAAGCTTGCTGCTACCATTCATGATGTTGTCCCGTTTACTGCGGCGCGTGCCGGAACGCGATTACGACCCATTCGCCGAATTTCGTCTGAGTTCTCCGGCCAATGCAATGCTGGAAAAAATACTCGGCTTGGAACGCGGGCTAATTGCGTCGGGGATTTCATTCCCGTTGGGCGGATCGCTTTTGTTGGTCGCGCGCAAGCGCTGAATTGGCTCGATTGGTACGGGTGCGCCAGTGATCATCAACCAAACTCATGTTATTTAATTCCTACGAATTCATTTTTCTTTTCTTTCCTGTTACCTACCTGGTTTTCTTCCGGCTCGGAAAGATCGAGCACAAGGTCGCGGCGGGATGGTTAGCCGCGGCGTCGGTATTTTTTTACGGGTGGTGGAACCCGGCTTATGTGGCCTTGCTGGCTCTCTCGGTATTGTTCAACTATACGATGGGTCTGGCCATGCTGCGGGCTGGCGCGGCAGGAAACAACCGCCGGAAAAAGCAATTCCTGATTCTTGCCATTTTCGTTAATCTGGGCACGCTCGCCTATTTCAAATACGCCCATTTTCTCATCGATAACTTCGATCTCGTCTTCGGCTCGTCGCTGAGACTGGGGGACATCATCCTGCCGCTGGGCATCTCGTTTTTTACTTTTACCCAGATTACTTATCTGGTGGATACCTATCAAGGCAAGGCCAAGGAATACAGCCTGGTTCATTATGGATTGTTCGTCACTTATTTTCCGCACCTCATCGCTGGCCCGATACTGCATCACAGCGAGATGATGCCCCAGTTTGGCAAACGCGAAGTCTACCGACTCAATTACCAGGATTTGGCGACCGGCCTTACGATATTCGTCATTGGACTGTTCAAAAAAGTCATCATTGCTGACGGTGTCGGCGCCAACGTAGCCCCCCTTTTTGAAGGCGCGCAGAGCGGGCTTGCCCCCGGCTTTGTGGAAAGCTGGTGCGGCGCACTCGCTTACACATTTCAGCTGTATTTCGATTTTTCGGGCTACTCGGACATGGCGATCGGGATGTCACTGATGTTTGGCATCCGCTTGCCGATTAACTTTAATTCCCCGTACAAAGCGGTAAACATCATTGATTTCTGGCGCCGTTGGCACATGACGCTTTCAAGATTTCTTCGAGACTATCTGTATATACCGCTCGGTGGCAATCGCAAGGGGCGGGCACGGCGTTATTTGAATCTGATGGTGACCATGCTGCTGGGCGGTTTGTGGCACGGCGCGGGATGGACCTTTGTGCTCTGGGGCGGACTGCACGGCGTGTATTTAATCGTGAATCACGCCTGGCGCGCGTTCAAGGGGCGAGTGGGACTCGATCTGCTGCCCTCCACGCGCTGGAGCAGAGGGCTGAGTTGTCTGGTGACCTTCGCAGCCGTGGTCGCAGGTTGGGTGATTTTCCGCGCCGCAAGCATGGAAGCAGCTTTCCGCATATTGCGCGGGATGGCGGGGCTCAACGGATTTGCCCTTCCCGATGTGTGGTTACCCAAATGGGGCGCGGCGGGTCAATGGTTCGCACAACACGGCGTGGTATTCGCGAATTTGGTGACGCTTCCACATACCGGAGTGATCAATTGGATATGGTTTTTAATGGTGGCGGTCTGGGTGGCACCGAACAGCCAACAGATGACCGCGGCCTTCAAGCCGGCGCTGATCATGTTGCAGGAACCCGGAATTGCAAGCCGCTGGCAATGGCGGCCGACCGTATTCAACGCGTTAATCGTGGCGGGTGTTGCGCTGGTGTCGATCGCTAACCTCAGCCGAAATTCGGCGTTCCTGTACTTTCAGTTCTGACGTGGACGCAAGCCGCAGTTACGTATTTCTCGTACTGGGCGTATGCGGCGCGCTCACGGCACTGACGCTTACGCTAAACCTGTTGCTTGCGGCTAGCGACATGCGTTTCGATAAAAACGCGCTTGCCAGCGCTTGGCAGAGTAAAACCCACGGGGTAACCTACGCGCCGCCGATCAATTACAACCGTCCGTTTAAAATTTTGCGGCTCAACGACCGCATCGGGACCATCAACGCGGTGATATTCGGCTCCTCTACTACCATGAGCTTAGGTGAAAACGCTTTTCCAAGTTTTATGAAAGTCTATAACTTCGCGCAAAGCGGTGAGTACCTGTTGTCGGTGATCGGCGACGCAGAATACATTGCCCAGCACTGGGGTAACTCGGTAAAATTTCTCATCATTCCGCTCGACTGGTCATTGGGATTTATCTATGATCCCGGCGCGCCGCTAACCGCCGATCTTTCTCCCGCCGCCATAGCAAGCGCGCAGAATGAGGTAGGCCTGTCGGCCGTATTGTCGCGGGTAAAAGATGCGCTTTCGCTGCCGCAAATTAAGAACCTCCTGGGCATACTTGCCGAGGTGCTTCGTTCCAAACACAAGCTCGCTGCGTTTAGACAAATTTTTTTTGAGCCGTCGAGCGAGGAATATTCGTGTCCGGATGGAACGCCGGCGCGCGATTTTGCCACTATTTACCGCGGTCTTTGCGTCGGTTTTCGGTACGACGGGAGCGCAACTTTTAGCAATGAGCGACCAGTGCAGCCAAGCCAACAGCAATTGCTGGTAGCTGCTGCTGCGGCCGAAAGCTCCCAGTATTCGCAAGCCTTGAAGCGCACGGCAGGAGAACCGAGCCCCGTCATCTTGAGCCGTCTGGCTGCGTTGGCGCACCGATTTGCTGAAGACGGCGGGAAAGTGGTCTTTTTTTTCCCCCCGCTGATCCCTTCGCTGGAGCAAAAACTTCTGAAAACGCATTATGACGGCCCCTATCTCGCTCACTCCAAGGAGGTGCTTAATCAATGGGCGAAGCGCGAAGGCTTGGTTATTCTTGACGCGGGCGCTTCGGAACAGTTTGGCTGTAAACCGACCGAGTTCATTGATCCGCACCATGCGCTGCCGGATTGCTACAACAAAGTATTTACCAGATTCTTCAAGGCTTATATGAGTCCTCAGGGCGTAGCGCCGGGGTTGTACCGTGCAGCAGGGTAACAATTCCTCACAGCAACAAATGCCGGCATCGCTGGGGCATTTGAATAATCTGTTCGATTTTAATAATGCGAGAACCTGGTGGTTTTTTTATGCGGCTGCCGCCCTTAGTTTTCTTCCGGCGCTTGGTTTTTATTATGTGGGTGAAGAGGCGATACATCCAATAGTCGCTCTGGAAATGTGGTATCGCGGAGAGTGGCTGCAGCAACCGCTCTATGGTCTGTACCTGAAACGCAACCCGCTGTTCCATTGGCTGGTTATTTTTTTTGCAAATCTATTCGGCTGGGAGCACGTGCTAAGCGTGGCGCGCGGCATCACCATTTCTGCGACGGTTTTGACCGGGGTCGTTGCCGCCTGGTTGGCTCGCAGGCTTTACCGCGATAACGCCTTCGCGGCCTTCACCGCGCTGATCTACCTGACACTCGAGGATGTTTTTTTCTATCGCGGCTGGCTTGCCTATGTGGACCCGCTTTTTGCGCTGCTGGTATTCAGCTCGATCGCTTGCCTGTGGGCGGCTACTCTTGAAAAGCGCGCGGGTCTGCTTTGGCTGGCTTCGCTCGCGCTTTTCGGAGCTTTCATGACCAAGGCGCTGACCGCATATGTTTTCTACTCTGTGGCGGTTGTGGTGATGGCATTTCGTCGAGAAAATCTGCGTTTTTTCCTGCGGCCGGCCAGTCTGCTGCCGCATCTCTTGGCGCTTGCGGCACCGGTGCTTTGGCTTAGCTGGGTGACCGGCGGTGGCCAGCAATCGATAATGGTGAGTGAGATACTCCTCAAGTTCAGCCTGAATAGCCTGCCCGCGTATGCAAAACAATTGCTGACTTTCCCCTTTTTGATACTCGCGCATTTGCTCCCATGGAGTTTAGTCATACTGTATTGGGCGCGCGGCAAACCCCTCAATCCAATTGCATCCGATTCGCCGCAGCTGACGACCGCGATTTGGATAATTGGCCTGAATTTCATTCCGTACTGGCTTGCTCCTCAGAGCCATCCTCGGTACATCCTGCCCCTGCACCCGTTATTTGCTTTGGTTCTGGCATACCTCATATGGGGTCTTGGAGACCAAGCAAAGGCGCTTGCGATGCGCGTATTTGTTGCCGTGCTCGCATTGAAGCTCATTTTTGTCATTGCGGTCTTTCCGTATTATCAAAGGCATTACCGAGGAGAAAACTACGAAGTAGCTGCTCATGAAATCCTGCAGCGAACAGAGGGACACCCGCTTTATTCAAGCTATTTCGGTTCCAGCGGGCTGAATGTGACCGCCTATATCGATATTCTTCGCCTGCCCCAAGCGCCGCTGACATTCCCTCCCGCCCAGTGGGAATCCGGTTACGTGCTTGCCCACACGGCGGACCCGGCATTGGGACGAGTCGCCGAGCAATATCGTTTGGGTGCTGAGAATCTTTATTTGCTGTGTCGAGGAAGCGCGTGCAGTACTGGCGATAAAAACAATAGCTTGAGCAGCAAGCCGTTCAATTCGCGTTGAGGGGAGTAGAACGTGCGCATTGTTTTAGCCTTCGCCCTGAGTGCTGCAATGGGGCGTGGCTGGATACCGGCACGCACGAGTCCTTGCTCGAAGCTTCGCTCTTCATTCAAACCATCGAAAAGCGCCAGGGATTTAAAATCGCCAGCCCGGAGGAAATTGCCTATCGCATGGGGTATATTTCAGCCGAACAGCTCCGGGAGCTTGCGGCCCCGCTCAAAAACAGCGGCTACGGCCGCTATTTGCTTGAGATACTCGAGGAGCCGGCTTCCCAGTTCCCATGACTCGACCAAAACCCGAGTGCTAAACTTGGTCAGCGCGTGGAAGCAGAAAATATCTTATGGGCGCAGAATAACGGTCACATTTTTGACCCTGGATGCATCGTCAAACTCACGGTGGAATTATGATCCGTCAAGAATTTCTGGCTTTCGGCAAACCGAATTTTTCCAATCAGGAAATTGAAGCGGTCGCGAAGGTGCTGCGTTCCGGCTGGATTGGAATGGGGCCGGAAACCTTGGCTTTTGAGAAGGAGCTTGGAGAATTTCTCGGCGCTCCGCAGGTCGTCACCGTCAACTCGTGCACTTCAGCGCTGTTTCTGTCCTTGCTGGTGCACGGAGTCGGTCAGGGCGATGAAGTCATTTGCCCCAGCTTTACCTGGTGCAGCACTGCCAATGCCGCCATGTACCTCGGCGCAAAGCCGGTATTTTGCGATGTCGATCCGGTGACCTTGTGCGTAACCCCGGAGTTCGTATTGCAGAAATTGACACCCAAAACCAAGGCAGTCATGTTGGTTCACATGGCCGGCCTCGCAATAGAAGTCGCTGCGATTAGAGCCGCATTGCCCGGGAGCGTGATAATTATTGAAGATGCGGCGCATGCTCTGGGAGCCAAGTTTGGCGACGGAAAACCAGTTGGATCCTCCGGCAACTTGAGCTGTTTTAGCTTTTACGCCAACAAGAATCTCTCCACTGGAGAAGGCGGCGCAATTGCCCTGTTTGATTCAGCGCTCGCTGACCGGCTGCGTTCTCTCAGGCTGCATGCTTTGCCGGCCGATGCCTGGAAGCGTTTTAGCAATCCCAAGTCGATCGTAGCGCGGGGATTGGAAGAGCTGGGTTATAAGATGAACTATACTGACCTGCAAGCGTGCATCGGCAGAGTGCAACTCAGGCGGCAGACGGAGTTTCATCAGACCCGCATGGCGGTTGCCAATCGTTATCACAAGCGGCTGAGCGAACTGGCGCCGCGGATTGGGTTTCAGCATGGCCTGACGCACCCGTACCATGCGCGTCACCTATTTCAAATCATGCTGCCTTTGGAAGAAACCAGGGTTTCCAGGGATGCCCTGATGCTGGAATTGCGAAATCGCAATATCGGCGCAAGTCTCCACTACTTGCCGTTGCACACCATGCCGCTTTACGCGGCCTATGGTAATGCAAGTCTCCCGAATACCGAGAAAGTATATGAGCGGGTTTTAACCTTGCCAATTAGCGGCTCTATGAGTCTGGACGATGCGGATTATGTGATATTGCATCTGGTGGAGTTGTTGAGTAAGCACGGTCGGTGACCTGGCAAATCATCTTTATTTGCCAAGAGAAAAACGCGCTTATTCACGCTCTGTTCGTTGCGTATAAGAAGCCGCCGGTGGCTTCCTTCTTCTGGAAATCGATCTTGAATCCCGCAGCTTCAATCAAGCTGGCAATTCCATCGTGGGTTTGTTGTTGCTCAAACAAATGGTATTCCATGGTCAAGCGCCCGACATTTTTCCATGCTTTACTGTCGCTTAAAATGGACCATTCGGCCCCTTCGCAGTCGAGCTTGACTAAATCCACCTTGCCGCCGATCCTTTTCATGGCTTCAGAAAACGCAATTTGCGGGATTTCGCCTCTAGAGTCCACGACTGACCTGGTTTGGAGTGACTCCGGAGCAGGAACAAGATTTATCTTCCCGTTTTCCGCGCCGAGCGCTTCAAGGAAGACCTGCGCTTTCGCCAATGATGCCTGGTGTTTTAAAAAAGGAGCCAGCTGTACATTGGGTTCATAGGCGTGGATGACAGAGTTTGGAAACCGCATCCGGGCATAGAGGCTGAAGAAGCCGACATTGGCTCCGATATCCAGGATTGAGGCGTAATCGCTAGTCGCATTTCTCAGTCCGTACACGTCATCCAGGAATATGTCGACGAAAGCAAACTTGATTCCTTTTTCTTCGGGAAACAGCAGGTCGACCCGTTTGCCCTGCATGATGATGGACTTTGGGGTTCTAAAGCTGGGACCTCTGAAAAACGGGACACCGAGCTCCTTTGCCCTGGCGCGCCTCACCAAGCCCCTCCTGATCGTGTTGGCGTTTTTCAAAAACATGATTTGATCTTGTTTCACGGCCCATCCCGCTCCGCTAATGTATTTGAGCTGTCCGGTCGAATACGCAAGCTAAGCTAACGGGAATCTGCGCCCTGATCATGCACGCTGTTCAAGCAGCAATGATTTCGCGGCGGCGATGACCTTGCTTGCCGGCAAATTCTGCAGGCAATCGCTGAAGCTCTCGATGTGCCGGTCGCATCCTTCGGCCATGCAGGGCACACACGCGCCTTTGCCCTGGAGCAAAATTACATTGCCCAGGCGCTGGCTACCGAGGCGCTTCCAAGGATTCTGCTCGGTACCGTGGTCTTTGGGCCAAGGCCCCCATTTGACCGGATTGGACGGTCCATAAAGCGCCACGGTCGGAACGCCGAGCGCCGCTGCGATGTGGGTAAGCGCGGTATCCGGTCCCACATAAATTGACGCGCGACTCAATAAACAGGCTGATTGTTCGAGGGTCAATTGGCCGGCTAGATTAAGCGCGTTTTCAGTCAGGAGCGGCAAAAGTTTTGTTATATAACTTAACTCCTTGGGCGCATCGCCTCCGGTAAGTATAATGCGCAGCCCCTGCTCTGCCAGCCAGCGCGAAAGTTCAGCCCAACCCTGTGCGTGCCACATCTTGTAGTTGAATTTCGGATAAAGGTGCAGGACTGCGAAGCGCTGGTTTGGCGCATGGCGCGATAAAAGCGTATCAATGTGCGCCGCGGCCGCATCGCTCCAGGACACTACCACGTTATATTGCTTGGGGACATCAATAAGTTCGGCAAGCTTGAGATTCATCAAAATTGTGTGGGTGTTGAAATTGTCGAAAGGCACCCATTGATCGAGAAGGAATTGCTTCCAGCGCGTGTGACTGTTCGTGACAAGCAGGCCGACACTTTTTCTTCCGGAGAGCCAGGCGTAAAGCGTTGGCCGGTCTCCTGCCAGGCAGGAAACCGCGACATCATAGCGCCGCAATAAGCGCGTTAGCAGCCGAACGTGCGACCAAAAACCGGGACGCTGGGCAACCGTGATGACGGAATTAATGTCCGGATTGGCGCGCAGGATGTCTTGTGCACCGGTGAAAACCAGTACGTCGATTTGTGCCTCCGGCCAGGCACGGCGCAGCGAGCGGATTAGCGGGGTGGTCAGCAGTACGTCGCCGATGCGCAGGGTGGCAACCACAAGAAATTTTCTTGGCGGTTTTACAGAGTTCATGCCGCCAGCACATTCAACAAGTGCGCCGCATTATGTTCCTCATGGAGAGCTTTACGCGCATTCAGGGCATTGAGCTGGTAGCGGTGATAGTCTTTGATAATTGAATTGATCGCTTGGAAAAGCTCTTCAGTGGTGAGCTTGCCGAGGGCTATTCCGGCGTCAAACTTTTCCACGATTCGACCCATCCAGGTTCCGGCGGTAGTTATTACCGGACAGCCCGCGGACAAAGCATCCAGAGTAACGCTGCTCATGCGGTCGGCGAAATCATCAACACTGTAGGGTTGCAGACAAATTGCCCCCAGGAATTTCTCCCGGTATTCCGCGCTGGGCATCGTGTCCGGATAAGTGCGTAATGAGGGATAAGCTATATTCCCGAGCCGAACGATATCTGCTCTCGAGGCCTGATCGTACTTATCGTAGTGATCGGGGGATATCTGGACAGAAAAAGGTATTTGTATTCCCCGCGCAGCCAAATATTCAACCAGGTCGACTATCTTTGAGAACCCCTTGTCGTGTCTTGCGGAGCCGGGATAGAAAAGGTG
>DASPRI010000106.1:0-36889 GCA_035624535.1 Burkholderiales bacterium
CATCTTTCAAAGTGCCGACCAGCTTGCCGCCCAAGGCTATTGTGATCGCGGTGAACGGAGGCAGCGATTATCTTTATGTTCCCGATCACGATGCCGAGACCGTGCGCAATGCGGTCAGGTTCCTGCAGAGCCGCAGTGAAGTCGGGGCGATTTTTGTCGATAGCCGCTACGGACAAATTCCCGGTACATTGCCGCTTGGCATGGTGCGAGCGGAGAACGCCGCCGGGCGCAATCCCGATATCATTGCAAGCTTTGATTATGATGAATACGCGGTGATCACCGGAGTAAGTGGCACCGAGTACTCCGGAACGCTTCTCAACACCAGTTACCGGGGCATGCACGGGAGCTTCAGCCCGTTGGACGTGCATAACACGCTGATCGCATATGGGCCTGATTTCCGCGAAAGCTACGTCGATACGCTGCCGACCGGCAACGTGGATGTCGCTCCGACCGTTGCCACCATCCTTGGTCTTAGTTTAGTTAATGCCGACGGCCGTCCGCTTTTGGAAGCGCTAAGACATGGCCCGCCGGACAGCGATTACCAAGTTGTGTCCACCGAGATTGAACCCGCTTCGGCGGCGACGGGACTTACCATAGCCTTGCCTACTGACCCCAACGGCAACGACATTGATCCAAGCAAAAGCAGCTATTCCATTGAGCTTCAGATCAAGGCGCTCGGCTATCAAGGCAAAAACTATACTTACTTTGATTACGCCAAGGCGATCAGGCAGTGAGAAAGTTTCTATCAGTTACCCCGCTGATTTTGCTCGCCTATCTGCCTGCGCCGCTCTCGCAGGCGGAAGAGCTGACGCTTAAATGGGACAAGGTTTTCGCGACCGGATCGGCGCCTGAAAACGTGTATTTCCGCGCTCGTTATCTCGACAAGGCCGGTAAAAGCCATGAGCTCCAGGTCTGGCGGCAGGCCGATCTTCATTTGCGGCGAAAAACGGACGATAGCCTTGACCTTTACTTGGATAAGGATGCAAGCGGAAACTACAATTATCGACTGGTCGATTACTCCCGGAAACTCGTCATCAACACCGATAGCACAAATCTCATCCGCATGGGAATACTTACCGACTGGTTCAGACTCGCTCACGTGCTGAATTCTCCCCGGGGAAACTACACGATTACCCCCCGCCAGAATACCCAGGACGGGCCAAATGGTAGCTGCGCCTGGTATCAGCTCGAAATGGCTTCGCCGGACAGCCCCAGCCGAATCTGCTGGTCGGATCAATGGGGATTGCCGCTGGCAATTCAGGCAAGAACCGATGATGGTGAATGGAAGACAAAATTCACGATTGAGGAAATCCGCACCTTTCAACCGGCCCCCGGCACATTTGATGTTTCAGGAAATGGTTTTGTGCAAATCGACGCCAAATTGGACGAAGCGATCGATTGATGCGAAGCAAATAGCGTGACGGCTCGCCACGAAAGCCTGGGCTCAATGCGGTTCTTGCTGTTTGCTTTCCTTCGCCATTTTGACTAGCGCTTCGCGCGCCTGCATTGCGTCAAGCACGGGGCTATCGAAATCGAGGCGCAGCAATTCTCCATCGGCGCGGACATCGAAGCCATCGCAATCCAGTCCCACCATTTCGACGGTCTTGGCTTTCTTGCCGTGATAGTGACGGCAATAGTCGCGGAGATTCTGGGCGTGGTCCCGGTTCATGTGCGCGAGGATGCTTTCCTCTTGCTCGGCAAGCTTATTTTCGGGAGCGACGAAGCTTTTGCCCTCAACCCAGTGGATTTCACCGAAACCGCCGATGTAGCGGATCATCGTGGGAGTAATGCGGTAGAAGAAGAAATCATGCGTGTCGAAATAGCCCGCTGCATTTGGAAAATAACGCAAATAGCGTGTTTTCACTGTGTCCTGGTCCTGCATGCGCGCGCAATTGCCCAGCACCGTTATGCGCGCTTCCGCCTGCACATTGGCGCCGGGTTCATTAACCAGCAGGCTTACCCGGTTGTCGTTTTCAATGTTCTTGGTGTGTTCGGCAAGCGTGCTGATGAGAATGATCGGCCGCGCTTCGTGGTCGGCCATGTAGGGGCTTATTGAACCGAACGGATGACCAGCGAATTTCTTGGAAAGCGTGGCCAGCATGCCGAAGCGGCGTTTGCGCAGCAAATGCCGCGCCTCGAAAGCGGCTGTCATGCGAGCTTGAGAGAAATCTCCGCGAGCCGCTTGCCAAGCGCAGCACAGAGTTTTCTTTCTTCTTCGGTGACCGGTTGGTCACTGGCCGAGCCGGCGACGTGGCTCGCCCCGTAAGGCGTGCCGCCGCTTTTGGTCGTGACGAGCTCTGCTTCGGAATAAGGAATTCCCATGATTACCATGCCGTGATGCAACAGCGGAAACATCATCGAAAGCAGCGTGGCCTCCTGGCCGCCGTGCAGGGTGGAAGTGGAAGTGAAAAGCGCTGCCGGTTTGCCGATTAAGGTGCCTTTCATCCATAGGCTTCCGGTGCCGTCCCAAAAATACTTCAGCGGCGCGGCCATGTTGCCGAAACGCGTGGGGCTGCCCATGGCGATGCCGATGCATTCTTCAAGGTCCTTGACATCGGCATACGGTGCGCCGGAATCGGGCACCGGTTTTTCCACGGCTTCGCAAACTGTGGATACCTTGGGCACCGTGCGGATGCGCGCTTTCGCGCCTTTTACCTGTTCGATGCCATGTGCAACCGCCTGCGCCAACTGTTTCACCGCCCCGTAGTGGCTGTAATACAGGACCAGGATTTCTTTCATGATTTACAGATTTTGTATTGAATCACCGGTATTATATAGCAACCCAAATTATCTCTTTTGCTCATGCCAAGAAGAATTTATTCGGGCGCAGGCTACTTGCATTTCGTTTGGAAGCGCTTCAAGCAGGACCGCTGTCTCCAGGCCGCGGGCAGCCTGACTTTCACTACCTTGCTTTCTCTGGTGCCGCTGATTACCGTTGCTTTGGCGGTACTGGCGGCTTTTCCAGTGTTTGCGGATTTTTCCGCTGAGTTAAGGGCCTTCATATGGAACAACCTGGTTCCGCAAGCGGCAGGAAAAGTCGTCAGTGTTTACTTGACGCAGTTCACTGAGCATGCAGCGCGCCTCACCGCAATAGGGATAATTTTTCTGGCAGTGACCGCCCTGATGCTGATGCTGACCATAGACCGCACGCTCAATACCATTTGGCGGGTCACACGCCCGCGTCCGCTGTTAAACAGGCTGCTGATCTATTGGGCGGTGCTGACGGTGGGCCCGGTTTTGATTGGCGCGAGCCTCTCGATGACGTCGTGGCTGCTTTCCGCATCGCTGGGATATGCCAAACAGCTTTCCGCAGCCGGCGTGTTTTTGCTCAAGCTCTCGCCGCTTTTCTTGTCGACGATAGCCTACGCGCTGCTCTATCTCACCGTGCCGTATCGCTATGTCCCGGCGAACCACGCATTTGCCGGGGCGACCGTCGCGGCGGTGGCTTTTGAAGCTATGAAGCGAGGCTTTGCGATTTATATCGAGCACGTTCCCAGCTACAAGCTGGTTTACGGCACGTTTGCCAGCCTCCCGATTTTCCTGGTGTGGATCTATCTATCGTGGCTGGTGTTCCTGCTGGGCGCCGTCATTGCGGCGTCTCTGCCGAATTGGCGTGGAGAGGTCGACCCAGACCAGCGCGCACCGGGTTATCATTTTTACAATGCCCTGCAAATTTTGCGGGCCCTGTTCCAGTCGCTGCAAACCGGGGAAGTTATGAGTCTGCCCAAGTTGCGCAAGCAGTTGCGACTCGGCATAGAAGAAATTGAAGATGTATTGCAGCGCCTGAGTACGGCAAACTGGGTGCGCAAAGCGGCCGGCGAGGGATGGGTGCTGGTGCGCGACCCGGAACAACTTACGGTTGCGGATGTTTACCGCTTGCTGGTATTTGATCCGCACCGTGCGCACCCAAAGATTCACGGGTCTGGAATACCTGATAGCCTGCTCCAGGACAGCCTCGACACGGGGGAAATGAAAACCTCGCTCAAGACCCTGTTTACCGAAACAGGGAGCGATACCAAGCGGCCGACGCCTTAAGGAGCCGGGCCTCTCCGGATTTCAGGGTTTACTCAGTGCTGAACTGGAACTGGTCAAAACTGGCGGTCTGGTCGACAAGGCGCATGGCGCGCACATGGCTGACCACGCCGTTCTTGTAGACCAGGTATTCGAGTTTACTGCGGAACGTAGCGGGAGCCGCCACGATCGTGGCGGGTTGTTGCAAGGGGCGAATTTCAGGCAAAAGTAACGCCGCCTGGAAAGTCTCCTTGGGGCCTGCCACCACCGGCTTGATGGTTATCGGAGCCGCCGTAGGCGCCAGCATCTGTACCCCGAGCTCGACACGATCCGAGTCTTCACTGAATACCCGGCGCACTACACCGATAGTCCAGTTTTGGTTATCCTGGGAGCGCAAACCGATTATTTCTCCGATGCGAATCGGTTGACTGAGCGCGGAGGCACATTTCAATCCGATTCCGCCGGCACTTTCATTGGTGACCGCCCACTGGCTGGAGGCAAAGTGCGCGTGCTCCGTTTGGCCCGTCCGATCGGTGCCGGGGATGGTGTCGATTCTGAAATCCAGTGGAGTCTGCTCAACCGCTTCGGACTGGGATAAGATGAAATGGCACATCGCACGCAGGCCCACGCAGACCTCCATGACGGCCTCGTTTATCTTGCGCTGGAATTTGCGCTTTGGCATGAATGTCCAGTCCTTGAGCAGCCGCCGCATCAGACCGATGTACGATACCTGTTTCGCGTGATCCGCAAGGTTCAACGTTCTTTGCATACTCGCGGTTTCGAGTCTAGCAATTTGCTCGTTTAACGTGGACACCAGAGCGTCGGTGCCAAGCAGGATGTGATTGTACGTTGTGGTTTTTGCGTTCTGGTCGATGGATTTGGGCGGGGCATCGCTGTCCAGGTTAATTACAAAAACCCCGGATGCACTGCGCTTGTCCTGAATGGGATAAAGCTTCGCCAGATTCGCGTGCTCTACAAGATAATCCGTGACCTTGTCCACTTCTCCTTGCATGAGCTTGTATGGATTCGCCAAGGCAAGCAACAGCGCCCGTTTATAGGTCGAGCTGACACTGTTCCGACCCCCGTCTAATGGCTTGTCGTGCAGATTGCGCAGCAGCGCGAGCTGCGCTAGTTGGTGGATTTCCGACCACATGCCCGATGGCGTCGGGGAATAAGTCTTGTAAAACGCGCACAGCGCTTTGCTTAAGGCATCCATGGCGCGCTGAATCAGGAGATGCAGGTGTGCGCGGCCGCCGATCCGGATACGTTTTTTTTCGAGGTGGTCCATGAGAATGATCTTGTACCCGTACGCCAGTTCAACATATAGCCGGCGCGCCAGATTCGCCGCCTGCCGGTTCTTTTCAGGCAACGGCAGAGCAACCATCGTATATTTATGTTCCAGTTCGGGAACCAGATTATTGATCGCGGTCGAATAGAGCTCGAGCAGCTTGAGTCGGGTACTTACATCCAGCGGCGTCCGGTTCAGCGAGATCAGAGCCTCAGAAACATTTCGCGCGGATTCGACGATGTTGGCGAGCGGCAAAGCTTCGAGCCAGGCTTTCGTTTTTCGCGGGCGGATTTCCGCTTTTGCTAGCAGAGTTTCGCCCGTTTCGGGCAAACTAAGTTTAATTGGCATAAATTAATTAGCGGACAGCCGAACAGGTACTTTAGTTTTGAAAGAGCCCCCGGATCGCAAGTTATTCTTAGCGGCCGCGCAACGCATCGGGCCGATATTTTGCAGAAAGACAAGTATAGTCGCAAAATGCCAAGTATTCACGCAAAAAGCAACCGATATGTCAATAGGCGCTGGACGCAAAGGTCACGGCGCCGCGAACCCGGGTTACCCGCTTCGGTGTAGACGGCGCCAACGGAATTGCAAGGGGTCTTAATGAATCGGTTTATTTTGGCGATCTGCGTAACGTTGGCGAGCGCGGCCAACGCACAGGATTTTTCTCTGACCGACACCCAGGGCCAAACGCACCGCCTGAGCGATTATCGCGGCAAATGGGTGTTGGTAAATTTCTGGGCTACTTGGTGCCCGCCCTGCCTTGAGGAAATCCCTGACCTGGTGGCGGTGTTCGAAAGCCACAAAAAAGAACTCGAAGTGATTGGCGTCGCGATGGAGTACCGGAGTTCAAAAGCGGTGACCGAATTTGCTGACAACATGTTTATCTCCTATCCGGTGGTGCTCGGAGACGACAAAATCGCCGCGCAAATCGGCAAGGTCAACGGGCTTCCTACCAGTTTCATATTTAATCCCGACGGCAAACTGGTTATGCGTCACATCGGGCCGCTCAACCGCGAGAAGATTGAACAGATTCTGGGTTTCAAAAAGCAGCCGGCCGAGGAATCTGGGTCGTATATTGCTACCCGGATCGCCGTCTACGCAGGCTTGGGGATTTAAGCGCGGTTAAATTCGCCTGGACTGTCCGCTTTTGGCCGGGTACTTCCACGAGCTAATCCACGCTCTTACCACACGGTTGGGATAATTGGGTTGTCCAAGTGTTCCGTTATAGCGGCCCAGCGCCCGGTAAAGATCACCGTTTTCCTGATCCAGGTAATAACGCAGAATAGTGCAGCCATAGCGTAAGTTGGTCTTGAGATGAAACAAATCATGTTCTTTATTGCCGATTTCCCTCACCCAGAACGGCATTACCTGCATATACCCGCGCGCCCCGGCTCTTGAAATCGCGTATTTTTTGAAGCGACTTTCCACCTGGATCAACCCCAACACCAACTGCGGGTCGAGCCCGGCGCGGGACGCTTCGTAATGCACGGTCCGCAGAAAATCCATCCGCGTTTTCTCGTTCGGCATTCGGTCCGCCAACCGCCGTGACATTTCGTTGAGCCATGCGCTGGCTTCCGCCTCGGATCCGAACGCAAGCCACGGAGTGGCTTGGTCACTAACCGCGCTTTGCATTACCGCTCGAACGCTTGCTAAAAGCGGTTCGGGTGTTTGCGCGCCGCCCCAGGCAAGCGGGCTTGCCGCGAGCAAGAGCCAAGGAATGATTACTGTTCGCATAGCTTGGATTTTATAAAACTTATGCAGTTTTGCAAGGGGACAGTTCGCATTTCCGCGTCGCGGCGGCCCTGATATTCCACTTCGCCTCGCTTAAGCGCGCGCTCTCCAACCACCAATCGGTGGGGTATGCCGAGTAGTTCCATGTCGGCAAACATCACTCCCGGACGTTCATCGCGGTCGTCAAAAAGAACTTCGATACCGCAGGCGGAAAGTTCATCATGCATTTTTTCAGCCTGAGCGCGCACTTCAGGGTTGTTCCCGGCCGGCACGATTGCGAGCTGGAAAGGCGCCATCGCCGGCGGGAAAATAATTCCCCGCTGATCGTTATTTTGTTCGATTGCCGCCGCCACGATGCGCGATACCCCGATTCCGTAACAGCCCATCTCCACTAGCCGCGTCTGCCCGGTTTCGTCCAGGAAGGTTGCTTTCATGGCCTCGGAATATTTGGTGCCGAGTTGAAATACATGGCCGACCTCGATGCCGCGGCGGATTTCCAGCGTACCCTTGCCGTCGGGGCTGGGATCACCCTTCACTACATTGCGTATGTCGGCGATAATTGAAGGCTCCGGTAAGTCGCGACCAAAGTTGACGCCGGTCAAGTGATGACCGGCAACATTCGCGCCGCAGGTGAAGTCTGCCATCGCCGCCACGCTGCGATCGGCGATGATGCCGATATTCGGATTCAGACCCACTGGCCCGATAAAGCCCGTTGGAGATCCCGTTGCATTTATAATTTCTGCTTCATTGGCAAAGCGAAACGGATTGAGACCGGGAATTTTCTGTGTTTTGGCTTCGTTCAGCGCATGATCCCCGCGCAGCAGCAGCATGAACATCCTATCATCGCGCGCCACCATCAGTGACTTCACGCTCTTCGCAAGCGGCTGTTTGAGAAAATCACTTACTTCTTCGCAGGTTTTTTCCCCCGGAGTCGCGACCTTTTTCATAATTTGGCCCGGCGCGGGGCGCTTGCTTTGAGGAGCGAGCGCTTCGGCCAGCTGGACGTTGGCGGCATAATCGGAATCCGGGCAAAATGCGATCATGTCTTCACCCGATTCTGCTAGTACGTGGAATTCATGCGAACTTGTTCCGCCGATCGCACCGGTTGCGGCAGCTACAGCGCGGAACTCGAGTCCCAGGCGCGTAAAGATTCGCGAGTAGGTTTTATACATCAGCTGATACGTTTGATCGAGGCTCGCCCTGTGCGCATGGAATGAATACGCGTCCTTCATCAAGAACTCGCGCGCACGGATCACGCCAAAACGCGGGCGTATTTCGTCGCGGAACTTGGTCTGGATCTGGTAAAAAATGACGGGCAATTGGCGATAGCTTTTAACCTCGCGGCGCACGATATCGGTAATGACTTCTTCGTGAGTGGGCCCGAAACAAAAGTCGCGCTGGTGACGGTCCTTGATACGCAGCAGTTCCGGGCCGTACATCTCCCAGCGCCCCGATTCCTGCCACAGTTCTGCCGGCTGCACCGCGGGCATCAGTAATTCAATTGCACCACTGGCATCCATTTCCTCGCGCACGATGGCTTCCACCTTGCGCAAAACCCGCAAGCCGAGCGGCATCCAGCTATAGAGGCCGCTTGCCAAGCGTTTGATGAGGCCGGCGCGCAACATCAGGCGGTGGCTGACCAGCTCTGCTTCGGCAGGCGCTTCTTTCAAGGTGGAAAGAAAAAACTGCGAGACACGCATAAATTTTGGTTGATTTCTTGGCAGAACGGCCGCATTTTACATTTTTATGTGAAATATGGAAAAATTGGTTTAATTGGACAATACGGGGTGGTCGAGATGATCGATAGAGACGGATATCGCCCTAATGTCGGTATCATAATTCTGAATAGGAAGAACGAGGTTTTTTGGGGCAAGCGCGTAAAGGAACATTCCTGGCAGTTTCCGCAAGGCGGAATCAAGCCCGGAGAAACCCCCGAGGATGCGATGTACCGCGAGCTTCTGGAAGAGGTGGGATTGAGCCGGGAGCACGTGAAAATTATCGGGCGCACACGCGACTGGCTGCGATACAACGTGCCGTTTAACTGGGTCAGAAAGGAATTTCGGGGTTCGTACAAGGGCCAAAAACAGATCTGGTATCTGTTGCGGCTGGTGGGTCGCGATTGCGATGTTAAGCTGCGCGCGCATTCACATCCCGAATTTGACGCGTGGTGCTGGCAGAACTATTGGGTGCCTTTGGAGTCGGTGATTGAATTCAAGCGCGATGTTTACCAGCAGGCGCTTAATGAGCTTTCGCGTTTTTTGATTCGCGAAAGCCGGATACGCGGCCAAAAGACGAGTTCGCGCGTGTAGTACGGGCTACGCGCGGAACGGCCGTTCGTGAGCGTGTCGCCAATTTCTCCGTTACCGGTTCTTTCGGTGCTATAACAGAATCAAGCATGGCTTAGCTATTATGGAGGCGATAGCATGTTGAGAGATTACCATCCACTAGCCTTATGCGCGCTCAATCCAGCCACAACCTATCAGCAACCTACGCAAGACCTGCTTTCGCGGCTTAATCTCGAAAGCCCAGCACAGGAATGCATGACAGACCTCAAACATGTGTGCGCCGCGACCATCGAACCGGAAGCCTCTCTGGATGCCGCGAACCAGACCATGATAGAGCGCGGTGTGCGCCTTTTGCTGGTAGTGGACAGATCGCGCTTGGTGTTGGGCCTAATTAGCGCGAACGACATTTTGGGCGAAAAACCGCTGCTCTTTATCCAGGAACGTGGCATCAAGCGGCAGGACGTCTTGGTCCGGGATGTCATGACTCCTCAGCATCAGCTTGAAGTATTGAAAATGGAAGATGTGCTCCACGCGAGAGTTGGCCACGTGGTTTCCACCCTCAAAAAAAGCGGCCAGCAGCATGCGGTAGTCGTGGATGAGAGTGCCGAAGACCAAAGGCAGAAAGTGCGGGGAATTTTTTCGGCTACTCAGGTGGCACGGCAACTGGGAGTGACGATTCAGACTACCGAAATGGCCCGGACTTTTGCTGAAATCGAATCCGCGCTGAGTCGCTAAGCCGCCTCGAGATCGTTTGACACTATTGCGGGCATAGATTATACTTCTTTCATAGATTAGATTAAGTCTAAATTACTTTCAGGTTTATCTGCTTGGCGTGTTTGCCAAGCGCAATAATACGGATTTGCTTTTTTATTTACTTGACTACAGGAGAGTAACATGCAGCTCAAAGGCTCTAAGACCCATGAGAATCTCAAGGCAGCGTTTGCGGGTGAATCCATGGCAAACAGACGTTATCTATATTTCGCGGCAAAAGCGGACGTGGAAGGGCAAAACGACGTTTCCGCCGTGTTTCGTTCTACTGCGGAAGGCGAAACCGGGCATGCCCACGGTCATCTCGAATATCTGGAACCATGCGGTGACCCCGCTACTGATCAGCCTTTCGGCCCAACCCGCCTTAACCTGAAATCGGCAATTCACGGCGAAACTCACGAATATACCGATATGTATCCAGGAATGGCCAAGGTTGCTCGCGAGGAAGGCTTCGCGGAAATTGCGGATTGGTTCGAGACACTCGCCAAAGCGGAGCGCTCTCATGCCAACCGTTTTAAGAAAGCGCTCGACGCACTGGCAGACTGAAAAACAACGGGCAAGCTAAGGAATTGGGTATTAACAATTCTTGTCTCTCGTTGCATTCAAACTCAACACCCTAACTTTTCGTTCTCGGCATGACCAGAGAAGGCAGCCTGGAGGCGCCGAAGCGCCATCCAGTTGATTGGGGCAACCCGGAATACTACAACGAAGGCTCGCTGTTCAACGAACTTGGGCGAACTTTCGATATCTGTCACGGTTGCCGGCGTTGTGTCAACCTGTGCAATGCTTTTCCGCGCCTGTTTGATTTGATTGACGGGGGCGCCACTGGGGAACTGGACGGAGTGGAGAAAGGCAAATACTGGGAAGTGGTCGATCAGTGCTACCTGTGCGACATGTGCTTCATGACCAAATGCCCCTACGTGCCCCCGCACCCGTGGAACGTTGACTTTCCGCACTTGATGCTCCGGGCTAAGGCAGTCAAATACCGGCGCGGTGAAGTGAAATTCCGTGACAAGCTGCTTTCCAGCACCGACGCCTTGGGCAAACTTGCCAGCATTCCGGTGGTGACGCAGGTAGTAAACGCAATCAACAGCGCTCCGGTTACACGCGCAGCCATGCATCGCGTGCTGGGAATTCACAGCGAGCGCCAGTTGCCTGAATACCGGAGCGCGACATTTCGCAAGACCGCGACCGGTAATAATGAATTTGCGGTGCGAGACGGCGCCAACACTCCCGGCAAAGCGGCGATTTTTTCGACCTGTTACATCAATTACAGTGAACCGGGAATAGGTCTTGATCTGCTGAAAGTCCTCGAGCACAACGAAATTCCCACGACGATAGTGGAAAAAGAAGCCTGTTGCGGCATGCCCAAGCTGGAACTGGGGGCGCTAGAAGAGGTGGCCAAATTAAAGAAAGCGAACATCCCGCAGCTGGTAACTTACGCCAGGCAAGGGTACGCAATACTCACTCCGGTGCCATCTTGCACCTTGATGTTCAAACAGCAGCTGCCGCTGTTGTTTCCCGATGACGTTGAGGTAAAGGCGGTTGCAGAGGCTATGTATGATCCGTTCGAATATTTCATGCTGCGTTTGCGCGACGGTTTGCTTAAAACGGATTTCAAGAACGCACTGGGCAAAGTTTCATACCATATTCCGTGCCATTTGCGAGTGCAGAATATAGGTCAGAAAACTCGCGAGCTGCTGCAATTAATTCCTGGCAGCCAAATCAATACTGTGGAACGCTGTTCCGGGCATGACGGGACCTGGGGCGTGAAAACCGAGTTTTTCGATTACTCGATGAAAATTGGCAGGCCCGTGTTCAGGCAAATGGCCGAATCCGTGCCCGATTACATTAGTTCCGATTGCGCCATTGCCGCCTGCCAAATAGCGCAAGGCATGGGCGATGCCGCGCCCCGAAAAGAACATCCGCTTACGCTGATGCGGATCGCTTACGGGCTGTAATTGGCGAATTTGAATGAGACGGAAAGGCAGCGTATGGGATTCGTGACTCGCGACAGTCTTATGACGCTTGAAGCCTACGCGCGGGCGCGCAATGAATTCCGCGCCAAGGTGATGGAGCACAAAAAGAATCGCAGCGTGCAACTGGGAGACCACGTTACGCTCATGTTCGAAGACGAGCTCACCATGCGTTACCAAATCCAGGAAATGTTGCGCGCAGAGAAAATCTTCGAAGAGGAGGGAATTCAGGACGAGCTTGACGCCTATAACCCGCTAATACCCGATGGCGGCAATTTGAAAGCGACCATGTTGATCGAGTATCCCGACGTCGCTCAACGCCGGCAAATGCTGACCAAACTCAAAGGCCTGGAAAAACGCGTGTGGATTCAGGCCGCGGGCCATGGGCGTGTCTACGCAATTGCCGATGAGGACTTGGAACGCGAAAACGAGGAAAAAACCTCATCGGTGCATTTTCTGCGCTTTGAGCTCGCGCCGGAAATGATCCGGTCGCTGAAAGGCGGCGCTGCACTGGTCATGGGTGTGGACCATCGTGCATATGAGATTGCAGGTGTAACCGTTGCTGAGGCCGTGCGTTCGTCGCTCATCAGGGATTTGCGAGGTTCCTGAGAGAGCGCACGGGAACCTCTGATTAAGTCCCACACGGTTGCGACGGTGTGCAATCCGCGGAGGACTTAATCAGAGGTTCCTTACAGCAGCACCATATTATCGCGGTGAATGAGCTCGGGCTCATCCACATGGCCTAGCACGAGCTCGATTTCATGGCTCGGCAGCTTGAGTATGCGGCGCGCGTCCGCCGCGTTGTAATTCACCAGCCCGCGCGCAATTTCGCGTCCTTGCGGGTCGAAACAGGCAACCACTTCACCGCGCTCGAAATCCCCGGATAGTTCATAGACGCCGATCGGCAGAAGGCTCTTGCCGTCCGAGCAGAGCGCATGCGCTGCCCCGGCGTCCAGCATCAGTTTGCCGCGCACTTGCAGTTGATCGGCGAGCCATTGCTTGCGCGCGGCGAGCGTCAGGGTATCTGCGGTGATATAGGTGCCGATGGCTTCCCCTTGCGCAAGTCTAAGCAGAATATTGTCTTCATATCCCGAAGCGATGACGGTATGCGCGCCGCTACGCGCGGCTCGCTTGGCGGCAAGCACCTTGGTCACCATGCCGCCCCTGCCGATATGCGAATTGCTGCCTCCTGCCATTTTTTCAAGCTCCTCGTCCCCAGCCCGTGCTTCGCTAATCATTGTGGCATGCGGGTGTCTGCGCGGATCGGCAGTATACAGTCCAGCCAAATCCGTAAGAATGATCAACACATCCGCTTCGACCAAGTTTGTTACTAGCGCGCCTAGCGTGTCGTTGTCGCCTAAACGAATCTCGTCGGTTACTACCGTGTCGTTTTCGTTGATGATGGGTATGACATTGAGGATCAGCAAGGCGCGCAAGGTCGAGCGGGCGTTGAGATAGCGCTTGCGGTCGGACAAGTCCTCGTGGGTGAGAAGGATTTGTGCGGTATGTAAACCAAACTCCCGGAAGCAGGTCTCGTACGCCTGTATGAGTCCCATTTGCCCCACTGCAGCGGCGGCCTGTAGCTCATGCATGGTATTCGGACGTCGGGACCAGCCGAGTCGCTGCATGCCCTCGGCGATGGCGCCGGACGACACCAGCAGCACTTCCTTGCCAAGGCCTTTTAGCGCAGCAATTTGTCTTGCCCAGCTCGCGAGCGCGGCATGTTCCAGCCCCCGCTGTTGATCGGTCACTAGGCTACTGCCGATTTTGACGACCAGCCGTTGGGCACTTTTTAATGCCTCTCGCATGTTTTAGCTTTCAGTTTTTCGATTCTGTTCCAGATACTGCATCACGGCTGAAATAAGCTGCTTCTGTCCTTCGCCGGCTAACGCTGAAATGATAAAACTTTTTCCTTTCCAGCCAAAATCTTTCAGGAATTGGCGGTATTTTTGCCTGCGCGCGCGTGGGGAGAGCAAGTCGAGCTTGTTTAGCACCAGCCAGCGCGGTTTGTGGTACAGCGCCTCGTCGTATTTTTTGAGTTCTTCAACCACTGCCCGGGCATCGCGCACCGGGTCCGCGGCTTCGTCGAGCGGTGCGATGTCAACTATGTGCAAGAGAAGACGCGTGCGCACAAGGTGTTTCAGGAATTGGTGCCCCAGCCCCGCGCCTTCTGCGGCACCCTCGATCAGCCCCGGAATGTCCGCAATGACAAAGCTGCGGTCGTGGTCCACTCGTACCACGCCCAAATAGGGTTGCAGAGTGGTAAAAGGATAATCTGCAACTTTGGGACGCGCTGCGGAAATCGCTCGTATTAGCGTCGATTTACCAGCGTTTGGCATGCCCAGAAGGCCAACATCGGCAAGCACCTTAAGTTCAAGTTTCAGTTCGCGATTTTCTCCTTGTACGCCGCGCGTGAACTGGCGCGGGGCCCGGTTGGTGCTGGTTTTGAAATGCAGGTTGCCCAGCCCGCCATTTCCGCCTTTGGCAAGCAATGCTTTTTGCCCGTGCTGGGCAAGATCGGCAATCATTTCACCGGTGCCGTTATCGCTGACTACCGTGCCGACCGGCACGCGCAACAGAACATCCTTGGCACTTTTGCCGTTACGGTCCGCGCCACGCCCTTTCTCACCGTCTTTTGCGCGGTGAATTCGTTGATAGCGATAATCGACAAGCGTATTGATGTTGCGGTCGGAAACGGCATAGATGCTCCCGCCGCGCCCGCCATCGCCGCCATCGGGTCCGCCGCGGGGTAGGAACTTTTCTCTGCGAAAATGCGCCACGCCGTCTCCGCCGTTACCGGCAATGACTTGTATCAATGCCTCGTCTATGAATTTCATATTTGAAAAGGACTTAGACTGTATGGCGGAAAAACGAAAAAAGCCCTATCGGGCGATAGGGCTATACTGTTTGCAAGCGCTGGCTATACCGGAAGCACGCTTACGGTTTTATGATTCTCGGGACCCTTGGCCTTGAAATGTACTTTACCGGTAACCTTGGCGAACAAGGTATGGTCTTTGCCAGTGCCAACGTTGTCGCCGGCATGAATTTGTGTTCCGCGTTGGCGCACGATAATGCTGCCGGCGGAAATCAACTCACCACCGAAACATTTAACGCCCAGGCGCTTAGACTGGGAATCGCGGCCGTTGCGGGAGCTGCCTCCCGCCTTTTTGTGTGCCATGCCTAGTTATCCTTACTCGAGATTGAGTCGATGCGAATTTCCGTATAGTTTTGCCGGTGGCCCTGTGTTCTCCGGTAATTTTTTCGGCGGCGCATTTTGAAAATACGCACTTTTTCGCCGCGCCCGTGCGAAATCACCGTCGCCTTCACCTTGGCGTCGCGGACCCACGGGGCACCAGTCGCTATTTTGTCGCCATCGACCACTAGCATTACCTGATTCAGCAGAATTTCACTGCCGACTGCCTGGGGTATCTGCTCGATTTTCAGCTTTTCGCCAGAGGCAACCCGATATTGCTTGCCCCCGGTTTTTATCACCGCGTACACGTTTGGCTCCTAACATGCCCTAATTTATTCAATTAACAAATAATTTTATATTAATGGCTAACCCGAGTCAAAACTCGCGCTGTTGCATACGTATTAAACGCGCGCCGTTGCGCCCTCTAAAGAGCGAATTATTCTGTTATGCTTGCAAGATCTCTTCCCGCCCGGGTAATTTAAATTGGGTACGGCTCTGTCGATTGAAGCCATCCGAGGATCCATCGAGCACGACATGCGCGAAGTGGATCAGGTCATTCGCAAGCGCTTGCATTCCGACGTCGCGCTGGTGCGTCAGGTTGCCGAGTACATCATAAACAGTGGCGGCAAACGCTTAAGGCCGGCACTGGTAATCCTATCTGCGAGCGCATTCGGCTACCGGGGGACGCACCATTACGAGTTGGCCGCGGTGATCGAATTCATCCACACGGCCACTTTGCTCCACGACGACGTGGTGGACGGATCGGCGCTACGCAGAAGCAGTCCAACGGCAAATGCGCTCTTCGGCAATGCCGCCAGCGTACTGGTAGGTGATTTCGTATATTCGAGATCATTCCAGATGATGGTAGAAGTCGATAACATGCGAGTGATGCAGGTTTTGGCCGATGCCACCAACGTCATTGCCGAAGGTGAAGTGTTGCAGCTTTTGAATTGTCATAATGCCGATTTGGATGAACAGGGCTACTTGAAGGTGATTCGTTGCAAGACCGCAAAACTGTTTGAGGCGGCCACCCGGCTCGGCGCGATACTTGGCAATGCTTCACGCCCCGATGAAGAGGCGATGGCAAGTTACGGCATGCATCTTGGTACAGCCTTCCAGTTAATTGATGACGTGCTCGACTATTCCGGTGACCGCCAGCAGACCGGGAAAAACATTGGTGATGATTTAGCCGGAGGGAAAGCGACTCTACCGCTGATTTACGCCATGAAACAAGCCGACAAGAGGCAAGCAGCAATTATCCGCAGGGCGATTGAGCAGGGTGGGCTTGACGACTTTGAAACCGTGCTCGATACGATTCATGAAACACGCGCTCTCGATTACGCGCGTGCGCAGGCCAGGATTGAAGCGAGTGCGGCTTGCGAGCTTTGCGCAATGCTGCCGCGTTCAATTTACCGAGATTCTTTGTTACAATTGGCGGACTTTGCGGTCAGCAGAAGCTGTTAGAACGTCGGGCGCAAATGGTGGCTTTTGCCACGGCCTGCGACAATTTGTACAAACCATCTCCAACCGGGCCTAAAATAATCCCGGACTGCTGCAATCGGGGTGTAGCTCAGCCTGGTAGAGTACTGCGTTCGGGACGCAGGAGTCGCTGGTTCGAATCCAGTCACCCCGACCAAATTTGTTGCGGGGTGCCTTGATTCTCGGCGCGGAGAACGAGTTTGAACAAATTGCTGTTGGTAATAATTGCCGGATTGCTGGTTTACTGGATTTTTAGGGGTTATCGCGAGACCCCGTTGAGGCCAGGCGAGAAGCGAGAAACTTCGGTGGAAGACATGGTGCGCTGCGCGCAGTGCGGGGTTAATTTGCCGAAGAGCGAGAGCGTTATTGACGGTCGCGGCGGTTTTTTTTGTTCCCAGGAACATTTGCGTGCGCATTCGAGCGATAAACAGCGCGACCCGTTTGTCGATTAGTTGAAGCAAGTGCCAGATCCGCAAATACACGGCTCGAGCAGATCGGAAAACGTTGCCCAAGATGGTCTTGGCGGTGGGGATAAGGAAATTCTAGGCCGTTTCAAGTCCGTCCTTCGAGAGCTGCGCCTCATCCTGTGGCAGGAAATGACCGCGCCGGTGCAGTTGCTGGGCGCACAGCAATCCGAATATCCGGAATCCTTCTGGCGCTCTCTCCTTTACTTCAATTTCTATCGAATTGTCGTTGCTGTTTCGTTTATTTTTACCGCCAAGTATTTCGGACAATCGCTGTTTGGTTCGCTCGATCAAAACCTGTTTTGGCGTGGCAGCGTGATGTATGTATTGTTTGGAATTTTCTGTCATTTCACCATCTCTGCGCGGCGACCGCATTTTTCCCTGCAACTCAGCTTGCAGGTTCTTGGTGACATCGTATTTCTTGTGGCACTCATGTATGCCAGCGGTGGAATCACCAGCGGACTCGGCTTGCTTCTGATCGCGTCGCTCGCTGCGGCCGGTCTGATCATTCGGGGGCGCTTATCCTTATTTTATGCGGCGCTGGCGAGCATTGCGGTGCTCTTGCAGCAGACCTTGCAAGTTCTGCAAGGACACGAGGAAAGCACGCAGTACGTGCAGTCCGGTTTGCTCAGCGTGGGTTATTTCGCGACCGCTTGGCTCGCGAATGCGCTGGCCAAGTATGCCTTGGCAAGCGAGCGTCTTGCCTTGCAGCGCGGTATTGAGCTCGCCAACTTGGCGCAAGTCAATCAACTGGTTATTCAGGATATGCAGGACGGTGTGCTGGTAGTGGATGAAAACGGGACGATCCGACAACATAATTCGCAGGTGGAAAGATTTCTAGGCAAACTGCGACGTGAGCGAGGGAAAGACGTGATGTTGCACGAATATGCTGCGGCGCTGGCCGGGCGGCTTGAGGATTGGCGTGGCCAGCGTGGCACAGTCGAACCCCTGGCGATTTCGCGCGCGCGTCTCATCGGGGTGCGCTTCGTGGCCGTGGGCGATCGTCAAGCTCTAGGGACGGTCATTTTTCTGGAAGACTTGAGCCGCGTTCAGGCGCAAGCGCAGCAGCTCAAGCTGGCCGCGTTGGGTAGGCTCACCGCCAATATTGCGCACGAAATCAGAAATCCCTTGAGTTCAATTAGCCATGCCACCGAGTTACTTCAGGAAGAACCCGATCAGACGGATACGCAAGTCCGCTTGCTAGAGATAATTAGCGAGAATGCCCAACGCCTGGATCGCATGGTGCAGGATGTGCTCAAGCTCAACCGCCGGGACCGCGCGCTCCCCGAGACCATAAACGTGGCTGATTTCCTGCGGACGTTTGTCGAAGAGTTCTGCCGCAACGAAAAGATTTCCACCAATATCTTCAGACTTGAAAGTCACGCTCGACCGGTGTTGTACTTCGACCGCAGCCATTTGAATCAAGTCATGTGGAATCTTTGTCGCAACGCCTTGCGCCATTGCCAGAAGCGGGAAGGCAGCATTCGGCTGATTGCATCGGACGGCACCGGCAAGGATACGGTAAAATTAGATGTTATTGACGACGGTCCAGGAGTGGCGCCGGCGTTTCGCGGCCACCTGTTCGAGCCATTTTTTACAACTGCGTCGGGCGGAACGGGATTGGGTCTGTACATTGCGCGGGAAATTTGCGACGCTAACGGTGCGACGCTGGATTACGTGGAAGCTACACCAGGCGGCCATTTCACGCTACTTTGCAAGGCAAAGGCATGAGCAAACGCAAATCAAGCAGGCTGGAAAGCGAGGCATCAGGACGCAACGTCCTTATCGTGGACGATGAGGTCGACATTCTGGAACTGCTGGAACTTACCTTGTTGCGCATGGGGCTGGAAGTAGAGCGCGCAGAAAATCTTGCTTCAGCAACCAAGCTATTACAAACCCGGCACTATGATTTGTGTCTCACCGACATGCGTTTGCCGGATGGCGATGGATTGGATCTTGTCAAGTATATAAATTCGCACTGCGAGGATTTGCCGGTGGCAGTGATCACGGCCCACGGCAGCGCGGAGAACGCGGTCGCCGCTCTAAAGGCGGGGGCGTTCGATTACATCGCCAAACCGGTTTCACTCGAACAATTGCGCACCTTGGTGAAATCCGCGTTAAGTCTTGCCCAACCTGCCGAAGACAAGACCGGCGAAAGCCGGCTGCTTGGCGGGTCCGAAGCCATGAGCCAAGTGCGGCAACTCATTGAAAAACTCTCGCGAAGCGAAGCACCGGTTTATATCAGTGGCGAATCGGGAACCGGAAAGGAACTCGCAGCAAGACTGATCCACGAAAAGAGCGCACGCCGGAGCGGGCCATTTGTACCGGTAAATTGTGGCGCGATACCGGAAAACCTGATGGAGAGCGAGTTTTTCGGATATAAGAAAGGTGCCTTCACGGGTGCTGAGCAGGACCGAGACGGTTTTTTCCAGGCCGCAAACGGGGGCACGCTTTTTCTCGATGAAGTAGCCGATCTACCGTTGTTGATGCAAGTAAAACTGTTGCGCGCAATTCAGGAGAAAAAAGTGCGCAAGGTGGGATCCACGCAAGAGGAAAACGCCGATGCGCGCATCATCAGCGCTACCCATCAGAACCTTGCCAAGGGCGTGGAGAATGGCAAATTCCGCCAGGATCTTTATTACCGGCTCAATGTCATCGAATTGAAGATGCCCTCGCTGCGCGATATGCGCGACGATATTCCTTTGATTGCTCAGGCGGTTTTAGCTCAACTTGCCAAGCAACATGGCGCTCCCGCAGCCGAGCTAGACGATGATGCCTTGCAAGCGCTTTTGCAATACGATTTTCCAGGCAATGTTCGGGAGCTTGAAAACGTTCTAGAACGGTCGCTCGCGCTTAGCTCAGGGCCGAAAATCGTGCGCGATGATCTGCAGCTGACTCCACAGCAGCCGGCGGAACGAGTAAGCGTACCCGACGGCAAATGGCCGCTACAGGATTATCTCGACAGAATTGAAAAGGATGCAATATTGGAAGCTTTGGGGAAGACCCGCTTTAATCGCACTGCGGCGGCGAAATTGCTTGGCATTACCTTTCGGTCGTTGCGCTACCGTATGGAACGCTTGGGAATTGATTGAAACGGGTTCCGGAGCATACTTGTCAGCACGTGCAGCTCGATCCCCAAAGCGTACTTTCGGGCGCGCGCTACCTACCCTCTCCCAATTGTGACGATCGCCCACCGGGCAGTGCAGTCGAGTTATTGGTGATTCATAACATCAGCCTGCCACCCAACGAATTTGGTGGTTCGGGAGTGGCGGAGCTGTTTACCAACCGCCTCAATCCGGCTGCCCACCCCTATTATCAGGCGATTCGCGAGCTCAAAGTCTCTACACATTTCTTTGTACGTCGCGACGGAGAAATCCTGCAATTTGTGCCCTGCTGCAAGCGGGCTTGGCATGCGGGAATATCGAACTGGCGTGGCCGCACTCGTTGCAATGATTTTTCCATAGGCATAGAACTAGAGGGAAGCAATTTGCTCCCGTTCCGCGAATCTCAATACCACGCGCTTAAATTGCTCACTCTAGAAATGAAACGGACTTACCCGATCAAGGATATCGTCGGACATTCCGCAATCGCGCCAAGCCGCAAGGCTGACCCCGGCCCCTTCTTTGACTGGGACCGCTTTCTTAAGGATGTGCGCAGCTAATTTGATCTTTTTACTACCTATAGTAATCCCCGCCCAGTCTCACCACAAAAAGTAGTTGCAGATGCGGATTCAAGCTACTAGAATTAGTTGAGAAAGGTTCATTCATAACTATATATAGTAGTCGAGGGGGACGCGCCCTTTTGCTTTAACCCGCTAAATAAAAAGCTTAAAAAGACATTAGGAGACATCGAGATGCAGGAGCATGTTGTTAGCGAAGCTGGTTCTGTCACTGCCGGGGCGGGCATCAGCTTTTCGGATATTGCACCTATTCCTGACCAGGACCCGCGCTTTGCGCAGTACAAGGTTATCCGCCGCAACGGTAGCGTGGTTGCATTCGAGCCTACCAAAATTTCACTGGCAATGACCAAAGCGTATCTCGCCGTGAATGGCGGGCAGGGGGCGGCTTCGGCGCGTATCCGCGAGATGGTCACGAAACTTACCCAAACCGTGGTGAATGCGCTGATGCGACGCCAACCGAACGGCGGCACTTTCCACATCGAAGACATTCAGGACCAGGTGGAACTTTCCCTTATGCGCTCGGGAGAGCATGAAGTGGCGCGATCATATGTGCTCTACCGGGAAGAGCGCGCACGCAACCGCGCCAAACAGAAGGCAGTACTCGAAGCCGCGGCGCCGTCACAGGTAATCAACGTAGTCGAAAATGGCCGTAAGGTTCCGCTCGACCTGCAACGTCTGGGCACGCTATTGCAGACCTCCTGCGCGGGTCTAGGAAAGGCAGTGGACGCCGGGGCGATCCTCAAATCGACGCTCAAGGACTTGTACGAGGGCGTGCCAGTGGAGGAGGTACGCAAATCGGCGATCCTTTCAGCGCGCTCGCTGATAGAAAAGGACCCGGCTTATAGTTTTGTTACTGCGCGATTACTGCTGCACTCGATCCGGTTGGAAGCGCTTGGCGAAGAGGTGAGCCAGGAACAGATGGTAGCGGCCTATGCCGAATACTTTCCGCGCTTCATTCAGGAAGGAATCGATGCTGAATTGCTTGACCCGCGTCTCGCACGTTTTGATCTGCGGCGCCTGGCCGCGGCGCTGGATGCGGGCCGTGATCTGCAGTTCGGCTATCTCGGGCTGCAGACCCTTTACGACCGCTATTTCTTGCATGTTCATGGGCGCCACATCGAGCTTCCGCAAGCGTTTTTCATGCGCGTAGGGATGGGACTGGCTATCAATGAAATCGACCGCGAGGCCCGCGCCATTGAGTTCTATAACATCCTCTCCAGCTTCGATTTCATGAGCTCGACACCGACGCTGTTTAATTCGGGCACCTTACGATCGCAGCTTTCCAGCTGCTACCTTGCCACGGTCCAAGACGACCTAGATGGAATTTACGAGGCGATTAAAGAAAATGCTCTTCTTGCCAAATATGCCGGGGGCTTGGGAAATGACTGGACACCGGTGCGCGCCTTAGGCAGCCACATCAAAGGCACCAATGGCAAGTCGCAAGGCGTGGTGCCTTTCCTGAAAGTGGTGAATGATACTGCGGTCGCGGTAAACCAGGGAGGCAAACGTAAGGGAGCGGTCTGCTCGTACCTCGAGACCTGGCATCTGGATATCGAGGAATTTCTCGAATTACGGAAGAACACGGGTGACGACCGCCGGCGCACGCATGACATGAACACGGCTAACTGGATTCCAGATCTGTTTATGAAGCGTGTCATGGAAGGCGGTGAGTGGACGCTGTTTTCACCTTCAGATGTACCCGACTTGCACGACAAGTACGGCAAAGCGTTCGAAGAAGCGTATACCGCATATGAAGCGAAGGTCGCCAAAGGTGAACTCAAGCTATATAAAAACATTCCGGCGCTTACGCTCTGGCGCAAAATGCTGACCATGCTGTTCGAGACGGGCCATCCGTGGATCACTTTCAAGGACGCATGCAATATCCGCTCGCCTCAGCAGCATGTTGGCGTTGTGCACAGCTCAAATCTTTGTACCGAGATCACTCTCAATACCAACAAGTCCGAAATAGCGGTGTGCAATTTGGGTTCGCTTAACTTGGTCGCGCACCTCAAAGACGGCAAGCTTGACCATGACAAGCTGCGGCGCACTGTGGGTACAGCCATGCGCATGTTGGACAACGTAATCGACATCAATTTCTATGCTGTCAACAAGGCGCGCAATTCCAATCTCAAGCATCGCCCCGTAGGCCTTGGCATAATGGGTTTCCAGGATTGCTTGCACGAGCTGCGTATCCCTTACGCTTCCCCGGATGCAATCGGATTTGCTGACCGCTCGATGGAAGCGGTGGCATACCATGCGTATTGGGCATCTACGGTGCTCGCGGCCGAGCGCGGGCGTTATCCTTCGTATGCCGGATCCTTATGGGACCGCGGCATACTGCCGCAGGATACTTTGAAATTGCTCAGCGAAGCGCGCGGCGGCCATGTCGAGGTTGATCAATCATCGGTGCTCGACTGGGATGCTCTGCGTGCACGCATAAAGAATCACGGCATGCGTAACTCCAACTGTCTCGCGATTGCGCCTACTGCCACGATCGCCAATATCATCGGGGTATCGGCGAGCATCGAGCCCACTTACCAGAATCTTTATGTCAAATCCAATCTTTCCGGAGAATTTACGGTGGTCAATTGCTATTTAGTCGAGGACCTGAAAAAACTCGGCATGTGGGACGAAGTGATGATTTCGGATCTAAAGTATTTCGACGGGGCGCTCTCAAAAATCGATCGTATCCCGAGTGATATTCGCAACCTTTACGCGTCTGCTTTTGAGATTGATCCTGTTTTTCTGGTGGAAGCGGCATCGCGCCGTCAGAAATGGATTGATCAGGCACAGTCACTCAACATCTATTTGGCGGGGGCAAGCGGCAAAAAACTTGACGAAATCTACAAGTTGGCATGGCGGCGTGGTTTAAAAACCACCTATTACCTGCGCACATTGGGCGCAACGCATGCTGAAAAATCCACGGTAAAAGCTGGGCAGCTCAATGCCGTGCCGGTATCGGAGAACCCAACTCCGGATCGCATAGAATTATGTTCCATCGACAATCCCTCTTGTGAGTCGTGTCAGTAATAAGCGTCCACCTAAAACTACATAAAGGAGGCAAGATGTTGCAGTTCGAGAATGATTTGGATCCGTTTCCAGGGTTCGGCCTGCAGCCGGCGACCGGGTTCGTACCGGAGACGCCGGCATCCGCAAAGCCGGAAGAGCGCTATGCCGCCGGCAACAGCGTGAAGCGAATTTCCGTTGAAGACAAACATATAATCAATTGCCGCGCTGACGTTAACCAGCTGGTACCGTTCAAATACAAGTGGGCCTGGGAAAAGTATCTCGCCGCTTGTGCCAATCACTGGATGCCGCAGGAAATTAACATGAGCCGCGATATCGCGTTATGGAGAGATCCGCAGGGTCTTAGCGAAGACGAGCGGTTCATCATTAAACGCAATCTGGGGTTTTTCGTCACAGCCGACAGTCTCGCCGCAAATAATATCGTGCTTGGTACGTATCGCCACATAACTAATCCGGAATGCCGACAGTATTTGCTGCGTCAGGCATTCGAAGAAGCTATTCACACCCATGCTTACCAGTATATAACGGAAAGCCTGGGACTTGATGAAGGCGAAATTTTCAATATGTATCACGAAATTGCGAGCATACGTGACAAGGACGAATTCTTGTTGCCGTTCATCGATACGTTGACTAATCCCGAATTTAGGACTGGCACAACAGAAAATGACCAACGGCTTTTGAAGAGCCTGATCGTGTTTGCCTGCATCATGGAAGGAATGTTCTTCTACGTGGGGTTTACACAAATACTGGCGCTAGGACGGCAAAACAAGATGACTGGCGCGGCCGAGCAATACCAATACATCCTGCGTGACGAATCCATGCATTGCAACTTTGGTATCGATGTTATTAATCAGATCAAGATGGAAAATCCACATTTGTGGACGCCCGAATTCCGCGAGGAGATAAAAGACTTGGTCCAAAAAGGAGTGGAACTGGAATACCGGTACGCCGAAGACACCATGCCGCGTGGCGTTCTGGGCCTTAACGCGGCGATGTTTAAGGAGTACCTGCGCTTTGTCGCCAACCGCCGCTGCCAGCAAATTGGTCTGGATACAATGTATCAGGGGGCGGCCAATCCTTTTCCATGGATGAGCGAATTAATTGACCTGAAAAAGGAGAAGAACTTTTTTGAAACGCGCGTAATCGAGTATCAAACAGGTGGGGCGTTAAACTGGGATTGACGGTGATTGGTTTCTAGGCCAATGAAGGTTGAGAAAGAAAAACGGATCTTAGCTCCAAGCGTGAAGCCTGGAGAAGACGAGCGCGACTTTGGATGCTATTGATTGGGAGAACTCCTGCAAAATCCCGGTACCGCGGGTCGCGGAGCCGACCGGCTGTACTATACCGGGGTAAGCTGTGGCGAGTGGTAGTGTACGTTTTAAAACGTTAATTCTTGTGTAGGAGGTTGTTATGGCAGCGAAACGCAAGTCCAAGAAGAGGACCGGTAAGAAGAAAAAAGCCATGCGAAGCAAAAAGGCAATGAGGAGAAAATTGGCTAAAAAGAGAACGGCCAAAAAAAAGAAGGCCGTGGCAAGGAAATCTGCCTTGAAAAGAGCGGCCAAAAAGAAGTCATCAAAGAAGTCAATGAAAAAGGGAGCGGCAAAGAGGCACGCCCGGAAAAGGGCAAAACCCGGCAAACCAGCGGTAAAGCCTGCGGCGACGCCAGTGACCAGTCCCGCCCAAGCGCCGGAGCCACGGCCGATTTCAACTCCGGCTCCCTCGGCTTGGCCCTTTGCTCCGACTGGATCGAGGCCGTTGTAGCTGATTCGGCGGCGACTACCGACACTCCCCATTACTGGCAGCGTGCCCGCGGTCGCCGTCTCGGCTTTCGACTCCCAATCGGATCATTAGCGCGAAACAAATACTACCACTAATTTGTCAGCGACGGTGAGAAACTGGGTTCTGCACAGAGCAAAATTTCGGACAAATACCTTTTTTGCGGCTAGAATCATTGAGGGCCAGCTCTTGGAGCCACAAAAGTATAATAATGTATTGAATAGAAAAGAAAAACATAACAAGCTCGAATCAAAGCCCAAGCATTGACTCTAATGCGAGTGCCCCCGGAAAGAACTGTCCTCTACCGGAACGCACCGTTTCGGTGCGAAATTTTGGTCTTGCAAATCCCGGTCCCCGCGGCAATATGTATCGCGTTGCATCATAATAATAAAATGATGCAAGTTAAAATTTAATAACCGTTTGTTAAACAGTATGATATAATAATGCTGCTTTGCACAAATGCCTGGCGGCCGGTTATCACGAAAATTAGAACCGCTTAGCAGGCAAGCCGCGGGGAATAAATGGTCCTCGAATGCGTTTTGGTAATAGTGCAATAACCAGTTAGTAGACGAGGAGGTATTTGCAATTATGGCTAAATCGACGCACGTCGAAATCAACAATGAGGCCCCGTTGCCGGAAAAGGGGCGAAGTTTGATCGTTTTTTTCGCGCTAATGATGAGCCTTTTGTCGCTTGCATTGAGCTTGCACTCTCCTGAACTGCCTCAACTTGAGAGCGCTACGGTTGATTCCGGAAAATCTGCGCTTTCGCCGATCCAGAACGAATCGGTGGATTTGCCGGAGCAGGACGTTCTGGAACCAAGGGTACCCGCAGATGGCAAGTTAATAGCGATCGCCGAATTTGAATCAAAGCGGTATCGAGTTTCTGTGGATGCCACTTTGGACCTGGTTAGCGCGGCTTTCGCGGCAGGAAAGCAGACCGGTCTGGATCCTTTGTTGATCATCGCAGTTATGGCCGTTGAATCCCGGTTCAATCCCATCGCCGAAAGTGTCGCGGGTGCAAAAGGCCTTATGCAGGTGATTCCGCGATACCACATGGAAAAAATAATTGCATCGGGTGGAGAAAAGGCCATGCTTGATCCCGAAACTAATATTCTTCTAGGCGCCAGAATATTGAGGGAATATATTGTGCGTAGTGGGGATCTAACCACTGCACTTCGAATGTACAACGGGGCATTGGAAAACGGGTCTAGTCAGTATGCGGAAAAAGTAATTAACGAAAAGCAACGGCTACAACAAATTCTGAAAAATTACCGCAGCCAGGTCTAATTTTCCGCTGAAGCGGGCGGGCAATGGGCGCTCGGCATTCTGACGATACGCGCGCGGTTGCCGCAAGTGCGCTGACTGCCTTGGAGGATTTGTCCGAAAGGTCTCATTGACGCTGCCACGACTGGCGTTCGTAAACTAAAGCCAGTGAAGCCGACTGCTAAGACAGCTACCTCATCCACAGTGAAGCTTGCTAGGTAAAAAAACAGTGCCTAGTTTCACCTATTGGCCCAACTAACTGTGAGCGCCCACTATCGCGTTACCAAACAGCTCGCAGTGCTAATTTGCGGCATGGGGGTACGGGACACCGGAGGGCGGTCTGTAAAAACCATCCCCGAGTCCAAGACGTTCAACCGGTATTGCACGACGCCTAACGACAAGCTAAATGCCTCTGGAGCGCGCCTTGGTCAACAGTCCCGCCTAGAATTCGTCGCAATTCGCAATTCTTAGGCACCTGGAAAACCGAGATCCCGCGGTGGCATAAGTCAAATAGCGTGGCCAAAACGCCATGAAGACTGTAGTCGCAAGTCGACTAATTCCTGTGAAGGACATTGATCGCAGAGAGTCGCCGGACGTGTTACAGCGGAATTGCGCTCTGCGCGATCCGGAAACTGGGTTACCGCAATATTCGGGTCGAAGACCGTAGCCCGGCTGCGGAACTTGCCTATTTTTTGGATCGTTGCATCGCGTCGGAAACAAAATCACGAATCAGCTTTTATGGAGAAATTTTTCCAGACGGTGCACCCCTTCCACCAGATTTTCCAAAGAGGTGGTGTAGGCAAATCTAACGTGCTGCCTTGCTTCGTGGCGCCCAAAATCCACGCCTGGAGTTATCGCAACCCCCGCGTGCTCCAGAATTTCCCAAGCAAAAGTTTCGCTGTCATTGTTGAACCGGCTGCAGTCAGCATACAGATAAAAAGCTCCCTGTGGATTAATGGGAACATTTAAGCCCAAATTGCGTATGGCCGGCAGCAAATAATCACGGCGCCGTTGGAATTCGATTCTTCGCCGTTCCAGGATGGCAATGGTATCGGGATGAAATGCCGCAAGTGCCGCGTATTGTGCAGGAGTGGACGCGGCGAGAAAAATGTTTTGCGCAAGCTTGTCGGCATCGTGCATGCGGGATTCCGGCGCTACCAGCCAACCCAGTCGCCATCCGGTCATTCCAAAATATTTGGAAAAACTGTTGACGACAAATACGTCATCCGAAGTAGACAAGGCACTCGCGGCTTTTCCTTGGTACACGAGCCCATGGTATATCTCATCGGCGATGAGCGTGCCGCCTAGAGCCTCAACTTTTTCGATTATGTCACGCAGATTTTCCGGGTCCACAACAGTCCCGGTCGGGTTGGCGGGCGAGGCGACCATTACTGCCGCGGTATCGGCCTCCCAATGCTGGGCAATGAGTTGGGAAGTCAGCTGGTAGCCGTTGACTGCGCTGGTCCCTATTCCTATCGGGAGACCTTCGATGAGCCGCACAAGATGGCGGTTGCAGGGGTAGCCCGGATCACTCATCAGCACCTTATCGCCGGGATTCACTAACATGCCTAACGCTAACAGCAGCGCTCCGGATGCGCCAGGGGTGACGATAATCCGTGCGCGCGAAACTCTGAGGCCGTAGCGTTCCAAGTAAAAACCTGCGATCGCTTCCCGCAATTGCGGGAGCCCAAGGGCTGGCGTATAGCGAATATCGCCCTGCTGCAGCGCCCGTATTCCAGCGGCAATCACTGACTGCGGCGTAGGGAAATCCGGCTCCCCGATTTCCATATGAATAATAGAACGTCCTTGCGCTTCCAGCTCGCGCGCCCGCGCCAACAGTGCCATTACATGAAAGGGCTGAATCTCCGACATTCTACGTGCGGAGCGGGTTTTTTTTTCGATAACCATTGCTTTCATCCTAATTGGGCTCCAATGATCAGCCTATTGAACATTCAAGGTTGTTCGTTAGGGTTATGGCTGCCCTTTTCGTTGTGCGCAAGACTGCAATTTATACCTCGGAATCAAACTTATCGCATGTGTTGGCAAGACAAGCCGATTTTCCTGCCGCCAACATGCGCGGACTATCGCGAGAGCGCGCAACAAGAAGACCAGAAAGTAGCGTGTCAGGGCTTTACTTTATTTGTCCTAAAGAAGCTCATCGGATTGCGTCACTTCGGTATCGGTAAAACACTCGCAAGCAACGACGCCGATCATCGAAGCATCGCATGGGCAACGAACGCAAGTCTGAAGACTCGCACGCGCTCCAGCAAGTATGGCCAAAGCTCCTGCCTGTCTTTCGCAGCGCTTATCCGGGGATAAATATGCCGGCCGCCACATTTGAGGGGCATTGCCTTAGGAGTTCGTATCCTTTGGAGGGTCGCAGGCAAAAGCTTACCGTAGTTTGCACAGCTTCCCAAGGCGAACGTGGCGTTCTGCGATAATATTACAGTCGTCATCCACGGAGTCCTAATGAAAACTAACCTCGAACCCGGGCTTTCGTTTGAATTCAAGTTCAAAATCCCGACAACTAAGACTGTTCCAAATCTCTTTCCGGAATCACGAATGTTTAGGGAAATGCCGCAGGTGCTGGCTACCGGTTTCCTGGTCGGATTGGTCGAGTGGGCGTGCATCGAGGCGATTCGCCCGTGCCTAGACTGGCCCGATGAGCAAACCCTCGGCACACGTGTAAATCTGAGCCACAATGCTCCTACCCCGCCCGGTCTAACGGTTACGGTGGCGGTCCGGCTGGAAAAGGTTGACGGACGAAGGCTGGAATTTTCGGTAAGTGCGCATGATGGCCTAGACGCTATTTCCACTGGAACGCATGAACGTTTCATAATCGACAGCACGAAGTTTGCAAAAAGAGTGGCCGAGAAAGCCGCGCGCGCGACCGAGTAAGCGCCGGGGCTGCCGCCCCTTGCAAACTTGGGTTTGCCATTGGCTGAAAAGCTTGCTAAAAATAAATTGGGCTGGAATGAACATGCCGTGAATATAAAAGGAGGGAATATGCCTGATATCATTCGCAAAGTGGACTACTTCACCGTGAGCGCGCCCAACAAGGTGGGGGAAGGTGTACGCATGCTGAAGGTGTTACGTGATGCCAACGTGAATCTGCTGGCTTTTTCGGGTTTTCCGAGGGGCGGGCGGGCACAGATCGATTTTATTCCCGAAAACATGATGGCTCTTAAGGACGCGGCAAAAAGGGCCAAAATTAAGCTCGGTGCAAAAAAAACCGGGTTTCTGATCCAAGGGGAGGATCGTGTCGGCGCCATCGTCGATACCCTGGGCAAGTTGGCAGAAGCCAAAATTAACGTCACGGCTTTGGACGCGGTGACAGCCGGGGAGGGGCGCTACGGAGTGATATTCTGGGTGAAACCCAAGGACGTCGCGAAAACGGCGAAACTCCTGGGCGCAATGTAATCGAAGCGGATTTCGTCAGCCGACGCGGTTTTCCATTCGGCCGATTCCCTCGATTTCGGTCTCCAACAGATCACCCGACTCTAAATACTCGGGCGGCACGCGGGCAAAACCGACTCCAGCGGGGGTGCCTGTAGAAATGATATCCCCTGCTTCAAGGGTCATTCCCAATGAAAGTTCGGCGATGAGGCGCGGAACTTTGAAATAAAGGTGGCGCGTGCTGGAATCCTGCTTGGTAATACCGTTGACGCGGGTGACCACTCTCAGATCGGCCGGGTCTAGTTCGTCTCGCGTCACAATCCACGGTCCCATCGGGCAGGCACCGTCGAGACTCTTGCCTTTGAGCCATTGACCGCCGTGGCGTCGCTGTAGATCGCGCGCGGAAATGTCGTTTAATGCCGTATAGCCGAAGACATAATCCGGCGCCTCGCTTTCGGGAATATTCTTGCCGTTTTTGCCGATTATGACCGCAAGCTCCACTTCCCAATCGATTTGCGCCGACACTTTCGCATCGTAGGGTATCCTGTCGTAGGGTCCCGTTACGGCGGTGGGGGCCTTGCTGAAAAATACCGGGTGCTCGGGCAACTCTTGGGCACTACGTCGTATGGCTTCCCCTTCGGCGAAGTGCTCAAGGTAATTCCATCCCACGCAAAAGACGTTTTTGCGCGGTCGCGGAATCGGCGCGAGGAGCTTGAGTTGGGCCAATTCGAGCCCCGCGTCTCCTGCCCCCAAAAGCTTCTGTACCGCCGCCAATCCTGCGGGACCGGAACTAATCAACGCGAGCATGTCGGAAGCATCAAACGGCAGCTTGATGCTCAACCTTCTGGCCTGCTCGCCCAAGTCGAGTACACGATTACCGCTTCCCAGTAGCCCCACCCGCGGGGAGCCAGCGCCGATGAAAGTGAGGAGTCGCATGCAGGGGACCGACCTTCAGCGATTGTTTTTCGTGGGTCGGCCCGTGGTCCCGGAAGCTGACGTGTTCTGGCGCGAATTCCGCGCCCGATTTGCTGTTAATCCGATTGTGGTAACGAAGGGCTTTGGCCGCCGATCGTTCAGCGGATTAGGCGCCAGTATGACCGGTCTGAGCATCATGTTTAGTTTCTCGCCGAGAAACCTTTCAATCAAACTATAACAGGCCTATCTGGCAGTTCAAAGCGCTGCATTGCGCTATGATTAGATCCGGTGATTTGGTGAAATAATTACGTATCTCGGTCGTAACGCGCGAGAATAGTGCATGGACAGGAACACCGCTGCGGTTACCAGCCTGACCGAGGTCGGTATTGAATTATGCCGACAGCGTGCTGCCAAAGGAATCGAGGCAATGCCCATCAGCGCTTTGCCTGAGGTGGAAGGCGCCACTATGAAAGCCAAGGATTACGGTGCGCTCTCACTGGGTCCAACTTCAATTTTGCCTATGCCCAAAAAGAATTACGACCGCATCGACAGTTTTTCCAGTGGTTTCTGTCAGCTTTCGAGAGTAGGCGGTGGGAACGGGCTAAGAAGACAGGCGGGGGGCACCTGTACAACAGAGTCGCTTGCGACCTTGCCGAATGCCAGGGCAAGCGGCGGCATCTATTGCTATAGAAGACGGGTTCCGTGGTGACGTACTTGTCAGCCAACAAATTGAGTTCGAATCGCGATTGGCTGGTGAAACAGCTTGCACGCGCTGTCGTTTCGCCACTATGGCAGGGCAGGCCTGAGCAGGCAATGATTGAGCCCGGCGATAGCGTTCGAGCGGCGGTTCTGATACCGCTGATCAATCGCGCTTCGGGGATCACGGTATTGTTTACCCAACGCACTGCGCATCTTGCCGATCATGCTGGTCAAATCAGCTTTCCGGGTGGCCGGGTGGAGGCGGGTGATGTGAGCTCGCACGATACGGCGTTACGTGAGGCGGAGGAAGAAATTGGCTTGCCGCGCTCGAGGGTGGATATACTGGGAAGCCTGCCGGATTACTATGTTCCAACCGGCTTTAGAGTGATTCCAGTGGTAGGGCTGATCGAACCGCCTTTTCCGGTGAAACTCGACAGCTTTGAAGTCGCGGAGATTTTTGAGGTCCCACTGCACTTTTTTCTCGACCCGCTGAATCACCAGCGCCGCGACATGGACTATAAGGGAAAGCAGCGGCAATATTACGCAATGCCTTACGAAGGGCGTTTCATCTGGGGCGCAACGGCGGGAATTTTATTTAACCTGTACCAAGTGCTACGCAGCCAATCAGAATAGGCTACCGTATTTTGAGAATGGCCATCACCTTGGCCAGCGGGTCTATTGGTTCTTGGCGTTTTCCCGCCTTGTGCAATGCCTCGCCCTCGGCGCGCAGTTTTTTCGCCTCTGCCGACTGCTCGGCACTGAGCTTCGGATTAGCGGCAAGTGAGTCATCGATTTTTTTCATGTCCATGGGGCAATGATAGGCAAAAGCTGAAGCACTCGGGAAAATTAGATCCGCAGCCAGCAAAAATCCTTCGATGTGCATTTTATTCTTCTCTCCTCGAGCCGGAAGTTACCGAGCCCACATTGAGCGCCGACCGAATGCTTGCGGTTGCGGGAAATTTAGCAAGCTAGCCGCATTCCCGCCTGCCGACAAACCACGAAAATTATAATATCAGGATGGGCCTTTCAGCTTTGGCCAATATCTGGCGATGCAGAGCGTAGGTATGGCAATATAAGGGCTTGGCAATATCAACGGTAATTGACAATGCCAAACAACCGCAAAGATCAGGAGATTTCGATGTTGCGTTCCGAGATCGAAATGCTGATGTCCGAACGCCGAACCTTGCTGCGAGTTACCGGCGCCGCAGCGGTATTCGTCGCCAACATGGACAGTAAAAGCCTGCCTCGGGAGACCTACCAATCAGCGGAAATGCTCGCGGAAGGTTTGAACGCACTCCTAGAAGATACGCTGCGCGACGCGCTGGACGCGGTAAAAGCTCTGGGCGGAGCTGAGGAAACGAAGAAATAATCCGACACGGGGTGCGCCTATTGCGTATCGGACACGAGAGCACGGTGGATGCCCAAGCCGCGAGACCCAAAGTTGCAGTAATTCTAACTGGCGGCGGCGCGCGCGCCGCCTATCAAGTGGGAGTGCTCTGGGCCATATCCCGTTTGCTCCCGAGGAACGCGCCTAACCCGTTTCCAATCATCTGTGGGACCTCGGCCGGGGCTTTTAATGCAGCCGCACTGGCAGTCAGCGCAACGGAGTTCCGCATAGGAGTAGGCCGCCTAATGGCGGTATGGCGCAATTTTCATGTAGGGCAGGTCTATCGCTCCGATCCTGCCGGGGTGTTCGTCTCAGGCGCTCGCTGGATGGCTGCAATGCTGATCGGCGGGCTGGGAAAACACAACCCCGTATCGCTGCTTGACAACAGACCGCTTGAGGCACTTCTCAGAAACAAACTCGAATTCAAAGGCGTGCAAGCGAGCATTGACCTGGGCGCGCTCTGTGCCTTGAGCATCACTGCTTCGGGATATACTTCAGGACAATCCGTCACATTTTACCAAGGCGTACCTACGCTGACGCCGTGGAAACGTGCGCGTCGCTTGGGGATACCCGCGCAAATCGGACTGGAACATCTCCTCGCGTCTTCGGCTATTCCCTTCATGTTTCCCGCGGTAAGAATCAACCGCGAGTATTTTGGGGATGGTTCGATGCGTCAGTATGCGCCAATTAGTCCAGCCCTGCATTTGGGCGCCGAGCGCGTACTTGTGGTGGGAGTGACTTTGGCAGAGGAAGGTAAGCGGGTCAAATCAGAGGGTTATCCATCGCTCGCCGAAATCGCCGGTCACACCCTGAACAGCATTTTTCTTGACAGCATGGAAGTGGATCTCGAACGGCTACAACGTATCAATAAAACACTACAATTAGTGCAGCCCAAAGTTCTTGAGAAGAGCGAGCTATCGTTGCACCACGTCGATGTGCTGGTGATCTCCCCAAGTGAGGCAATCGAGTCCATTGCCGCTAAGCATGTGCATAACCTGCCGCGCGCCATTCGCTTCCTTTTGCGAGGGGTTGGTGCTACCCGGCGCAGTGGGTCGAATCTGGCGAGCTATTTGTTGTTCGAGAAATCGTTTTGCCGCGAACTAATGGATCTGGGCTATCACGACGCAATGCGCCAAAAGCAGGAGATATTGGACTTTCTTGGCTATATCCCGAGCCATGTCGAAGGCTAGCAGGCTGCCGTGTCTTTACCTCGATGGATTTAGCGCCGCAATACTTCCCAGCGCTTTACAGAGATTTCTTTTCTAATCTATTTTGTTTTTTTAAATTCTGCCGGCCGGTTCGGTGCTGCGGTCTTTGACTGGGCGTTCCGACGCGTCCAACGCAGCTCGTTGGCCAACAGCACTTTGATTTCTTTGCGACGCCGTTTCCAGGATCGTTGTTTCTCTTGCCCCACGCTTAGTTCCCAATTACGGGTAAGTCAAAATCCGTTTTGAGTGCTTCCAGGTGGCAAGCTGTCATTGCTTCCGTCATTGACTTCGCCCGTTATTTAGGCAAGGCCGGTACAAATTTCCTTCAAATACTCGTGCCGGATAGATTCATCGCTTCACAAATTGCGCGGATTTGCTGTATATTAAAATTCGTTTAGGCAATTTCATATTGTCAATTAAAATAGCCACCAGCATCGCATACAGGCGGTTACAAGCGATTTGAACGGAATAGGTATCGACTAAAGTGGAGAACAAGCTGTACTTGCAGCCATGCTGAACTTTTGCCGACGCACGAACTTTTTGTCGGATGTTTTTGCGTTAGCGAGGCGCAGAATTGGCTTGAACCCGGGTGCTATTTTTAAATACCGCGGAAATTTGCCATGAGCCGAGCCTTCGTCAAGGAACAGGATGACAAACCGGCAATAGATGAGTTGCCGGAGCGTCCCCAAAGCCCGCATCCCAACTACGTTACGCCTAGGGGCTATGCGCAGCTACAGGAGCGCTGTCAAGCATTGCTTAAGCAACGCTCAGCGCTAGCTGCGGATACTGATGATCCGCTTGCCACGCAAGAACTTAAACAAGTCGAACGGGATTTGCGTTACTTCCAGGCGCGACTTGAGCGCGCTATTGTCGTTGATCCGACATCCCACCCCGCTGGCGAGGTGCATTTTGGGGCAAGTGTAAGTGTCCGGGACGAGAATGGCGAAGCGCGCGAGTTCACGATCGTCGGGGAAGATGAAGCAGATGCCGCCAAAGGAAAAGTGAGCTGGGATTCGCCACTTGCCCACGCAATGATCGGCGCGCGGGTGGGTGATAGTGTGGTTTGGAAACGACCCGCCGGGGACGTAGAACTGGAAGTCACTGCTATCCGCTATGCGCGCGATTGAGGAAGCATAAGCCTTCTCCTTGGCGCCCAGCGCAGTACCGCCCTTAATTTTCGCGGAACAAAGCATTCTATCGATGAGTTCCGCCATTGCGCTGATCGTAGTGCTCGTACTCGAGCAATTCCGTCCATTGGGGCCAGACAACCGCGTATATGGTTGGTACAACCGTTACGCTGATTTCCTGGAACGAAGCTTCAACGCTGGCGCGAGCTACCAAGGTGTAATCGCCTGGCTTGCCGCGCTACTTCCACCGCTAATTGTTGGCGGCGTAATCTATTATTTTCTTTACAAACTTCATCCATTATTCGGCTGGCTATGGAACTTGGCGGTGCTATACCTTACTATGGGTTTTCGCCAGTTCAGCCACATTTTTACCCGCGTACGTAAGTCGCTAGCTGCGGACGACTTGCAGCAAGCACGCGACTTGCTTGGTGAATGGCGTGGTGAACATACCGTTCAGTTTTCTACCAATGAAATTGTTCGAATAGTGATTGAAGAAGGCCTGATTTGTTCGCACCGCTACGTGTTTGCCGTGATGTTCTGGTTTGTGCTGCTACCCGGCCCGCTGGGCGCTTTGTTGTACCGGTTCGCATCCATCTTGAGCAAAAAATGGGAAAGCCACGATGATCGCGGACGGAGCGAATTTGGCAAATTCGCCGTTTGGATGTTCAATGTAATTGATTGGCTGCCGGCGCGCCTCACCGCAGTGAGCTTCGCCATAGTCGGCGATTTTGAGGACGCGATTCATTGCTGGCGCGTGCAGGCCATGTCTTGGTTTAATCCTGAACAGGGCATTGTTTTGGCAAGCGGCGCCGGTGCGTTGGGTGTGCGTCTTGGGGAGCCGTTGCATCAATACGACGGCAGCCTCAGTTATCGCCCTGAACTTGGGCTCGGCGAAGAAGCCGATGTGGAGCATTTGGAAAGTGCCATCGGACTAATATGGCGTGCCGTAGTTTTGTGGCTGTTGGTGGTGTTGCTGTTAGGGCTTGCTGGCTGGGTGAGCAGCTAGAACGCTCATTATTTGAACTTGTAATACTCCCTGTTGAGAAATGCCGCAATATTGGTTTCGTCTTCCGGGAACAGGCCGGCGTTGGTATTGGCATTGCAGGTTTGGATTCGCGCGAGCAGTTGTTGCGGTGTTTTAACGATGCGGTTGGAGCGGGTGTATACCTTCGATCCGTCTCCCCCAAACAGGGAAACGTGACAGGCCCTGCACGATT
>DASPRI010000113.1:0-6042 GCA_035624535.1 Burkholderiales bacterium
ACTCATTCGCCGCCTTGGTGATTCGCGAGCGGAAAACATCCGAGCCAAAATACGCCCCGGCGGAAAGCACAGTGACCAGCATGGCGGCCAACACGAGCCCTTTCCATTTAAACAAATCGAAGCAAAAATATACCATCAGCAGCGCCACAATCAGGTAACCGGTACGGCCCTGCACTACAAACAGCACGTTAAATAACGCCAGCACCGAAAGCGCACCCCAAAAAATCCGCATCAAGGTTGCCGGTGAATGACGAGCTATCTGTGCAAAAAGAAACGCGGCAATTGCCATCAATATGTTATGCGTAATGGGAAGCTTGAAAGTGGACGCGTTGAATATGCCCGGCAATGTCGGTTTTGCGGCCATAAAGAAATATTCGGGGATCAATCGCAAACTGATTGCGCATGAACCGAGCAAAGTCAGGACCAGCGCCAGTGAAAACGCCGACAAGCCGCGGCGGCGCGTTGCTTCGTCACCAAACAAAGGTATCAGCAGGGCGATGAGCAGCAGTTCTTTATACTTGGCGAAATAACGCAAGGCATCCCAAAGATTACTCTTGGTATATAGCAAGCCCAAAGCCAAGAGCGCAAACAGCGCAAGCGAGGTTAACGCCGGCGGATTTTTTTTGATTTGCCGCCATTTCTCCCGAAAGCCCGCGCCCAGAATCCATAGGATCGCCAGCAGGCCCAGCAGAGTATTGTCCAGCGCTGTGGATATGGGGATAGTGAAGCCAAGCGCAACGGCGATCCATCTGTTCAATCTGTCCGCGCTGCCGCTAATAATCCGGTATTCCATCGCTTGTTATTTTTCAGCCCTGGCAAAACTCTCGAGCTGGATGACTAGACATATCTATGTGGATGAAGTCCGGCGGCGAGCAAGATGATTTTGTTCCAAGGAATATTCCGGTAACCATTTCGATAACTCCTGTTTTACCCGGTCGCCATCCAGCACCTGCGGCTGTGAAAGCCAGTTCAATATCGAATTGAGCCATTGCATTTCAACGGTCCTGGCTTTGGCAATGCGCAACTTGGGATGCGGCGTAGGCAAGGTATTCTCCTCGTCAGCGAGAAGCTCTTCGTAGAGTTTTTCGCCGGGTCTTAAGCCGGTATAGACGATTTTTACCTCCTCCTCGCTCAATCCGGAAAGATGGATCAGGTCTTTGGCCAAATCGGTAATCTTCACCGGTTCGCCCATGTCCATTACAAAAATTTCGCCGCCCTTGCCCATTGCTGCAGATTGCAGCACCAACTGGGCAGCTTCGGGAATGGACATGAAGTACCGCATGATATCGGGATGAGTTACGGTGACCGGGCCTCCTTTTTCGATTTGCTCGCGGAATTTCGGGATGACGCTGCCGGTGCTGCCCAGCACGTTTCCGAAGCGCACGATCACGAAGCGCGTGCTCGACGATTGTTGCAGGGCCTGGCACAGCATTTCCGCAAGCCGCTTGCTTGCGCCCATTACGTTGGTGGGATTGACTGCCTTATCGGTGGACACCAGCACGAATTTCTCGACCCGGTGGGCGACCGCGGCCTGCGCGGCGATATAAGTTCCGAGCGCATTGTTAAGTACGGCCTCCCATGCGTTTTGCTCCTCCATGAGCGGCACGTGCTTGTACGCCGCAGCGTGGAACACCACCAATGGATGATATTGCTCCAGCACCTGGTCCATGCGCGCGCGGTTCTTGATGTCGCCGATGGCGCAGGCGATTGCAGTATCGGAAAAATCGCTTTGAAATTCCTGCTCGATGCGATAGAGCGCGTATTCGCTAAGGTCGAGTAAAATAATTCGCTGTGGCCTAAATCGCGAAATCTGCCGACACAGTTCCGCACCGATGGAACCGCCGGCGCCGGTAACCAGTATGGTCTTTCCAGCGATCAGTTCCTGCAGTCCGGCACTGTCCAGAACCACAGGGTCGCGCCCGAGCAGGTCATCGAGTTCGACATGGCGGATTTGCGATACCGTGACCTTGCCGCTCAGCAGATCGTCAAACGAAGGCACAGTGAGTGCCTTCACTCCCGCGCTCAGGCATACATTCATCGCGTGGCGGCGCGCGGCATGCGAGGCCGCGGGCATTGCGATAATCGCGTGCTGGATTTGCATTTTTTCGGCTACAGCGGGAAGCTCGTCAACGCGTCCCAGTACTTTTACGCCGTGCAGCAACCTTCCGTGATTTTTCGGATTGTCGTCAAGAAATCCGGCAATCCGCCATTCGTGGCTGCGGGCCAGATCCTTCACCAGTCCCACGGCTGCATCGCCAGCGCCGAGTACGATGACCGGCTTGGCCTGCAAATTGGCAAGGCTGTACATGCGATGCTCTTTCCACAGCCGGTAGGTGATCCGGCCTCCGCACATGGTGAGAAACAGCAGTATCGGGTCGAGCACCAGCACCGAGCGCGGCACTACGGCACTGATCTGCAGCATGAACACGACGAGAGGTATGGCCATGCCTGCCAGCAGCACTGCCAGCAATATGCGTTTCAAATCGGGAAGGCTGGCGTAACGCCATATTCCGCGGTAAAGGCCGAACCACAGAAAAATTATTGCCTGAGAAGTGACCACCCATGGCAAGGTGCGCAGCATGCTTATCAGGTAGATTTCCTCGATATCCATGTTAAAGCGCAGCCAATAAGCAATACACCAGGCAGCTATCGCGGCCACTACGTCGTGCGAAAACGCAAGCAGAGTGCGGATGTCGAATCTAGGCAGACGCATTTTGTTGGTGGCTCGCCCAGTAGCGATCAAAAATAATCATGGCCAGCATATAAGAGACTCCCCAGAATACCAGCAGCACGATTTGCAGCGCATTATCCTGGCGCATTGCCCATAGCGCGCTGCCTCCGACCGCCAGCATCAAGGCATATTCAAACCACGCGGTCTTGCCATGTCCCCAGCCGACCTGCACCAGCCGCTGGTAATAATGCTCGCGGTGCGCTTCCCAGATTTTTTTGCGGGATAGCAGACGCTTTATCAAGGTTACGCTGGCATCCAGGATGAAGGGCGAAAATACCAGGAACGGAAACCACAGCCGCCAATCATTTTGCATCCAGCCCAAACCACCCAGCGCAGCCGCCAGAAACCCGAGTGGAATGGAACCGGCATCACCCAGAAAAATTTTCGCGGGATGGAAATTGAACAGCAAGAACCCCATGGCGGCGGCGGCAATGGAAAAATTAAGCAGAGCAAAAATCTCGTTGCCGGAAAGCCAGGCGGCGACGCCATAAAATCCGAAGCCAAACACGGCCATTCCTCCTGCCAGCCCATCCGAGCCGTCCATGAAATTATACAGGTTAGTCACCCAGGCCGTGATGACGACAGCCAGAAGTATTAAGTACGGATCCAAGCTGCTTAAAATGAGGTTAGCCATGGCCAATGCGGCAGCGGCAAAATGCGCAAGCAAACGCCAAACCGCCGACAGACCGTAAATATCGTCGACCAGTGAAACCGCAAGCAAGATCCCAAGGGCCGCCCACAACTGCCAGGGCAAACCAAGGAAGATGCCGGCGAAAATAATGCCGGCAATCACTCCCAGCCCGCCGGTGCGAGGCATTGGTGCCGCGTGCAATGAGCGGGGATTGGGGCGGTCTAGAGCGATCAGCGACAGGTTATTTTTGAGCAGCCACAATATCGTCGCGAACGTCACCGCAAATGACAATACGGGAGCCCAGTAATAAGACTGAATGAAACCTGCCATTAGCTAGGCGTTGCGCCGGTTTGCCGGAACCAGCGCGCAGTCACTGATAAACCCTCGTCGAGAGAGAAATGCGGTTTCCAGCCCAATTCACTGCGAATTTTCGAGCTGTCCACGAGGAGCGAATTGAGCAATTTATCGGCTTCGGCCGATTTGCCTAGGAGCATGGCGGCGTAGCGCAGCAGTTCCACAGGAAACGGCCAAAGTCTCGCAGATTTTCCCAGAGCGCGCGCGGTTCGGGAAATCAATTCTGCAGTCGAAAGCTGTTCGTCATCGCCTACTAAGTAGGTCTTCCCCTTTGCTTGCGGATGGGTCATGCAGCTTATTACAACCTCAACGAGATTGCCCAAAAAGATTACGCTTCTGCGATTGTGGACAGAAGCGAGCGGCAAGGGAATCCCGCGTTGAACCACCTGTATCAACCGCAAAAAATTCCCTTTTACACCCGGCCCGTACACCATCGGTGAACGAAGAATCACGACATCCAAGCCGGTTTCTTGTGCCACGCGCCTGAGCGCTTGCTCGGCTTCCAACTTGGAGAGAGCATAGTTATCCTGCGGGTTTAAAGCATCTTCCTCGTTGAAAGCCCGATCGCCGGAGTCCTCGCCGTTTACCTTTATCGTACTAAGAAAAACAAACCGGCGCGCTCCCATCTGTGCTGCCATGCGTGCCAGGCGTTCAGTGGCATGCGTGTTGACTTGGCGGAATTCCACCAGTGAATCTTCGGAAGTGTCCTTCATGATGTGCACGCGCGCAGCCAGGTGGACGATCATTTCGATTCCCGACAACGCTTTTCTCCAGTCCGTGCCGGGGCCCAGTGAATCCACGCTGCACGGGATGACGCCCTCAGGAAGGCCGACACCGTCTTGCGAAGAGGAACGAATGGTTCCTTTCACTTGCCAGCCGCGCGCCAGCAGTTGCTCGCAGACAGCGTGTCCTATAAAGCCCGTTGCGCCGGTGATCAGGGCTGTCGGCATTTCCCGGCTGAATTAATTCCGGTGCACAGCGCGGTTGACGGTGCCCGTGCAGCCCAAGATTAGGAGCAGCTGCTTCTTGAAAACGTTATTGGCTTCGTGATGCTGGACCAAAGCAATCGATCTGCCGCTAGTGGAGTGATGACGAGTGAACGCATTAATTTCTGGAAGAACGTCGACCCGTTTAAGCCTGCACATGATAAGAGTATTTTCATCATTTCTTTGGCGCCGTTCATGCGCCAGTCTAATGGCAATCCCCGGATAATTCAATAACGGTGATTTCATTCTCTTCACCCAACCCGCAGCTCGCCTAAAAAACATCGGGCCAAATTTATGTCGCCTGTTCCCGGGTGGCTTTGACATAGTGAGATGAGCGGAGCAGAAATGGTTTTTCCACAACGTGCCAGGAAAACAAGGCCGAAACCATCACCAGCGCGCAGGCACCAACGAGAGCGCCGATCGGGTTGGTGGCGAACCAGCCCTCCGATATCATCCACTGCAAAGTAGGGAAATGGAAGGTGTAGACACCAAAGGAAAAATCACCGTAACGTCCGAAATTGCCAAGGTAACGGAACTGCGTAGCAAACCAGACGGTGAGGAACGCCAGCGCCATCGGGCCGATTATCGCCTCTACCACCGGGATCGGAAACGCAAGAATAGGAATTGCTAGCATGGCGCCGGGAAGAAGCCACCGACGCAAAGCGGCCTCCCGGTAGTAGAGGAGCCCGCCCGCAAGAAAAAAGGTGAGTTGACCTGGAAATTGGAACTGCAACCGCAAGTAAGCAAGTTGCCCGGTCGTCGCGGCGAGTTCTCTGACCCCCAACAAATACAGTACCGACAGCACGTAGAAGAAGACTAGAACTCGAACAAGTCCGAATCGCCGAAACAGCCATACGAATGCCGGAACAAGCGCATAAAACATTACCTCGACCTTTAGTGTCCACAGCGCACCGTTGACCTCGACCCAAGGATTCGAGGAAAACACCCCCGGAAGCGTCGGCGAGATGAAATTCAGAAATACTAAATTGAATCCGAGATAGGTGTAGAGCTGCGGGGATAGGAAATACTGTGCCAGAGGCAGGGTCGATAGCAGTGCTCCCACCAACGCCCAGAACACAATCGCGAGGACATACGCCGGGTATATCCGGCGCACCCGCTTGGTGTAATAGTCCGAAAGGGACTTTGAACTTTCATAACTGCTGAAAACCAGGTAGCCGCTGACCACGAAGAACACCTGAACCACGTAGGTTACCCAGTAAAGGGGCGCAATGATCGCGGGATCGGGAGGGTGCGGTAATATATGCGCGTGATTCAGGACAACGATCCATGACATTAGAAAGCGAATCAGGTCGAAATTATTATGGCGCTTCATCGGCAAC
>DASPRI010000115.1:0-2547 GCA_035624535.1 Burkholderiales bacterium
CTGCTTGGTAAGCGCGGCCACATCGGAAGCGCGGCCAAGCTCGGCGCGTGGCCCGAGGGAATGGAACTGCTCAACGGGCTGCGTGGTGCGTGAAAGAACACTTTAGCCGCACCGGAAAAAATCACTTTGCCTCAGTCACACACAGGCCCAGAGGTCTGCGGTGATACGTTGATAGAAGGTCATATTCTTGCCGCCCAGTTTGACATTTAGCGTGCCTTTGATCTGGTCGGCGCCGAGATACCAATGCGCAGTGCCAGTCGCCCCATGTCCGTTTTCGCAGATCAGAAGATAGGAAACGGTATCTTCGTTGCGGCTTTCGTTTTCCAGCTTGCAACCCTTGAGCGACTCGTGATTTAAAATCGGAAACGCAGAGGAAAGCTGCTGACGCCTCAAGCAGTGTCTTTCGTTGGTTATTGCGTAACGAAGATTTTCTTCAAGGTGCGGCATCGCGGTTTCTGTGATGACCTCATAGCGCCCCGGCGGAAACATTTGCGAAGCCTGTGCAGGTGGGCACGTAAGCAGAAATGACGCGAGCAATCCTCGGAACAAATATTTCAATTTGCTTCCCGTTCAAGCAGCGCACGCTTGCGTTCGACGCCCCAGCGATAGCCAGACAGCCCACCATCGTTTCGCACAACGCGATGGCAGGGAATCGCGACCGCCAACATGTTGGCAGCGCACGCCTGGGCAACGGCACGAACTGACTTGGGCACGCCGATGCGCTTTGCGATGTCTGCGTAGCTCACGGTCTTGCCAACGGGAATTTTGCGGAGAGCCTGCCAGACGCGCTGCTGGAACGCCGTTCCTCGCACATCGAGCGGCAGGTCGAGTCCCAGTTTCGGGGCTTCCACAAAACCAATTACCCTGGCCACGAGCTGCTCGAACTTTGCGTCGCCGCCAATGAGGTTAGCTTGGGGGAACTGGTCCTGCAGATCGCGCACCAACTTGTCGGGATCATCGCCCATTAAAATGGCACACACACCAAACTCGCTTTGAGCAACAAGAATAGATCCCAGGGAACACTCGCCGATAGCGAAGCGAATTTCAGTATTGGCGCCGCCGGCGCGATAGTGCGTGGGCGTCATGCCTAATATTTCATTGGATTTTTCATAGAAACGCCCGTTGGAGCCGTACCCCGCGCCGTAGATTGCTTCGGTCACTGTGCTGCTCAAATCAAGCTCGGCTCTCACGCGCTTGGCGCGATGGGCTGCTGCGTACGCCCTGGGTGTCAAACCAGTGATCGCCTTGAAGATGCGATGCAGGTGGTAAATGCTCAGTCCGGCATGCTTGGCCAGTTCCTCAAGGCTGGGCACCTGTTCGGCGTCTTCGATAAGTCGGCACAGCTCGGCGACTATTACGGCGTGCTGCTCCGCAAGCGAAGGCTGATCCGGCTTGCAGCGTTTGCAGGGACGGAATCCGGCCCGCTCTGCGTCCGCGGCTGTAAGATGGAACTCGACATTCTCGGGCCTCGCCGTGCGGGCTGGGCACGACGGCCGACAGTAAATGCCGGTGGTCTTCACCGAATAAAAAAATTCGCCGTCTGCTCTTGGGTTACGGGCGACGATCGCCACCCAGCGAGGGTCGCTGACTATCGCCGCTGCACGCATTTCAGCCTTGGTGGGCATGTTCATTTGCTTCCTTTCAACAGTTTTCATGATCGACGGTTGAAACTTAGCAGTCTGTGGGAAATGGTGCACTCCGAGTCTTGCTTTCAAATTCATCTTAGCTGATAGCGGAAAACATGGAAATTCTGCTAGTTGATCCTGCGCAGAAACCGGCTTTGTTTCGATGTCCGGCTATTGGGGAAGTCAATCCGATGCCAACGCGAGAAAAACTCAGTCTCTGGATTAGCTCTAACAAGCGGGCTATTGCCTGGGCGGATTTGCTAATGCCGGCGAGTGCGATTTTTGTGCTGACCGGTGAGCCACACTCCGTTCACGGCGTGATTATTCCGCTGACCACCGCGTTACATCATGTGACGTTCAAATTTCACTTGGCAATCGTCAAAACTATCTGCCGGAAAGCGATAGGATCGCCGGCAGATTTTCGACGCTGGGTAATGATGAGCACAAACAAAAAACCCGTCCAAAACAACTGGCGGGTTTTTTTAAAGCCAATTGCTGCTATCGGCAAGCGGAAGGACGATATTTTCCTAAAATCGTAGCATTCGCACCCGCATTGCTGCAGGTCCAGGTCTTGCCACCATCACCCGTTTGCAACATCAAGGTTTTGGTAGAAACCAGCTTGCTCGCAGTGTTTCTCATGGTCGCCTGGATTTGCAAGACACCCGTCGATCCCTGCGCTGTGAGTTGTTTAACTCCCCGAACATATTTGCCGATGGTATTGCCCATGACCGATGAGCTTGTGGTTGGCCAGGAACCCTTGTCGGAGAACCATTCGGCGTACGGCGTCTTGCCGCCAGACATGAGTTCAACCGCTTCAGACACCTGAGCGCGTGCCGTATAGTCCTGATAAGCCGGAATCGCTACGGCGGCCAAAATACCAATGATCGCTACTACGATCATCAGCTCGATCAGGGTAAAGCCT
>DASPRI010000128.1:0-2008 GCA_035624535.1 Burkholderiales bacterium
GCCGACGGCTTATTGCCGGACGCAGTGCTGGCGCTGCGTCAGTTCCGCGAGACCCTGGCCGGCCAGCAAGCCGCCACCGCCGCGGCGGTACCACAGCAGATGCAATCGGCTTGTGACTTGGCGAACAACATATTCCTGCCGGCGCGGCAGCTGGCCTACGGATTTCCGGTGCGGACGGTGGACATGACCGGTAAGAGCAGCGAGCTGGTGGATTACAAAACCGATTTTCGCGCAACCGCCGACCTGCTCAAGCTGCCGGAAGGCTATCGCCGGCGGTCAATCGAGGATCTGAGGGGAATATGAGAAAGTAAAAGGATGTCCGGAGAGACATGGCTCCTTCCGACCCAAAACGGTCCTCCGCGACCAGGGTTGAATTTTCTCTATAGCGGACAGTGGCAACTCGCGAGGTCGCGTCCAAAATGCGCCGATCGTGTTCCCGACACGGTCTCTGTACTCCCGGGACTTAACCGCGAAACAGGATTCGCCACAGCACGTTAATCACGGCGCCATACCGCGGCCCCTGCGCGAGAGAGACTATACTGGCAGGATAGCGGTATCGTGAGGACATAAAGGGAGCAATCATGCGTAAGAAGATGTGGAGGAAGAGAGGGACGCGCGCCAGCGTCGCTTGTCCGCACGACTACGCGCAGCACATCGGGCGGCGAATCAACCATGAAACGACTTAGCGCACTGGTCTTCGTGGCGTCGATGTTTTTTGTTGTCAGCGGTGCAAACGCTTACGACGATCGAACCATAACGCTTGCGTCGGGAAATTTGGTTAAGGTGCGCATCATAGGCCCTTTGGTTGATAGTGCTGGTGACCAAAGCTTCGACATAACGCATGTCGTAGATGGTCGCATCAACGAGACCGATGCCCTTAAGCTGGCCGACGCTATATGGGCTGTCCTTCAATCCGATATTGAAAAACGAAAAGTACCGTATGTGCTTCTCTTTATTCAGGAGGCGCCACAACCGCCCGCGAGCGCGGTATATACGTTTAGGTACGAGAAGTTTCCTGACGGAAAGTGGAAGATGACTTGGCATCACTGAAGCGTCGGAGGCCGATGCTTGTGATGAACGGCCAACCGGGCGCTTAAACCGACATAGGTATTTAAATCCGGTGCTAAAAAGAATTCTTTGGATTCTGACTGCATTCGCAATTTGCTCGCCGGCTAAGGCCGGAGCGTTGTTCGAAGCGTGCAATGATCTTGTCGGGGACAGTAGTTACAAGCCCTTGCAGGAATATTTTTCGACCACCTACCGACATGGAGACTTTTGCCAACGCCTCAACAATCATGAGTTCTTGTACACGAACGCAAATAATTTCTTTTATTGCCAAGAAACGAAAGAAAAGTACTTGTCCTGCTCGGAGGATCAGCCCGGGCGATGGTACCCTGAACTGTCAATCGTCAAACGTTTTGACGGCGCCAACGGAAAGAAATTTGTTCTCTTCAAGACCTCAAGACTTGCTCATGGCTTTTATAGCGAGGGTTACTCCGTGTTTTTCCTTGTGCCAAAGGGTGTGAGCCCCAGGAGTTATGTAATTTTGTCACTCGGGGAAGCGGGCGCATCGAATGGTCTGTATTCTGACGAAGGTAAAATATGCAGTAACATGCGCGAGAACGACAACGCCGTTACTCCAATTGATGACGGTTTTCAGATAATTAATGAAAACAAAAATAATGTCGTCATTCGTTTCAACCAAGAAATAACTTCGTGTGCTTCGGGTGAAAAAGCCACACAAACACTGGAGTACACGTGGCTCAATAACTCATTTCAGCAAACTCTTAACAGCAAAGTAAAAAAATAGTACAGCGTGGTGTTAACACATTGTTTAACCCTGGCCAGCGTCTGGGGTAAGCTCAGAACAAGCAGTGTTATGCTCACTTGGTAGTGAAACGTTGAATGACCGTTCCAGACTGATGCGAGTGTCCGATAATGGCAATTCCGATAGTCGGCTTCTGGCCGCAAGCCGACCGTCAGCGCGCCCGTTTCTCAACGACTGCTA
>DASPRI010000159.1:0-9670 GCA_035624535.1 Burkholderiales bacterium
TTTTAGTACTTGAGCGCGTGCGTAATTTGATCCGCGAGGGCCTCGATATAGCAAGCGCACTGGAAGCCGTCGCGGTGAACACCTTGTTCACGACGCACACGGTAGTTGCCGCAGGACACGATCATTTTTCCGAGCAGGCAATCCTGCATTACTTCGAACGGTTTTGCCGCGATTTGGGTTTGAGCAGCGCACAACTGCTCGGACTTGGGCAAACTCCGGGAAATGGCGAGTTCAGCATGACCGCGCTTGCCGTGCGCGGATCGCGCTTTCAAAATGGCGTAAGCCGCATTCACGGCGGGGTGTCGGCTCGCGTCTTAAGAAATCTATGGCCGCAAATACCACCCGAGGAAAATCCGGTCAGCTATGTGACTAACGGCGTGCATGTTGCAACCTTCCTTGCGCCAGAATGGGCTGACCTTTTCGATCGCTTTCTGGGGGATAACTGGAGCCGGAACATTGGCGACCCCACCGCCCTAGAACGCATCGCCAAGGTTCCGGAGCAAATTTTCTGGAGTGTGCACCAACAGCTCAAGACGCAGATGCTGCATTTGGTTCGCCATTTGGTCAGAACCCAGCATTTTCGCAACCGCGGCAGCGAAGCGCACCTTGACCGGCTGCTCAAGCTGGCTGATCCGGCCAGCCCAAACGCGCTGACCGTAGGATTCGGGCGGCGCTTTGCAACCTATAAGCGTGCCACGCTCCTGTTTGAAAATCTCGAATGGCTGCAAGAAATCGTGCGCGATCTGCAACGCCCGGTGTTATTCGTCTTCGCCGGCAAGGCGCACCCAGCTGATGAGCCGGGGCAAGAACTGATCCGGCGCGTGATCCAAGTTGCTTCCATGCCAGAATTCGAGGGCAAGATCTTATTTGTCGAAGGCTACGATTTGCACTTGGCTCGGCGACTCGTCTCCGGAGTCGATGTCTGGCTTAACAATCCGGTGTATCCGAGGGAAGCATCGGGAAGCTCCGGGATGAAAGCGGGCATTAATGGGGTGATCAATCTTTCGGTGCTGGACGGCTGGTGGGATGAAGGTTATCAAGGGGATAACGGCTGGGCGATCAAGCCGGCATCGGAAGCGCTCGATGAGCAACACCGAAACCGCGAGGAGAGCCGCTCGCTGTACGAATTATTGCAAGACCGTGTTATCCCGGTGTATTACGACCGCGGCAAGCAAGGTTTTTCCTCGGAATGGATCAAGATGGCGAAGCGTTCGATTGCAAGCTTGCTTCCGCGCTTCAACACCAATCGCATGGTGGAAGAATATGTGTCCAAATTCTATGTTCCTGCTTCACGAAACTTCGAACGCTACTCGATTAATCATTTCGAGCCCGCGCGCACGATCGCGGCATGGAAGCAGCGAGTCCGCGAAGCTTGGTCTGGCGTTTCATTGCGGCGACTCGACGTACCGATAAAAAACATTTTCTTCGGGGACGAGGTAAGTTTCGAGGTTGGGGTGCGGCTGAATGGGCTAAAGCCCGAGGATATCACCGTCGAGCTCCTGCTGTACGGTCCCGCGAAGGAAGTTGACGACAAACGTACCTTTACGCGGCATGAGTTTGCTGACGAAGGCAGGGTCAACACTTCCGGTGAGCATCAATATATATTGAAACTTGTTCCGGATTTATGCGGCAAACTCGAATACCGTATTCGCGCATACGCGCATCACCCCTTGCTGAGCCACCGCTTCGAGCTGGGACTGATGATTTGGGTCTAAGCCGGATTCGCGTTTGAATCCTGGCCGGTCAGCCGCGCGTATATCTCAGCGTAGTGCCGAGCGGCGATGTCCCAACCGAAATGCCGCGCCATGCCATTTTGTTGCAACGCTCTCCAGCTACCGCGATCGCGAAACACGGTGATGGCGCGCTGCACGGCTGCGAGCAAAGCCGGCGCGCTCAAGTGATCGAACAGGAAACCCGTTGCACTTCGGTTAGCGATTGTTTCGGGATTACAATCAACAATCGTATCGACGAGGCCGCCGGTGGCGCGCGCAACTGGCGGTGTCCCGTAACGCTGACTGTACATTTGGTTCAAACCGCACGGTTCAAATCGCGACGGCATGAGAAATATATCCGCGCCGGCCTCGATCAGATGCGCGAGGCCCTCGTTGAAGCCGACCGCAATGGCGATTTGCCCGACGTGGCGCGAGGCGAGCCTGCGTAACGCATCTTCCAGCTCGCGCTGGCCAGCGCCGAGAGCGACCAACTGCGCCGGCTGCTCGACAAGCTGCGATGCTGCCTCAACCAACACATCGGTCCCCTTTTGCTGGGTAAAACGATTTACCACCCCCAGCAACGGAATCTCTGGATCGACAGTCAGTTGCATGCGACGTTGTAGCTCAAGCTTGTTGACGAACTTGCTGTCAAGAGAGTCCGCATTGTAATTCTGCACGATCAGCGGATCGGTTTCCGGATTCCATGCTGCGGTATCTATACCATTTAGGATTCCGGTTAGCACATGGCTGCGCTGGTGAAGCAGTCCTTGCATGCCGAATCCGAGCGGCTCGGATTGGATCTCGCGAGCATAGGTCGGACTGACCGTGGTGATCGCGTCGGCATAGAGCAGACCGGCTTTAAGAAACGACATGCGCCCGTGGAATTCCAGACCATCCATGGCGAAACTGCTTTGTGGAAGGCCGAGCGCTGCCACCAGCCCGGGCTCGAAGATACCCTGAAACGCCAGATTATGGACGGTCATGACTGCCGCAGCACGCGCTCGCGGAGTATAGTGTAAATACGCCGGGGCAAGCGCTACTGGCCAATCGTTGCAATGGACAATATGCGGGCGCCAGTCGAGCGGGCTACCTTCACTACCTAGTATTGCTGCCACCTTCGAAAGCATCCCGAAACGCCAGCCATTATCTGGCCAATCTTCGCCGGCCTCATTTTGGTATGGGCCGCCGGCGCGAGCATAAAGTCGCGGACTGTCCAGGGTGATCAGAGGAACGCCGTTCGGCAGTTGGCCCGCAAGCAGGCGCGCTTCGAACGGCGCGTCGAACGGTGTCAAACGCGCGAGTTCCTGCCGGTTGCCGGCGATTGCCAGAACACTGGGATAGCCGGGCAGGAGAACACGCGCATCGACGCCCAGTTCTCGGAGCGCAGCGGGCAGCCCTGCGCAGACATCGCCGAGCCCGCCGGTCTTGGCCATCGGCGCACATTCCGGCGAGGCAAACAGGACTCGGATTGTCGATGAATTCGTGTTCAAGAAAGGGGCTCTAGTTTGTTTGGTGCCAATCCTCGGCAGAGCGCTTTGGTCGCAGAATACTAAAATATAAAAAATACTTTTGCACTATTGGGTTCTTTTTCGACCGGCAAAAGCACAATCATGGTAGCTGTCTATCAGAATGCAGTGCCACAAAGAACTTCGGGTAGCCGCAGGGCAACTTCGCGCGCGCAGCCGGACCGCCACGCGCCCTTGCAAGGGTCATCGCTTGGTCGAGATCTGTTTCTCGCCGGCGATGTTGGGGGAACAAAGACACTGCTCGAAATTGGGTCGCTGCGAAATAGCAGCTGGGTCACCCTATTCAGTGCTCGCTACTTCGGTGCCCAGCACGCGGATTTCTTCAGCGTTTTGAATAAGTTCTTTTCCGAATGGACTGAGGAAGGGCACTCGCCACCGAGGATTAAAGGTGCGTGCTTCGGCGTCGCGGGACCCGTATTCGAAAATCGCGCGGAGCTGACCAACCTGCCCTGGTCAATCGATGGCGCAGCAATCGCAAAACGTTTTGGGATTACCAGTGTCAAAGTGGTGAATGATTTCGCCGCAGCAGCCAAAGGCATCGAGTTGCTTGGGCCCTCGAGCGATCTAGTCACGCTGCAATCGGGCGAACCGGTCGCCGGAGGACCGCGCGTGGTACTGGGCCCCGGAACCGGGCTCGGTGTGGCTTATTTAGTGCAAGCAGGGACAGGATACCTGGTCATTGCCGGCGAGGGAGGACACGCTGCTTTTGCGCCCGCGACGCCCGAAGCACTCGATCTTCTTAGGGACTTATATTCACGCCAGGAGCGCGTCAGTGCAGAAAACGTGATTTCCGGTCCCGGATTGGTGCGTATTTATGAATTTCTTTGTCGCCGCGAGAATAAAGCGCCAAGGCGTGCCACCGCCATGCCCGCCGATGAGGGTGCGGCGGCAATTACCGAGGCCGCGCTCAATCTCGGTGATCCAATGTGCTTGCGTGCGTTAGATCTGTTCATAGCCTGTTTCGGAGCGCTCGCAGGCGATCACGCGTTAGCAGTGATGGCACGGGGGGGCGTCTACATCGCTGGCGGAATTGCGCCGAAAATCCTTCCGCGACTCAAGCAAGGGAAATTTTGCGCGGCGTTCAACGCCAAAGGAAGGCATTCGGCTGTCGTTGAAAAAATTCCGGTGCATGTAGTGACCAACGCACGGTTGGGGCTACTTGGTGCCGCCCTGCTGGCGAATGAGTGAAGCGCATCACGCCGCGCGTGCCCGCCGACGCGATTTCTTGACTTAAATCAAAGCATTCGCAAAATAAAAATTTATAATTGTTTTGACATAGTTCTCATTTATACTAGTTCCATAAAGGAGGCTTACGTACATGAAGACCCAGCAAACCGAAAGCCGCAAGCCGCAACGCGCTAGAGGCATTACACAAAGAATAAAAGAACTGACGAAGTCCAGCCAGCAGGAGCGCGGCAGGGTTAACGCAAAAATTTCAGGACTCACAAAGATAGCTCCGGACGAGCGTTACAAGTGGATTGCGCAGGCTGCGTATTTTCGCGCTGAAAAGCGCGGCTTCGCCCCGGGTGGTGAATTAGAAGACTGGCTCGAGGCCGAGGCTGATATTCTGCGACAACTAGGTCAATAATTCGGGCTATGCTTATCAGCTGCGCGCCTGCCTCGTAGTCCGAAGCTGCGAGAGAAAACGCTCTCTGACTAAGTAGATTGCCGACGTCCGCCCAGACCGCCGGCCGGCCTGCTTGGAAGTCGGTACGCATGCCGGGAACCGAAAATTAGACATTCACCAGCGAGCAGATCGTGGATCCCATTGCGAATTCCGTTCACAGCGATTTCCGTTCGGTAAAGGACAAGCTTGATGCGCGGTTTGTCGGACAGCTGACCAAGAATGCCATGGCCATCGTGCTTGCGGGCGGACGCGGGAGCCGGTTGGGTCAACTTACGGATTGGCGAGCCAAGCCTTCGGTCCCGTTCGCCGGGAAATTTCGCATCATCGACTTTGCACTTTCCAATTGCGTAAACTCCGGAGTCCGCCGCATCGGCATCTGCACGCAATATAAGGCACAAAGTCTGATACGGCATATCCAGCACGGCTGGAGCGTATTGGATGCCCGCATGGGGGAATTTGTTGAGCTGCTACCGGCTCAGCAGCGCGTCACGAGCAGCTGGTACCAGGGTACTGCCGACGCGGTGTACCAGAACCTCGATATCTTGCGGCGCCACGAGCCAGAATTTGTTCTGGTTTTGGCAGGCGATCATGTTTACAAAATGGATTACAGCAAAATGCTTTTGGACCATGTTACCAAGTCATCGAAACTGACCGTCTCCTGTATTGATATGCCGATCAGCGAGGCAAAGCATTTTGGCGTAATGCAGGTAGAACCCGATGGGCGCATCATCGGTTTCGAGGAGAAACCGGAACAACCGAAGTCGATTCCGGGTCAACCGGACCGGGTGTTGGTCAGCATGGGAATCTATGCGTTCGATGCACAGTTCCTTTACGAACAGTTGGTTCGCGATGCTGAAAATAGCCATTCGAGCCACGACTTTGGCAGAGATATTATTCCCCGAATCGTGATGGAAGGCGGCGCGGCCTACGCACACCGTTTCGGCGACAGCTGTGTTAACATCATTGAGGGCGTACCGTACTGGCGTGATGTCGGAACAGTCGATGCCTATTGGGAAGCAAACATCGCTTTGACACGAGTAATTCCCGATCTCAACCTATATGATAAGGACTGGCCGATTTGGACCTACCAGGAACAACTGCCGCCAGCCAAATTCGTTTTTGACGAACCGCAGCGCCGCGGAATGGCAATTGATTCGATGGTATCCGGCGGCTGCATAATTAGCGGTTCCCTGGTAAAGCGTTCGCTCTTATTCAGCAATGTTCACGTTCACGATTACTGCACCATCGAGGACTCGGTGATCTTGCCGGACGTCGATGTCGGTGCCGGTACCGTTCTAAAGCATACGGTTGTCGACAAATATTGCAAGCTTCCCCCGGGATTTAGCGCCGGAGTAAATCCAGTCGAAGATAGAAAGCGCTTCCACGTCACGGAAAAAGGAATCACGCTCATCGTGCCTGAGATGTTGGGGCAACGGGTCCATAACCAGTGACGAGTGGGCCGAAACGCGCCGAGCGACGTCTCGACCTGGTGTTGCTCTGGCATTTGCATCAGCCTGATTACCGTGACTATGCGACCGGTGAATTTCGTTTACCTTGGGTTTACCTGCACGCCATCAAAGACTACAGCGACATGGCATGGCACCTCGAGCATCATCCCGGGGTTCAGGTGGTGGTCAATTTCGCGCCGGTGCTGCTCGATCAGATCGAGGATTACACCGACCAGTTCGTAAAGGGCAAACTGCGGGACCCGCTGCTACGTTTGTTGACGCATCCCGATGACAAGCCAATCAGCGAGGAACACCGCACCTTCATCGTGGAACGCTGCTTCCACGCCAATCACGAGCGGATGATTGAGCCTTATCCTGCATACAAAGACCTCCACAACTTGTTTACCGTACTGGAAGCGCGCGGACCGGATGCCATGCACTATCTTTCTGACCAGTACTATTTCGACCTGCTTACCTGGTATCACCTGTGCTGGACTGGAGAGACAGTGCGGCGTGGCACCGAGATGGTGACGCGGCTGATGGCCAAAGGCATGCGTTTCAGCCATCGGGACCGGCTGGAATTATTCAAGGTGATCGGCGGAATAATCAGCGGCATTATTCCGCGTTACGCTAAACTGGCTGCATCAGGTCGCGTGGAACTATCGACCACGCCACATTATCATCCACTGGCACCACTGCTTATCCGTTTCGACACGGCGCGCGAAGCTGAACCCCAATTGACCCTTCCGCAATCACCCGAATATCCCGGAGGCTATGAACGTGTCGAATCACAGTTGCGAACGGCGATCGCTGACCATACGCGACGATTTGGCGAGGCGCCTGCGGGGGTGTGGCCGGCCGAAGGAGCAATTTCGTCGGCGTTTATCAGAATACTTGGCGCACAGGGTTGTAAATGGACTGCGAGCGGCGCGAAAGTATTGATGAACAGCTTGCACGGACGGGAAGAGGATCTGCGGGGCAAGCTCTATCGTCCGTATCGCCACACGACGGCAGCGCCAGATCTCGCATTGTTCTTCCGCGATGATCGTCTCTCCGATCTCATCGGTTTCGAGTACGCAAAGTGGAACGGCCATGATGCAGCGGCGAACTTTGTGTCTGAAATCGAAGCAATTGCTTCGGACGTTTCGCACGGCGAAACGCCATTGGTGAGCGTGATCCTGGATGGCGAGAACTGCTGGGAATACTATCCGTACAATGGCTATTACTTCCTCGAAGAACTGTACCGTATATTGGAAACACATTCTGCTATTCGGACTACCACCTACCGGGCTTACCTTAGCGAGGCGAGCACGGGTGCGGCCACGCTGGACCGCATCACTTCAGGAAGCTGGGTCTATGGTAACTTTACGACGTGGATAGGCTCGGCCGACAAGAATCGAGCTTGGGATTTGCTTTGCGCCGCAAAGCACAGCTTCGATCTGGTCATCGCGAGCGGACGCCTCAATAAAAAGCAGGTGGCAACCGCTTATCGGCAGCTTGCCGCGTGCGAGGCCTCAGATTGGTTCTGGTGGCTTGGCGATTACAACCCGAGTTTCGCAGTCGAGAGTTTCGACCAATTGTATCGCGACAATTTGGGAAACCTTTACCGCTTGCTCAAGTTGTCGCTACCCGCTCATCTGGCACTGCCGCTGAGCCACGGCAAGGGAACGCCTGAAACCGGTGGCGCCATGCGCCGTGCTGTAGAACAGGCGGAGGGTACTTGAATAATTCCAGCCGGTCCAACGTGCTTGAGACGATGAAAACGGCGTGCTCCTGGAACCGTGGCGGATACGGAAAATGAGCGCAACAAAAGGAGCTGAATAGCAATGCCTAGCGAGAGAAACTTTGTACGCTTTTTCGAAGAGATCGGCATCGGCGATGTGGCGTTGGTGGGGGGCAAGAACGCCTCGCTGGGAGAGATGTTTCGGGAAATGACTCCGCGCGGCCTGCGTATCCCAAATGGTTTTGCCACCACCGCCCAAGCGTACCGTTACGTACTGGACCGCGCCGACTCTTGGCGGACCCTGCGCGAGGCCCTGGACGGGCTTGACCCGACCGATATTGAGGATCTTGCCAAGCGCGCGGCGCGCGCCCGAGACATTATATATAGCGCCCCCTTGCCGCCCGATTTTGCAGATGAGATTCTTCGGTCATATGCGCGACTCCTAGAGCAGTACGGACCGGAACTGAGCGTCGCGGTCCGCAGTTCTGCCACTTCGGAGGATCTTCCAACAGCGAGCTTTGCCGGCCAGCACGAGACTTTCCTGAACGTACGCGGGGAGAGGCAATTGCTCGATGCCTGTCGGCGCTGTTTTGCCAGCCTGTTTACCGATCGAGCGATTCGCTACCGGATCGATCACGGTTTTGACCATTTCAAGGTCTTGATGTCCGTGGGTGTAATGAAAATGGTGCGGGCAGATCTTGCCGCAAGCGGCGTAATGTTTACGCTCGACACGGAAAGCGGTTTTCGCAATGTAGTGCTCATCAACGCCGCCTACGGCCTAGGGGAGAACGTAGTCCAGGGGACGGTGGACCCTGACGAATTTTACGTTTTCAAGCCCACCTTGCGAGCAGGCTTCCGCACAGTTTTACGCCGCATGCTCGGCAAAAAAGAGTTCCGGATGGTCTACGCGAGCGGTGCCAATGGTACGACGCGCAATATTTCTGTCTCGCCTGAGGAGCGCGGTCGATTTTGCATTTCGGACGAAGAAGTCGTTGAGCTTGCGGACGCCGCCATGAAGGTCGAGGAACACTACAGCGCACGCGCAGGAACTCCAGTGCCGCTGGACCTGGAATGGGCCAAGGACGGGATTGATGGTTTGCTGTACATCATTCAAGCGCGTCCTGAAACGGTGGTGTCACGACGGATCACTGGCGTGCTAGAAGAGTACCGGCTTGAAGGGAAGGGGAAGGTGAAATGCACTGGCCGGGCTGTCGGCGAGAGCATTGCCGCAGGTACGGCGCGGGTCATTCAGTCGATTGAACAGTTGCCCGAATTCCGCGAGGGGGAGATCTTGGTCGCGAAAACGACGGCCCCCGATTGGGGAACAGTCATGAAAAAAGCCGCCGCGATCGTCACCAGTCATGGCGGGCGCACTTGTCATGCCGCTATCGTCGCACGCGAGCTCGGAATTCCGGCAATCGTCGGCGCCGAAGGGGCGACTGAGCGGATAAGAACCGGGGAGAGCATAACGGTTTGCTGCGCTGAGGGCGATGTCGGCAAGGTTTATGACGGCACAATTCGTTTCGAGAAATCGCGCATCGATCCCGGGGCGCTTCCGCAGCCCAAGACCCATGTCATGGTCAATCTCGGCAACCCCGAGTTGGCATTTCGCACCAGTTTGCTGCCGAACGACG
>DASPRI010000121.1:0-2249 GCA_035624535.1 Burkholderiales bacterium
CCAGCGTAGCTGTTCTTTAAGCTTAAGCGCCTGCTGTAGTTCATTAACTTGGCTTTTGAGATTTACATTTTCCTCTTGCAGTTCGAGGGCCATTTCGCGCAGTTCCATTATTTTTTCTTGCGCTTCTACGGTCGCGCCCTTTTTTATGAGTTCAACGATGTCCTGATATCTGGGCAGCATGACTGACCCTCCATGAAATCTAACAATGATTGAACGGCCCAACTACGGGATATTCAATATATCGTGGACGGAAAATACCTGAAAACCGTTTGCGGTCAGTCATTTCCACTGAATACCTCGAATGCGTTTCGCCGCAATATACTGCAAACCTACGGGTTATTCATATTGAACCGCGTTGTGACGGTTTAACTCAGAATTGAGGGTTGCTGAACAAGCAGGCGAAGCGTCCACGTGGTATGAACGTCCGCTGAGGGTCGGAGTCTACCGAAGTGAACGCTCGGGTGACATTGTCCGCTTTGCGGGGCAGTGAATGCCTCGACATGAAGCCCACTATGCGGCCTTCGCTTGCCGTTTGATCTTGATCTCGACGATCTTGCCCACGGCGCGCGCGGCCCGGATCAGCGTATCGAGCTGCACCGAGGTATTCTCCGGATCGAGCACCCGATCGAGCTGTGAGCGGCTGGTACCCATGCGGCGCGCCATCTCGGCCTTGCCCAGTTTCGTTGTCTCCATGCTTTCGGTGAGGCTCTCGGCCAGTGCACGCTTCAGCGCCTTGGCCTGCACCTCGTCATAGATCCCCTCCTCTTTCAGGAAGTCATCAAAGCGGGAACCGGTATGGGGGTTACGTTTCGCCATGTCGCCACTCCTTAAAACGTGTAATTGCCAGATCAATCTCATCGCCCGGGGTGCGCTGGGTTTTCTTGATGAAACCGTGCAGCAGCACCATCTGCCCGTGCGCGACCGCGAACAGCGTGCGGGCGATGCGATTGCCCAGTGTGGTGCGCACTTCCCAGACGGGCCCGCGCAGATGGTCAATACGCGGTTTGCCAATCGGCCACTTATACTGCACGTACGCGATGTCTTCGCCGATTGCCTTGCGCTCTGCCTTGGGCAGCCCTTTCAACCAGTCGCGCACCGGCTCGGCGCCGTTTCGATTGCGATAGAAAACGGCGTTGAGCTTTTCGCTGGCCACGTACAAAGTGTACCTTATAGGGTACGTTCGAGCAAGGCGATCACCCCTCAGTGTAGTGATGGGCGCAATTTCATCCGCGGCTGACGGTCGCCATGCGCCTCTCGTGATAATGCTCCAAACTGATGTTTCCCTAACCAATACGGAGGAAACACCCATGGACCGCAATCTTAATACTGGAACCACCGGTGCCAGTCACATCCCCTGGAACAAGGGCCACCTGATCGGGCCGAAACCGCCCTTGAAACTGCGCGAGATCTGGGCAATCCGCAACCGCCTGCAGCTGACGGGGCGCGTTCTGGAACTCGCCCTCTTTAACCTCGCGATCGACAGCAAGCTGCGCGGCTGTGATCTCGTCAAGCTCAAGGTGAAGGACGTAGCGCATGAGGGCGTAGCGATGCGCCGGGCTACCATCCTGCAGCAGAAGACCTCAATGCCAGTGAAGTTCGAGCTGACGGAACCCACCCGCGAGGCGGTTGAGACCTGGATCGCGAAGACCAAGCTCGGTGAGGGAGATTACCTGTTCCCGAGCCGTCTGGCGACGTCACCGCACATGTCGACCCGGCAGTATGCCCGGATCGTGAAGTCCTGGGTGATGCGCATTGGGTTAAATCCGCGCGACTACGGCACGCATTCCTTGAGGCGCACCAAGGCCACGTTGATCTACCAGCGCACAAAGAATCTGCGTGCCATTCAGCTGCTGCTGGGCCACCGCAAATTGGAAAGCACGGTGAGATACCTCGGCATCGAGGTCGACGATGCCCTAGCATTGTCGGAGCAGACCGAGGTGTGAGCTTGTTACAGCCGGCAGGCGGGCGCGGCACGCACTCGCTTGCCGGTTTTATTTGGACGTTGCCGCCTGGGGAAAGCGGCCATTGCCACGTACGACGGCTTTAAGAGCAAGTCCGGCCAGGAGCGGACCTAACAGCATCCCAATTGCGGACATCCTCGAAGGAGGAAGCAGACATGGGTCCCGTGATGATCGTATCAACTTGCAACACGGCTTTTGTTTCAGCCGCCTGCCAGTTATACTTAGTATAATTTATTCTATGCGGGCATAATCATGCGAACGACCAAAATCATCGCCTTTTCCGTTCCG
>DASPRI010000168.1:0-10954 GCA_035624535.1 Burkholderiales bacterium
AACAAAGATTGCCAAGCTTATGGATGTTGGCGCCAAGGTGATGGTTGTGCCCGACCCGGAAGGTAAAGTGGAACTGCCAAAGATGATGGAAACACTCGCGAAACTTGGAATGAATGAAGTCCTAGTCGAGGGCGGATTCAGACTTAATGGTTCACTGCTAAAAGCAGGGTTGGTGGATGAGCTGCTGCTGTACCTTGCGCCGCATCTGCTGGGTGACAAAGCGCGCGGCATGTTCGAGCTTCCCGAGTTGCAAGAACTGGCAATGCGGCGCGAGCTGCAAGTTCTCGATCTGCGCACGGTTGGTCGGGATTTGCGCATGCTGGCCCGCTTTGCTGATAGTGGTTGAAGTATTGCGGGGCATGGGGTTCCCCGCAGTCCGAACGGCGCATACAATGGCCTTCTGCATTTGAGCGGGGGAAAGGGCACATTATGTTTGCCGGCATCATCCAAGCAACTGGCGAAGTCAGCAAACTGAAACGCGGACCCGGAGGGCTGCGCGTAACGGTTGCTACTGCGCTCGATTTGAGCGACCTTAAGACCGGCGACAGTATTGCGGTCGATGGAATTTGCCTGACGATCACCGACCGCTCGGCTCATTCCTTCAGTGCCGATATGTCCCAGGAAACATTGAACTGCACCGCCGGTTTCGTGAATCGCGGCAAGGTCAATTTGGAAAAAGCACTGCGTGTTTCCGACCGAATCAACGGCCACCTGATCAGTGGACATGTTGACGGCATAGGCGAGGTGATGAATTTCGAAAGCCGGGGTGATTGCCGTTTGCTATCCATTAAAGCGCCACTGGGACTCGCCAAGTACATCGCGCGCAAGGGGTCAATCGCAGTAAACGGCGTGAGCCTGACGGTCAATGGCATCAAGAAAGGTACCTTCAGTGTCAATTTGATTCCGCACACGCTTCAAGCTACAAACATGAAATTTTTAAAGCGCGGCGCCCGGGTGAACATTGAAACTGACTTGATGGCGCGCTACGCGGAACGCCTGTTAAAAGCCTCAGAATGAGCTCGCACATTTCACCGGTTCAGGACATCATCGCTGAGGTCAGGGCAGGAAAGATGGTGATTCTGGTTGACGAGGAAGAACGCGAAAATGAAGGCGATCTGCTGCTTGCCGCGGAGTTCGTGGCGCCCGAAGCGATCAATTTCATGACCAAATACGGCCGTGGATTGATTTGCCTGACACTCACTGAACAGCGCTGCCAACAACTAAGCCTGGCTCCCATGGTTATGCAAAATCGTTCCGTGCTTGGTACGAATTTCACGGTGTCGATCGATGCCCGGGAGGGTATCACGACCGGCATTTCGGCGGCCGATCGCGCACGTACTATTCAAGTCGCGGTAAAAAAAGATGCAGCGCCTGAAGACATCGCTCAACCGGGGCATGTGTTTCCCCTCATGGCGCAGCAAGGCGGCGTACTGGCGCGCGCCGGCCACACCGAAGCGGGCTGCGACCTTGCTCAGCTTGCCGGTCTTATGCCGGCGGCGGTGATTTGCGAGGTATTGAAAGAAAATGGCGAAATGGCAAGGCTTCCGGACCTGCTGGAATTCGCAAAACAGCATCGATTGAAAATTGGCACCATTGCCGACCTGATTCATTACCGCAGCCGCACCGAGTCGCTGGTCACGCGTGTTACCGAACGAATAGTGGAGACCGTGCACGGCAAGTTCAGATTGATCGGCTACAGCGACAAGACGGCAAATGCTATCCATCTTGCGCTCGTTAAAGGTGAAATCGTTCACGGCGAAGAAATTCTGGTGCGGGTACACGCACCGTTGTCGATCATGGACTTGCTCGAAAAAGATTCCGGCGGGCATACCTGGAGCGTGTACGATGCCCAGAAAACCATAGCCGCGGCTGGAAAGGGGGTCATTGTTTTATTGCAGAGGCAGGACGGTACGGACGAGCTGATGGAGCGGCTAAAACCGGGACGGGGTCTGGAAAGGAAGCAGGCCAGAAGCGATTTGCGAAACTACGGCATTGGCATGCAGATTCTCAAAGACCTCAATGTCACCAAAATGCGCCTGCTCGCCGCGCCGCGCAAGATGCCCAGCATGGCAGGATTCGGACTGGAAGTTACCGGTTACGAGCTGCCTGATAAGAAATAGCGCTTCATTCGACCGCGATGAAAAAAATGAATCCTGACGCAAGCGGCGCGAACTTGCGCATTGGTATTGTGATGAGCCAGTTCAATGCGGAGATCAGCGCGGGCTTACTTGCAGCCTGCCGCAGCGAGCTGCTAAAACACGGCGTGGCGGAAGATGCGATTACTGTGGCGGCAGTGCCGGGTGCGCTGGAAATCCCGCTGGCGCTACAGAAGATGGCCAACAGCGGAAAGTTTGATGCGCTCATTGCGCTAGGCGCAGTGATCCGGGGCGAGACCTATCACTTCGAAATCGTGGCGAACCAGTCGGCAAGCGGAATGGCTTCGGTGCAACTGGACAGCGGTATTCCCGTCGCGAACGCAGTATTGACCACCCTGGACGAAAGTCAAGCGCGCGCGCGCATGGACACCAAGGGCGCCGAAGCGGCCAGAGTCGCAATAGAAATGGCCAAGCTGCTGCGCCGCCTAGACGAGAACTAGCGCCGCAAGTCACGTGACCAGAACACGGCCACATTCAGGCAGGAGTAGCCGCAGGCGCTCGCGCGAATTTGCCCTGCAGGCGCTATACCAATGGCAGCTGAGCGGCGACACCGCAGACATCCTCGAAAAGCAGCTACGCGAGGCAAAGGGTTTCGACAAACTCGATGAAAAGTATTTTCTGGCGCTGCTGCGCGGCGCAATTTCCGGCGTGCGTGAGCTTGAGGAAAAGTTGCGGCCCTTTCTCGATCGCCCGCTGAAGGAACTGAGCCCTATCGAACACGGCATTCTGCTGTTGGGCGCCTATGAGCTCGCGAACCAGCCTGACGTACCCTACAAAGTCGTGATCAACGAAGCCGTCGAGCTGGCCAAGTCATTCGGCGGGACCGAAGGCCATAAATACGTAAACGGTGTTCTCGACAAGCTCGCCGCCAAGTTGCGATCCGCGGAAATCAAGCCTAGAACCTGAGGACAGCGCACCCGCCCGAAAATGCTGTTCAACTCGTATCCCTTCCTGTTTGTTTTCCTGCCGATCACTCTGTTCGGCTTTTATCTCATCGCGCGCGCGAGCAATGCACTCGCGGCAGCGTGGCTCGCGGCGTCGTCGTTTGTCTTCTACGGCTGGTGGAACCCGTGGTATGTGATACTGCTCACGATTTCTATCGCCTGTAACTTCGCAGTGGGTTTGGGGATCATACGGCGACAAGGACTTCCCGGCGGCAGGCGACTGCTGTTGTTTGGTGTGACCCTAAATCTGCTTCTGCTCGGCTACTACAAGTATGCGGACTTTTTTGTTTCCAACCTGAATACGTTCGGCGCAGGACTCACGCCGTTGCACGTGATTTTGCCTCTCGGCATCTCGTTCTTTACCTTCACGCAAATCGCTTTTCTCGCCGATGCCTACCAGGGCAAGGCCGCAGAATATAGATTCACTCATTACTGTCTGTTCGTAAGTTATTTTCCCCATCTCATCGCCGGGCCGATTCTGCATCACAAGGAAATGATGCCGCAATTTGCGCAGCGCGAGACTTACCAGCTTAATTGGGAAAATTTTGCCGTTGGCCTGACAATTTTGTTTATCGGGCTTTTCAAGAAAACGGTTATCGCTGACGGCGTCGCATTTTACGCTCGACCCGCATATGACTGGGTGGGAAATGGACTTCCTCTGTCCGCGGTCGACGCCTGGGGTGGGGCGCTCGCGTACACTTTCCAGATTTACTTTGATTTCTCAGGCTACTCCGACATGGCCATTGGGCTGTCGCGGCTGTTCGGGGTTCGCTTGCCGCTCAATTTCGAATCGCCCTACAAAGCGGCTTCTATCATCGATTTCTGGCGGCGCTGGCATATGACGCTGTCGCGTTTCCTGCGCGATTATCTATATTTCACGCTTGGTGGCAACCGTAAAGGTGTCGGTCGTCGCTACATCAATCTGATGATCACCATGCTCCTCGGCGGTCTATGGCACGGCGCCAACTGGACCTTCGTCGTATGGGGCGGGCTGCACGGATTGTACTTGGTCATCAATCATGCCTGGCGCAATTTGCGTCAGCGATACGGATGGTTTGCCGAGCCCGGCCGCATTGGAAAAGCGGTGGCCGTGCTCCTGACCTTTATGGCAACGGTGGTGGCGTGGGTATTCTTTCGTGCCGATTCTCTAAATCATGCGCTGGCAATGGTTCAGGCGATGGCGGGCATGAACGGCGTGACTTTGCCCTACCAATGGTTCAATTGGTGGTTTGTTGGTCCCTGGCTGGCGCGGTGCGGTGTGCATTTCGAGAACACCCAAACGTTTGGCGGTTTCACCCAGTTAAAATGGCTTGCTGCCTGTTGGCTTATCGCGTGGCTGGCGCCGAACACGCAGCAGATTCTGCGTAAATTCCGGCCGGCATTGGGGGTCGAACCCGACCAAGTCGCTCACTGGTGGCTTTGGCGACCGACGAGGCGGTGGCTTGCTGCCTGCGTCATCCTTGCATTATTTGCAGTATTGTCACTCAATCAGGTAAGTGAATTCATCTACTTCCAGTTCTGATGTCAGCCCGTTCCTACACGCTTGGTTTGCTCGCATGGCTGGCACTTCTGCTTGCTGCGGTCGCCGGCTTTAACCGCGTTATAGATCCGTTTTGGTATTACCGCGATTTTAAGATTCCAGGACTTAATGTAGTGAAGCCGCGATTTGCGCCTTACGAAAGACACGTCAAGCCCCAGCTCCTGGCCCGAATGCGCCCGCAGGCGATTGTCCTTGGCAGTTCCCTCGCTGAGATCGGTTTCGATACTAACGATCCGGCGTTGACAGAAAAAGGAAAATTGCGCGGGTATAATTTTGCTTTCGCGGGCGCCGGCTGGGATCTCGCGCAGTGCTATTTCCAGTATGCGCTGCAGGCGACAGATCTGAAGCGTGCGGCATTCGAAATCCGACCCGAGGCAATGCCACGCGTGGATTGCACGCACCGCCTTGGCGAAATCGAGGATTTTTCTCAGCTAAAGTTCTTGTTGTCGGTGACCGCGCTGAACGACTCATTGCGGACTATTTTCGAGCAAGGCCGCGGGCGCTCCAGCCACACTCGCGAAGGGCGTTTTCTTTACGCGCGCGGTGATTTCAAAAATGTGCTTGCGCGCTTCAACGAGATATTCCTTGGCCGAGTCCGTGTTACCCCACAGTGTTCACTGGCCCACGTCCCGGACCACCCGCCGCCATCTTCGCAGTTTCTCATGACCGATATCACGCCGCAGCCGGGACTCGACCTCACAGGATTGCGCGGCATGTTGCAGGCCGCTCGCGAGCAAGGTATCGAGCTTCGTCTATTTTTGCCCCCGGAGCATGCCCTGTTGCTCGAGCTCCATTTATTGTGCGGAACCGATGCGCAGCGCTGGACGGATATGGCGGCAATTGCGCGCGTTGTGGCTGAAGAGTCGCAACATGGAAATATTCAGCTGTGGGAGTTTTACGGTTACAACGACTGGACTGGAGAATCGGTGGTCGGGCCCGAGACCGTTTACTGGCAGGATCCGTACCACCTGAACTATGAGCTGGGCAGTCTCATGCTTGCTGACATGTTTGGCGATCGGCCGGTAGGCACTCTCGGACGCCGAATCACGCCCGCCAATGTGGGCGAAGCCTATCGCGAGTTTTTAGCGAGCCGAACCCGGTTTCTGGAGACGCACCCCGGGTTTTATAGCGAATTACGGACTACACTGACGCCGCGCCACTAATATTCACGCCCGTTAACCGGGAGAATTGCAAGCATTTCTTCGTGCTATATTTCGGTAGTGAAATAAATGCTTACTGCGATTTTTAGCCGCAGTTAATGGCCCGTTGGTATGCTGCGGTGTTCAAACGGGGCGCAGGAAGCTGGCGAGGTTTAACACATGCTTTCCGAGTTCGAAATCATCAGCCGGTACTTCACACATCCGACGCCACACACGGCGCTGGGAGTGGGCGATGACGCAGCGCTGGTGAAGGTGGCTAAAGGCATGGAACTCGTGGTATCCACCGACATGCTGGTTTGCGGCACACATTTCTTCCCGAAGGCCGATCCTTACAAGTTGGGATATAAAGCGCTGGCGGTGAATCTCTCTGACATGGCGGCGATGGGCGCCACTCCCCGCTGGGCGACCCTGTCGCTCGCGTTGCCGCACGCCGACGAAAAATGGCTTAAGCCTTTTGCCAACGGGTTCATGGACTTGGCACGAGCGCAGCGTGTGGACTTAATCGGCGGCGACACCACGCGCGGTCCGCTCAATATCTGCGTGCAAATCATGGGCGAGGTGCCGACCGGAAAGGCACTGCGTCGCGATGGCGCGAGGGTGGGAGATGAGATCTGGGTGTCGGGACGGCTTGGAGATGCTGCTCTGGGGCTCGCGCATTTGCAAAAACGCATCCGTCTTGAAATGAAAGAGTCGCGGGCTTGCCTGGAAAAATTGCACCTGCCTGCTGCGCGGGTTGAACTTGGACGGCGGCTTCTGGGACTTGCGCACTCGGCAATCGACATTTCCGACGGGCTCCTTGCCGATTTGGGGCATCTTCTTCAGCGGTCGAAAGTTGCCGCAGTGATCGAATTTAATGCCTTGCCCAAATCCGTGGTGCTAAATAAATATTTGAAACACCATGCGGCGTTAAATGCGCTGCTCGCGGGCGGAGACGATTACGAGCTTTGCTTTACCGCGCCGAAAGCAAACGGCGCGAAACTGGCAAAACTGTCGCGCGAATTGGGGCTGCCATTGACACGTATCGGCGAAATCAAAAAAGGCAGGGGCCTGACCTTGCTTGACGCCGCGGGTGAACGCATGGCGTGGGACCGCAAGGGCTATGACCACTTTGGCTGACGCGACTCCATCCTGGCGTTTTGTGTTGACTCATCCGGCGCATTTTTTGGCGTTCGGCTTTGGGGCAGGGCTTGCGCGCCGCGCGCCGGGAACTTTTGGAACTCTGGTCGCATTTCCCCTATTCTGGCTTTTGAACCCGCGATTGGCGCCAATGCTTTTCCTTGCGCTGATCGCCGTTCTGTTTGCACTCGGCATTTGGGTGTGTGGGAAGACGGGCAAAGACCTGGGAGTGCATGACCACAGCGGTATCGTGTGGGACGAAATCACGGCATTCCTGCTTGTGTTGAGTTTTACTCCCGCTTCGCTGCTGTGGCAGGCCTTTGCTTTTGTTTTGTTTCGCGCTTTTGATATTCTCAAGCCGCCGCCGATAGACTATTTAGACAAAACGGTACACGGCGGTATCGGTGTGATGCTGGATGATTTGCTTGCCGCGTTTTACACTCTGCTCTGCCTTGCGTTTTTGAGAACTATGATCGAGTAATGGCAAGCGATTTACTTTACAAGCTCGCCGCCCGCGCAGGCAGAATTTTGAAAGGCCGCGAGCTCATGCTGGTCACTGCCGAATCCTGCACCGGTGGTTGGCTGGGAGAAGCCGTGACCCGGGTACCGGGAAGTTCCGACTGGTATGAGCGCGGATTCATCACCTACACCTATATTTCCAAGCGTGAGATGCTTCGGGTGAAACCCCAAACACTGGCGAAATTCGGTGCGGTATCGGAACAGACTGCGCGCGAAATGGCACTGGGCGCGCTCAAAATGAGCCACGCCCAGGTCGCAGTGGCGATAACCGGAATTGCAGGGCCAGCTGGCGGCACTCCTGATAAACCGGTCGGAACAGTATGTTTTGCTTGGGCGAGGAAAAACGGCAGCGTTGCAATCGAGACGGTGCGTTTCAAAGGCGACCGCCAGGCCGTGCGCCGCCGGTCCGTAGCGCATGCGCTTAAAGGCTTGCTCACGTTGCTTTCTCGATAATGCCATGACCAGCTTGAAGGGCGACAACGACAAGCGCAGAATGCCGCCTTATAAGATGGCTTTTCGGCCGTCGACTTTAAAGTTAGACTTTGAAGGGAAGGCAAGGAAAGCGAAAGGCGATGCCTCAACCGTTCTCGGTCAAGGCCACCGGAACTCCATGGTTTTCAGGTTTTGGGAATCCCATCCAATGAAAGGCATTCGGCATATCGGCAGCGGAAAGCTCAACGCCTGCGCCGAGCCAGTTGCGGCCCATCGGGGCTTCCTGCGCCGCGGTACTATCTGGCGCCTCGCCAAGGGCGTACCCTCGTGCTCAAGCCTTGCAGGCAAACTCAAGCGCCTTACTCCGTTCGGGCTGGACATGTCCCAGCCCAACAAGGCGCTCGAGAGGGACGCGGCAAAGAGCGCCACGCCCCTCAGCTTTGAAGTTAGGCTTTGAAAGAAATGCAAATCTGAGCTAAGCCACTGGGAGTCGCCATGAAAAAGATCATCCTACCCATCGCAATCGCTGCTGGTGCGCTCGCCGCGCAAATTGCGCCGACCGCTCCACATGCGGACGTAAAACAAATCATGTCCAAACCCTTCACGGACATTCCCGGCAAAGAAGGTCTCGTACTTACGGTCACTTACCCGCCTGGCGGCGCTGACGAAATTCATCGACACAATGCGCACGCCTTCGTCTACGTGCTCGAGGGTTCGATCGTGATGCAGTTGCAGGGCGCGGAGCCAGTCACGCTCAAAGCCGGCGAAGGATTCTACGAAGGCCCGAATGACGTTCACATCGTCGGCCGCAGCGCGAGCGACAGCAAAGCGGCGAAGTTCGTCGTGTTCCTGGTGAAAAACCAGGGTGTTCCGGCAGTGCTTCCGGGCAAATAACGCAAGTAGCCTTTTTTGAGCGCCCGCTATGGGCGACACAGGAGATTCAAACATGAAAATCGTAGTGATCGGCGGCAGCGGGCTCATCGGGGCAAAGCTCGTGAACAACCTTCGTCAGCATGGGCGTGAGGTCGTGGCGGCATCACCCTCATCGGGTGTCAACACCATCACGGGCGAGGGACTGGGGCAAGCGCTCGCCGGCGCTCAGGTGGTCGTCGATGTCGCGAATGCACCCGCGTGGGAGGACAACGCAGTCCTGGCGTTTTTCGAGACATCAGGTCGCAACCTCCTCGCTGCCGAAGCGGCCGCTGGCGTGGGACATCACGTTGCGCTGTCGGTTGTCGGCACCGATCGCCTTCTTGCGAGTGGTTACTTCCGCGCGAAGTTGGCCCAGGAAAAGCTGATCAAGGCCTCCAAGATTCCCTACACGATTGTCCGCGCAACGCAGTTCTTCGAGTTCGTCGGAGCCATCGCCCAATCGGCCACCGACGGGCAAACGGTCCGGTTGCCGCCTGCGCTGATGCAACCCATCGTGTCCGATGACGTCGCTGCCGCGCTGGCAGAAATCGCAGTCTCGGAGCCGTTGAATGGCACCGTCGAGCTGGCGGGCCCGGAACCGATACGTATGGACGAACTCGTCCGACGATTCTTGAGCGCAACCCGAGACGCACGGAAGGTGACCACGGACGTCCACGCAGGCTACTTCGGCACAGCAGTCAACGATCAGAGCCTCACCCCCGGCGACAACCCGCGCATCGGCACGACGCGTTTCGAAGACTGGCTCAGGCGCTCCATGCCTCAAGGGTAAGTCGAGGTAACAGAGATCGAGAGGATGGCCTAACCACGCAGTGGAGCGGACTGGGAAAAAGCCGGCGCTATTTCCAGCCGCTCACCGCCGGTGTTCGGCAATTGTATGCAAGACGTCGCGCCTGATAGAGCCAGAATTGTTGCTCCTCCTCCGGTGATTTACCTGGGGGTACTTGGGCTCGGTTTGCTTCTTGAGTGGCTTTCGCCAACTCGACTATTAAGTTGGTCGCTAGCTGTCGAGGTGGGATCAGCCATCATTGTTTTCGGAGCGATCGCGTTGGCCGCCGCGATCCGAGACATTTGGCATGTGCACACACTGATCGGTCCACACAAAGCCACCACAGCACTTGTCACGGATGGGAGGATTGCTTCGTGAAAGACTACAGCGCTTCCCCGGTTCCTCCCTCACCTTACAGGTGGCCAGTCACCATCGTGCTTACTATCCTTGCTCCTCCCCTCGGCCTGGCTGGCTGGATCCTGCTGAGCGGTTCGGATCGCGCGGTCTACCTCCGCTCGCCCTGGTTCAAGGCGGGCGTTGCCATCATTTGCCTCGGGGCTCTGCCGCTGGTCATCGTCGGCCTGTTGTCCTGGCTCGGGCTGTTGAGCGACCCGAACCCCAACCCTATTGGCCTCGGCCTCCTCTTCATGGCGGCGACAGCGCTTGGGTGCATCGCGATACTCATCGGCATTGTGTTGCACTCGCTTCGGCGCTCCGCATGAGGACGATTTCAGCAAGGAAGTGATCAGAGAACTGAGAACGGAATGATCCAACTCGTTCATGTCTTTCGACCGCTAACCCGTAGCTGGTACGGACCGGTAGGAAGCGTCGCGGCATATCAAGGGTCTGTCGCAGCCGGCCGCACAGCACAACGTTACGTTCGGCGACTTGAGGCGCAAGCTCAAGGGAGAGTAAGGTAGCACTGTGTTTGAGCAGATCAGGCCGGTAGTAAACGCCCCCTAGAAGCACTTACGCCATGCGAATGGAACTGGGATGAGCAGTTCACGTGAGCAGCAGCGTCTGGCGGCGATCTTAGCCGCGGATGTCGTCGGCTACTCGCGACTGATGGCGGCCGATGAGCGCCGGACAGTCGCATCGCTTGACGCCGCGCGTGCGATCTTCAGATCAGAGATCGAAGGTCGGCGAGGCCGTGTTGTCGACACCGCGGGGGATTCAGTGCTTGCGGTTTTCGAATCTGCGGCCGAGGCCGTGAACGCTGCGCTCGCCGTGCAAAAGCAGCTCACGACAAATTCGGCCGCCGTTCCCGAAGATCAGCGGATGCGATTTCGCATCGGGGTTCACCTGGGAGATGTCATCGAGAAGCCCGATGGCACGGTGTACGGTGCCGGGGTGAATGTGGCGGCGCGGCTGGAGGCACTGGCCGAACC
>DASPRI010000174.1:0-14940 GCA_035624535.1 Burkholderiales bacterium
GTGGTCCTCATTGCCCCGATTGCCATGGAAGAAGGCTTACGCTTTGCCATCCGCGAAGGCGGACGCACTGTGGGGGCCGGGGTGGTGGCGAAGATTCTTGAGTAATTTGTCGGGATTGAGGGGTAATGGATATTCCGAGCGTTTGTTTCTCGCTTTTTTCATCCCAGTCATTAATTTTTATAGGCCAGTAGCTCAATTGGCAGAGCGTCGGTCTCCAAAACCGAAGGCTGGGGGTTCGAGACCCTCCTGGCCTGCCAAGACAGGCAGGGGACGAGGGGCTCGATAACGGAAATATGGCGGACAAAATCAAACTGCTGGTGGCCTTGCTGTCGGTCGTTGCAGGCATAGCTGGTTATTACTATCTGGCGGATAGCGCGACCATCATTCGCATCGCCCCAATTTTAACTGGGCTGGTGTTGGCTGCGGTGCTGGCGTGGTTTACCGCTCCAGGCAAACAGTTTTACGGGTTCAGCCAGGAGGCAGTTGACGAAACCAAAAAAGTCGTCTGGCCGACTCGCAAGGAGACTTTTCAGGTTACCGGGATTGTGATGTTGTTCGTGGTGGTGATGGCGCTATTTTTATGGATGGTGGATGCGGGACTGCTGTGGGTCGTGAAATTGTTGATGGGCCGGAGCGATTGATGGCGAAGCGCTGGTATGTGGTGCACGCCTATTCCGGTTTTGAGAAAAGCGTGCAGCGTGCGCTTGCCGACCGCATCGAGCGTTCCGGCATGAAGGACAAGTTTGGGCAGATTCTGGTGCCTGTGGAAGAAGTGGTGGAAATGAAAAGCGGGCAGAAAAACATCAGCGAGCGCAAGTTTTTCCCGGGCTACGTGCTGGTGGAAATGGATATGACTGATGAAACTTGGCACTTGGTGAAAAGTACGCCCAAGGTGACGGGTTTTGTCGGGGGCAGTGCCAACAAACCCACGCCAATTAGCGAAAAGGAAGTGCAAAACATACTTCAGCAGATCCAGGAAGGAGTTGAAAAGCCCAAACCCAAAGTTCTGTTTGAAATCGGCGAAGCAGTCCGGGTAAAGGAAGGACCGTTCACCGATTTTCACGGCAACGTCGAGGACGTGAACTACGACAAGAGCAAGTTGCGCGTTTCAGTTTCGATTTTCGGCCGCTCGACGCCGGTAGAACTGGATTTCGGGCAGGTCGAAAAGGCGTGAGGATTTCACGGGCGGCCGGGAGTTTTTATTGACGGGGAGGGTGCGCGAGCACCCGCTGGCACCCATTAGGAGAGAGTGTGGCTAAGAAAATAGTTGGCTTTATCAAATTGCAGGTTCCCGCAGGCAAGGCGAATCCCAGCCCACCGATTGGCCCGGCGCTGGGGCAACGCGGCTTGAACATCATGGAGTTTTGCAAGGCATTCAACGCCCAGACCCAAGGCATGGAAGCGGGAATGCCGGTGCCGGTCGTGATCACTGCTTACGCGGACAAGAGTTTCACGTTTATCATGAAGACGCCGCCGGCGTCGGTGCTAATCAAAAAAGCGGCAAAATTGGAAAAAGGCAGCTCGCAGCCGCACACCGAGAAAGTCGGCAAAATCACCCGCGCGCAGGCCGAACAAATCGCCAAGCTTAAGATGCCGGATCTGACCGCCGCCGATCTTGATGCTGCCGTGCGCACCATAGCCGGCAGCGCCCGCAGCATGGGCATTGAAGTAGAGGGCATGTGATATGGCCTCCAAGCGATACAAGCTGATTAATGGCAAAGTTGACCGCAACAAGCTGTACGTGATGCAAGAAGCTTTGAAACTGGTAAAAGAATCCGCGACCGCCAAATTCGATGAGGCGATTGACGTGGCGATCAATCTTGGCGTGGATATCAAAAAGTCAGACCAGCAGGTGCGCGGCTCGGTGGTCCTGCCTGCAGGCACCGGCAAGAAGGTGCGAATTGCGGTGTTTGCGCAAGGGGACAAGGCAAAGCAGGCGAAAGAGGCCGGCGCGGACATCGTCGGTTTTGATGAGCTGGCGGAAAGCATTAAAGGCGGGAAAATCGAATTTGACGTGGCGATCGCCAGCCCCGACGCAATGCGGGTAGTCGGGCAGCTTGGACAGATACTCGGGCCGCGCGGGTTGATGCCAAACCCCAAAGTCGGAACCGTGACGCAGGATATTGCCGCTGCAGTGAAGAACGCCAAGGCAGGCCAGGTGCAGTACCGCACCGACAAGGCGGGCATCGTGCAATGTACCATCGGGCGCGCCTCGTTTACGGTCGACGCGTTGCGGGAAAACCTGATGGCGCTGATCGGGGCAGTGAATAAGACCCGGCCGTCGGGCATTAAAGGCGTTTATCTGAAAAAAATTTCGATTTCCAGCACCATGGGCGTGGGAATCAAGATCGATCAGTCGAGTTTGGCATGACGATTTACGCGGGCAGCGATTACGCGGGCCCGAGGAAAGGGCTTTGGGCTGCTGGGCTAATCCGGCAGGTTATCAAAGACCGTTGGAGCAAAGGGATCAGTTGTGCGGAGTCGGGGTTTAGAAGCAGGCCGGACCCTGAAGCCACACACCGAAAACCGGAGCTTAATTTGCGAGTACGAGGCAGCGCGCAGTGGGTGTCACAGCTGGTTCCTTGCGCCTCGCTACTTGCTTTCAACGCAGATGGCGCACCCGACAACAGGATTTGTTGTTCCCTGATCGAAGGTGTGAAACGGCCGCGCATGCAGTCCGCGGCCGGGTGAAATCTAAGGAGAGATACGCATTGGGACTTAACCTTGAACAAAAAAAGGCCGTGGTAGCGGAAGTCAGTGCGCAACTGGCCAAGGCGCAAGCGGTGGTTCTTGCCGAGTACCGCGGGACGCAGGTCGGCGATATGACCCAGCTGCGTGCCAAGGCGCGCAGCGCGGGCGTGTATTTCCGCGTGCTTAAAAATACCTTGGCGCGCCGCGCCATGGCCGGGACGCCGTTTGCCGGATTGTCGGAAAAGATGTCAGGTCCGCTGGCCTACGGCATTTCGGCCGATCCGGTCGCGGTGGCCAAGATATTGCACGAATTCGCCAAGGAAAATGAGAGTTTCGTGATCAGAGGCGGAGCCATGGCCAATTTCGTGATGACCTCCAAGGACGTTGCGAACCTGGCCAAGATGCCGAGCCGCGAGCAACTTCTGGCGAAACTAGCGGGTACGATGCAAGGTCCGATCGTGAAGTTGGTGCGCGCGCTTAATGAAATACCCGGCAAATTTGTGCGAACTCTCGCCGCGATACGTGATCAGAAGTCTGCATAACATTATTTAATTCAGGAGATAATTATGGCTGCTGCCAAAGCCGATATATTGGATGCAATTGGAAAGATGACGGTGCTGGAGCTTTCTGAGCTCATCAAGCAACTGGAAGAGAAATTCGGCGTGTCAGCCGCGGCTACCGCGGTTTCCGTCGCCGCTCCCGCTGCGGGAGTCGCTGCCGCGGCTGCGGCCGAGGAAAAAACCGAGTTTGCGGTGATTCTCAAAACGGTCGGCGACAACAAGGTGAACGTGATCAAGGTGGTACGCGCGGTAACCGGTCTCGGGCTCAAGGAAGCCAAGGACCTGGTGGACGGGGCGCCGAAACCTGTAAAAGAAGGTGTCTCCAAGGCCGACGCCGAAGCGATACAGAAACAATTGACCGAAGCCGGCGCGACTTGCGAAATCAAATAAGCGTCGTGAATCCTGGAGAATGCAGGCTGGCGGTGACCCGCCGGCCATTTGGCTTTTGATAAACGTAGACTGCCTAATGCGCCAACTGCGATCGCCTGACTCCGGTATCACGCTGGGGTCAGGAATTGCAATTGCGGCGCATGCCCATTGCACCCCGCGCGGCCCAGTTGCTGCCTGCCCCGGGAACTTAACCATCATGGAGTTGATATGAGCTACTCATTTACCGAGAAAAAACGCATCCGCAAGAATTTTGCGAAACGCGCCAGCGTGCTGCAGGTGCCGTTTCTTCTCGCCACACAGCTCGACTCGTATGCGTCATTCTTGCAGGCTGATGTGCCGCCAGAAAAACGCAAGAACGAGGGCTTGCAGGCTGCGTTCACTTCGATATTCCCGATCGAAAGCCATTCTAAAAATGCCAAACTGGCTTTTGTCAGCTACGCGCTGGGCTTCCCGCCGTTTGACGTCAAAGAATGCCAGCAACGCGGGCTTACTTACGCTTCGCCGCTGCGCGCCAAGGTGCAGCTCACGATCATGGACCGTGAGGCAAGCAAACCGACCGTAAAGGAGGTCAAGGAACAGGAAGTGTACATGGGTGAAATACCGCTCATGACCTCGACCGGCTCATTCGTGATCAATGGCACCGAGCGGGTAATCGTGTCACAACTGCATCGTTCTCCGGGCGTGTTCTTCGAGCACGATCGTGGCAAAACGCATTCGTCCGGCAAGTTGCTTTTTTCCGCACGCATCATACCGTACCGCGGTTCCTGGCTGGATTTCGAATTTGACCCAAAAGACTATTTGTACTTCCGCGTTGACCGCAGGCGCAAGATGCCGGTCACCACGCTGCTCAAGGCCATCGGTTACACGCCGGAGCAAATCCTTGCGGAGTTTTTTGAGTTCGACACTTTCCAGATCAGCAGGAAAGGCATTCAGTTCGAGCTGGTGCCTGAGCGCATGCGCGGCGAAATCGCGCGCTTCGATATCACGACCAAGAGCGGCAAGCTGATCGTTCCTAAGGATAAGCGGGTGACGGTCAAGCACGTTCGTGACATGGAGCAGGCGGGTCTGCAGAAAATCCTGGTGCCCGCCGAATTTATTGTTGGTCGCGTGTCGGCGCATAACGTCGTGGACAAAGAAAGCGGCGAAGTCCTGGCACGTGCCAACGATGAAATCACCGAGGACTTGGTTAAAAGACTGCAAGATGCGCAGGTCGGCAAGATCAATACCATTTACACCAATGACCTGGATCAAGGCGGATATATTTCGCAGACGCTTAGAATTGATGAATGCGCGGATACCATGGCGGCGCAAGTAGCGATTTACCGCATGATGCGTCCCGGCGAACCACCTACCGAAGACGCTGTGAAAACCCTGTTTCACGGATTGTTCTATTCGGAGGATCGTTACGACTTATCGCCAGTGGGACGGATGAAATTCAACCGCCGTGTGGGGCGGCAGCAGCTGACCGGTTCAGGCACACTGTCCAACGAAGATATCGTTGCGGTCATCAAGATTTTGGTCGAGTTGCGAAACGGACGTGGCGAAATCGACGACATCGATCACCTCGGCAACCGCCGTGTACGCTCTGTCGGCGAACTCGCCGAAAATCAGTTCCGCGCAGGGTTGGTGCGAGTCGAGCGCGCGGTGCGCGAGCGCTTGTCGCAGGCGGAATCGGAAAATCTGATGCCGCACGACCTCATCAACGCCAAGCCGGTTTCCGCGGCGATACGCGAGTTTTTTGGATCGAGCCAGCTCTCCCAATTCATGGATCAGACCAACCCGCTGTCGGAAATTACCCACAAACGCCGCGTATCGGCTTTGGGTCCCGGCGGGCTGACCCGCGAACGCGCAGGGTTTGAAGTGCGCGACGTGCATCCCACCCATTATGGGCGCGTGTGCCCGATCGAAACTCCGGAAGGTCCCAACATCGGGCTCATCAATTCGCTTGCGTTATATGCCCGCACCAACCAGTACGGCTTTATGGAAACGCCGTACCGCAAGGTGGTGAACAGCAGAGTGACTGATGAAATTCATTATCTTTCGGCGATCGAGGAAGGGCAGTTTGTGATCGCGCAGGCGAATGCTGCGCTCGACAAAAAAGGCAAATTTGTGGATGAGCTGGTTTCCTGCCGGCACCACAACGAATTCACCATGTCGAGCCCGGACCGCATCCAGTACATGGACGTGGCGCCTTCGCAAATCGTCTCGGTCGCTGCCTCCCTGATACCGTTCCTGGAGCACGACGACGCCAACCGCGCGCTGATGGGCTCCAACATGCAACGCCAGGCGGTGCCCTGCCTGCGCGCCGAAAAACCCCTGGTCGGCACCGGCATCGAACGCACGGTAGCGGTGGATTCAGGCACGGCGGTACAGGCCTTGCGCGGCGGCGTGGTGGATTATGTGGATGCCTCGCGCATCGTGGTGCGCGTCAATGATAACGAAACCACTGCTGATGAGGTGGGAGTGGATATTTATAATCTGGTGAAATACACCCGCTCCAATCAGAACACCAATATCAATCAGCGGCCAGTGGTGAAAGTGGGCGACGTAATTGCGCGCGGCGATGTGATTGCCGACGGCGTATCCACCGACATGGGCGAACTGGCCTTGGGGCAAAACCTGCTGGTCGCGTTTATGCCATGGAATGGCTTCAACTTCGAGGACTCGATTCTGATATCCGAGCGCATCGTGGCCGATGAACGGTTCACTTCGATTCACATCGAAGAACTTTCGGTGGTGGCGCGCGATACCAAACTGGGTCCAGAGGAAATCACTCGCGATATCTCCAATCTTTCGGAAACGATGCTGTCGCGGCTTGACGAATCCGGCATCGTTTACATCGGCGCCGAAGTTGAAGCGGGCGACGTGCTGGTAGGTAAAGTGACACCAAAGGGTGAAACCCAGCTTACGCCGGAGGAAAAGCTGCTGCGCGCGATATTCGGGGAAAAGGCCTCCGACGTGAAAGACACCTCGTTGCGCGTGCCCTCCGGCATGTCGGGAACGGTGATCGACGTGCAGGTATTCACCCGCGAAGGCATCGAGCGCGACAAGCGCGCCCAGCAGATCATCGACGACGAGCTCAGGCGTTACAAGAAGGATTTGGCGGACCAAATGCGCATAGTCGAGGATGACACCTTTGGCCGTATCGAGCGCTTGCTGGTCGGGAAGACTGCCAATGGCGGACCGAAAAAACTCGCCCGGGGCACCAAGCTCAGCAAGTCTTACCTCGCGGAAGTGGAACGCCACAGCTGGTTTGATATCCGCCTGGCCAACGATCAGGCAAGCCGGCAGCTCGAGCAGCTCAAGGAAAGCCTGGCGCAGCAACGTCTGGAGTTCGACGCTGCATTCGAAGCGAAGAAAAAGAAACTCACCAGCGGAGACGAACTACCGCCCGGCGTGCAGAAAATGGTGAAAGTCTATGTTGCCGTGAAGCGCCGCCTCCAGCCGGGAGACAAGATGGCCGGCCGTCACGGGAATAAAGGCGTTATTTCGAAAATCGTGCCGGTCGAGGACATGCCTAATATGGCCGATGGGACGCCGATGGACATCGTGTTGAATCCTTTGGGAGTGCCTTCGCGCATGAATGTGGGCCAGATACTGGAAACGCATCTCGGATGGGCGGCCAAGGGCCTGGGGCAGAAAATAGGCGACATGCTGAAAGCACATTCCAAGGTGTCCGACCTGCGCAAGGCGCTGACCCTGGTTTACAACTCCAGCGGCCGACCCGAAGACATTGCTTCGCTCAGTGATGCGGAGGTCATGAATCTGGCGCACAACCTCAAGGATGGCGTGCCGTTTTCTACTCCGGTTTTCGATGGAGCCACTGAAGAAGAAATCAAGAACATGCTCGAGCTTGCGGGATTGCCGCGCTCCGGGCAAATCGTGCTTTACGACGGCAGAAACGGCGATCCCTTCGACCGACCGGTGACCGTGGGATTCATGCACGTGATGAAATTGCATCACTTGGTGGATGACAAGATGCACGCGCGCTCTACCGGTCCGTACAGCTTGGTCACCCAGCAGCCTTTGGGCGGCAAGGCGCAGTTTGGCGGACAGCGCTTTGGCGAAATGGAAGTGTGGGCGCTCGAGGCTTATGGCGCGTCCTATACGCTGCAAGAGATGCTCACCGTCAAATCGGATGATGTCTCGGGACGTACCAAGGTCTATGAAAACATCGTTAAGGGCGACCACAAGATCGATGCGGGAATGCCGGAGTCATTCAACGTTCTGGTAAAAGAAATTCGCTCGCTGGCCATAGACATTGATCTGGATCGTTATTGATTTGGGATACCGACCGCTAAATTTAAGGAGTAGCAAATGAAAGCTCTGCTCGATCTGTTTAAGCAGGTCACCCAGGAGGAGGAGTTCGACGCAATCAAGATCGGACTCGCATCACCTGAAAAAATCCGCTCCTGGTCTTACGGTGAAGTTAAAAAACCGGAAACCATAAACTACCGTACCTTCAAACCAGAACGGGACGGGCTGTTCTGCGCCAAGATTTTCGGTCCGGTTAAGGATTACGAATGTCTGTGTGGCAAATACAAGCGGCTCAAACATCGCGGAGTGATCTGCGAAAAATGTGGAGTGGAAGTGACTTTGTCCAAGGTGCGGCGCGAGCGCATGGGGCATATTGAACTCGCGAGCCCGGTCGCGCACATCTGGTTCCTGAAGTCCCTGCCGTCGCGTTTGGGCATGGTCCTCGATATGACGCTGCGCGATATCGAGCGCGTGCTGTACTTCGAAGCCTATGTCGTGACGGATCCCGGCATGACGCCTTTGAACCGCTGCCAGTTGCTTTCGGAAGACGATTATCTTGCCAAGGTCGAAGAGTATGGCGATGAGTTTTCGGCAAGCATGGGCGCGGAGGGAATACGCGAATTGCTGCGCAATCTGGATCTCAACCAAGAGGTCGAAAACCTGCGCAAGGAACTTGCCGCCACCGGCTCCGACAGCAAGATCAAGAAGCTTGCCAAGCGCCTTAAAGTACTCGAGGCATTCCACCAATCGGGCATCAAGCCGGACTGGATGATTATGGAAGTGCTGCCGGTGCTGCCGCCGGAATTGCGCCCGCTGGTGCCGCTCGACGGCGGGCGATTCGCGACTTCCGATCTCAACGATTTGTACCGCCGCGTGATAAATCGCAATAACCGCCTGAAGCGGCTTTTGGAACTGAAAGCTCCGGAAATCATTGTGCGTAACGAAAAGCGCATGCTGCAGGAATCGGTGGATTCCCTGCTTGACAACGGGCGCCGCGGCAAAGCCATGACCGGAGCCAACAAACGCGCGTTGAAATCGCTTGCCGACATGATCAAGGGCAAAGGCGGGCGCTTCCGCCAAAACCTGTTGGGCAAGCGCGTGGACTACTCGGGACGCTCGGTAATCGTGGTCGGCCCGCAGTTAAAGCTGCACCAGTGCGGCTTGCCGAAGAAAATGGCGCTGGAATTATTTAAACCGTTCATCTTCCACAAGCTGGAACTGCTTGAACCCGGTACCACCATCAAGGCGGCGAAACGCCTGGTGGAAGCCGAGGTGCCCGAGGTGTGGGATATTCTCGAGGAAGTGATTCGCGAGCATCCAGTGTTGCTTAACCGCGCACCGACCTTGCATCGCTTGGGCATTCAGGCATTTGAACCGGTACTGATCGAGGGCAAGGCCATTCAGCTGCATCCTCTGGTGTGCGCCGCGTTTAACGCGGACTTCGACGGCGACCAGATGGCGGTGCATGTGCCGCTCTCGCTGGAAGCGCAGATGGAGGCGCGCACGCTCATGTTGTCCAGCAACAATGTGCTTTCCCCTTCCAATGGCGAGCCGATCATCGTGCCGTCGCAAGACATCGTGCTTGGACTGTATTACACCACTCGCGAAAAAATTAATGCCTGGGGGGAAGGCATGCAATTCTCCGATGTGGCGGAAGTCACGCGTGCCTACGAATCGCACCAAATCGAGCTCAATGCCAGAATTCGGGTGCGCATCAAGGAATTTGAGATAAATGCCGAAGGTGAGCGCACAGAGAAGCTCACCCGCTATGAAACGACGGTGGGACGCGCGCTGTTATCGGAAATATTGCCCGCCGGCCTGCCTTTCGAGCTCATCAACAAGCCGCTTAAGAAAAAGGAAATCTCCAAGCTGATCAATGCCAGCTTCCGCCGCTGCGGCCTCAGGGAGACGGTGATTTTTGCGGATAAGCTGATGTATGCCGGGTTTACGCTGGCAACCCGCGCGGGCATTTCGATTTGCGTGGACGATATGCTGGTGCCGCAGCAAAAAAATGAAATCATTTCTGCGGCAGAAAAAGAAGTGCAGGAAATCGAGTCCCAATATACATCCGGACTGGTGACCCAGGGCGAACGCTACAACAAGGTAGTGGACATCTGGGGACGGGCTGGTGATGTGGTAGCCAAGGCAATGATGGAGCAGCTTGGCACCGAGGCGGTAATGGAATGGGATGCAAAGAAGGGCGCGGTGCCCATGTTTGACAAGAAAGGCGGCGCTGTTACTCAGGAATCCTTCAACTCCATATATATGATGGCGGATTCCGGGGCCCGCGGATCGGCCGCGCAAATTCGCCAGCTCGCGGGAATGCGTGGCTTGATGGCCAAGCCTGACGGCTCGATTATCGAAACCCCGATCACCGCCAATTTCCGCGAAGGCCTGAACGTGCTGCAATATTTCATTTCCACGCACGGCGCGCGCAAGGGTCTTGCAGACACCGCGTTGAAGACCGCCAATTCCGGCTACCTTACGCGGCGCCTGGTCGACGTGACCCAGGACCTGGTGGTGACCGAAGACGACTGCGGCACTACCCAGGGCGTGGTGATGAAAGCGCTGGTGGAAGGCGGCGAAGTAGTTGAAGCACTGCGCGAACGTATTCTCGGTCGCGTCGCCGCCACCGACATAATTAGTCCTGAAACGACGCAAACCCTGATCCACGCCGGCACGCTGCTGGACGAGGATCTGCTCGAGACCATTGAACTGCAGGGCATTGACGAAGTGAAAGTGCGTACCCCGTTGACCTGCGAAACCCGTTATGGCTTGTGCGCCAAGTGTTACGGCCGCGATCTGGGGCGCGGGCAGCTGGTAAATGTGGGCGAAGCGGTGGGTGTCATTGCCGCACAATCGATAGGCGAGCCGGGAACGCAGCTCACCATGCGCACCTTTCATATCGGCGGCGCCGCTTCACGAACCGCGGTGGTGAGCCAGGTCGAGGCTAAATCAAACGGCACAGCGCACTTTAGTTCGATCATGCGCTACGTGACCAATGCCAAAGGCGAGCAAGTGGCGATTTCGCGCAGTGGCGAAGTGATAATCCAGGACGACAACGGGCGGGAGCGCGAGCGCCATAAAGTTCCTTACGGTGCCAACCTGACGGTCAAAGACGGGGCGAAGGTCAGGGCCGGACAAGTGCTGGCGGCCTGGGATCCGCACACCCGGCCCATCATCACTGAATACGCCGGCCGCGTGCGCTTTGAGAATGTCGAGGAAGGCGTGACCGTGGCCAAGCAAATCGATGAGGTCACCGGACTTTCCACGTTGGTGGTGATCGATCCAAAACGGCGCGGTGTGGCACAGGCCAAAGGATTGCGCCCGCAAGTGAAACTTCTCGATGACAAAGACCGGGAGGTGAAGATCGCGGGAACGGATCTGCCGGTCAACATCACTTTCCAAATTGGCTCCATTATTACCGTGAAAGACGGGCAGCAGGTCGGCGTGGGCGAAGTGCTGGCGCGAATTTCGCAAGAAACCAGTAAAACTCGCGACATCACCGGGGGCCTGCCGCGCGTTGCCGAGCTCTTCGAAGCGCGATCGCCGAAAGATGCCGGCGTGCTGGCGGAAGTAACCGGCACCGTGTCTTTTGGCAAGGATACGAAGGGCAAGCAGCGCCTGGTCATAACCGACCTGGATGGCGTGGCGCATGAGTACTTGATACCGAAGGACAAGCACGTGATGGCGCACGACGGACAAGTGGTGAACAAAGGCGAAATGATCGTGGACGGCCCGGCCGATCCGCATGACATTCTGCGCTTGTTGGGTGTCGAAGCGCTGGCGCGCTACATTACGGATGAAGTACAGGATGTCTACCGCTTGCAGGGCGTGAAGATCAATGACAAGCACATCGAAGTTATCGTGCGCCAAATGTTGCGCCGGGTGCAGATAATCGACGCGGGCGATACGTATTTCATCCCGGGCGAGCAAGTGGAGCGCGCGGGAGTCCTGGAGGAAAACGAGCGCGTCGTCTCTCAGGGCAAGAAACCCGCTACCTTTGATTACATGCTGCTCGGCATCACCAAGGCTTCGCTGTCTACCGATTCCTTTATTTCCGCAGCCTCGTTCCAGGAAACCACTCGTGTGCTAACCGAAGCGGCAATCATGGGTAAGAAAGATGAACTGCGTGGCCTCAAGGAAAATGTCATTGTCGGCCGCTTGATTCCCGCCGGTACCGGGCTCGCTTTTCACAATACGCGACGCAGGCAAGCGGCAGCGGCTCCCGCCGAAAGTACTGAAGTGAGCGAAATTAGCGCGGGAGAAACGAAAGACGCAGAGCACGCGGCTTGACAGATAGCGGTTAAGTCCATAAAATCCACAGTCTTTTCCGCAGCGGGCGGCGCGGCAATCAACCACGCCGTCCGTATTTTTTAGGAACACAGGCAAATGCCGACAATCAATCAGTTAGTGTGCGGGGCGAGAGTCGCCAAGCGCACGAAGAGCAAGGTTCCAGCGCTGGGCAACGCGCCGCAAAAGCGCGGAGTGTGCACGCGCGTCTATACCACTACCCCGAAAAAACCCAATTCCGCCTTGCGCAAGGTAGCGCGCGTGCGGCTCACCAATGGCTTCGAAGTGACCAGTTACATCGGAGGTGAGGGACACAACCTGCAGGAGCACTCGGTAGTGCTGATCCGCGGTGGGCGGGTGAAGGATTTGCCTGGTGTTCGTTACCACACGGTGCGAGGCAGTCTAGATACCGCCGGGGTGAAAGACCGCAAGCAGGGGCGGTCAAAGTACGGCGCCAAGCGCGTGAAGGCGGCTTAAGGAATTTGCGAGGTATTCATGCCACGACGCAGGGAAGTTCCAAAACGCAATATATTGCCGGACCCGAAATACAGCAACCAAGACGTTGCCAAATTCGTGAACGTGCTGATGACGCGCGGCAAGAAATCGGTCGCCGAAAGGATTGTTTACGGCGCCCTAGGACAGATTGCAAAAAAAACCGGCAAAGATCCTCTCGAGGTCTTCGGTCAGGCAATCGCCAACGTTAGACCGGTGGTGGAAGTAAAGAGCCGGCGCGTTGGTGGCGCCAACTATCAGGTTCCGGTGGAAGTTCGGCCGGTACGCCGCACCGCGCTCGCCATGCGCTGGCTGCGCGATGCCGCCCGCGGCCGTGGCGAAAAATCCATGGGTGCGCGTCTTGCGGGAGAACTCGCCGAGGCGGCTGAAGGCCGGGGCGGGGCTGTAAAGCGACGCGAGGAAGTGCATCGCATGGCTGAAGCCAACAAGGCTTTTTCGCATTACCGATTCTAGGCCGTAGGAAATCTTCAGGGATGAATTTAGCCGTGGCACGCAAAACACCGATAGAACGTTACCGCAACATCGGCATCACTGCGCATATTGATGCCGGAAAGACCACGACCACGGAACGCATCCTGTTCTACACCGGCGTGTCGCACAAGCTGGGCGAAGTGCACGACGGCACGGCGATCATGGACTGGATGGAGCAGGAGCAGGAACGCGGAATCACCATTACATCTGCCGCCACGACTTGCTTCTGGAAAGGTATGGATCGCAGCCATCCCGAACACCGCATCAATATCATCGATACCCCCGGCCACGTGGATTTCACCATCGAAGTTGAGCGCAGCCTGCGCGTGCTGGACGGTGCATGCACGGTGTTCTGTGCAGTGGGCGGAGTGCAGCCGCAGACCGAAACCGTGTGGCGCCAGGCCAACAAGTACCGCGTGCCGCGCCTGGCCTTTGTCAACAAGATGGACCGCCAGGGCGCAAATTTCATGCGCGTATACGAGCAGATGAAATCGCGCTTGAAGGCCAACCCGGTGCCGATTCAGTTGCCCGTGGGTTCGGAAGAAAAATTCGAGGGCGTGGCGGATCTGGTAAAAATGAAAGCGATTTTCTGGGACGACAGCACCCAAGGTATGAAATTCGAGGAGCGCGACATTCCGGCCGGCATGCTGGAAGAATGCAAGCACTGGCGAGAAAAAATGATCGAAACCGCAGCCGAGGCTTCTGAAGATTTGATGCACAAGTATCTCGAAAACGGTGAACTTTCGCCCGAGGAAATCAAGCGCGGCTTGCGGCTGCGCACCATCCACAACGAAATCGTGCCAATGTTGTGTGGTTCCGCCTTCAAGAACAAGGGCGTGCAAGCGATGCTGGACGCAGTGATAGACTATCTTCCTGCACCGGTGGATATTCCCCCGGTAAAGGGCGAATTGGAAAACGGCCAGCCGGGCGAGCGGCATGCATCGGATGACGAGCCTTTTTCCGGGCTGGCGTTCAAAATTGCAAGCGACCCTTATGTCGGGCAGCTGATTTTCTTCCGCGTCTATTCCGGCGTGGTGAAATCCGGTGATACCGTATACAACCCGGTGAAGGGAAAGAAGGAGCGCATCGGGCGCCTGTTGCAAATGCATGCCAACCAGCGGGATGAAATCAAGGAAGTGCGCGCGGGCGATATCGCCGCCGCGGTAGGCTTGCGCGAAGCGACTACCGGGGACACGCTTTGCGATCCGAACAAAGTGATCACGCTGGAGCGCATGGTTTTCCCCGAACCGGTGATTCACGTCGCCGTAGAGCCCAAGACTAAAGCCGACCAGGAGAAAATGGGTATGGCCTTGAACCGTTTGGCGCAGGAAGACCCTTCATTTCGCGTGCGCACTGACGAAGAATCCGGACAAACCATCATCTCCGGAATGGGCGAACTGCACCTGGAAATAATTGTAGACCGTATGAAGCGCGAATTCGGCGTCGAAGCCAACGTAGGCGCGCCGCAGGTTGCGTATCGCGAGACTATTAAAAGGATGATCGACGAAGTGGAAGGCAAATTCATCAAGCAATCGGGCGGCCGCGGCCAGTATGGGCACGTTTGGCTGAAGCTTGAGCCAAACCCCGCCAAGGGATATGAGTTTGTGGACGCGATAAAGGGTGGAGCGGTGCCGCGCGAGTACATTCCCGCAGTCCAAAAAGGGCTGGTGGATACGCTTCCCAACGGCGTATTGGCGGGCTTTCCGGTGGTGGACGTGAAAGTGACCCTGTTCGACGGTTCTTACCACGAGGTGGATTCGAACGA
>DASPRI010000177.1:0-15305 GCA_035624535.1 Burkholderiales bacterium
CGAGTTGGCATTTCGCACCAGTTTGCTACCGAACGACGGAGTCGGTCTGGCGCGCATGGAGTTTATCATCATCGAGTACATCAAGGCGCATCCCATGGCGCTTGCCCATCCCGAACGCGTGACTGACGCAAAAGAACGGGCTGCAATCGAGGCGCTCGCAAGCGGCCATGCATCCCCGGGGAATTATTTTGTCGATAGGCTTTCAGAAGGCGTGGCCACCATCGCGGCCGCCTTTTATCCCAAGCCGGTGATCGTGCGCCTGTCGGATTTCAAGAGCAACGAGTACGCATCACTGCTAGGCGGAAAATGGTTCGAGCCGGCGGAGGAAAACCCGATGCTCGGGTTTCGCGGCGCATCGCGTTATGCGCATCCGGCATACGCCGACGGATTTAGTCTCGAGTGCCGCGCGATGCGCAAAGTCCGCTCGGCAATGGGCCTGCGGAACGTCAGACTGATGATCCCGTTTTGCCGGCGCATCGACGAGGCGAAGCGCGTGCTCACAATGATGGCGGAGCATGGACTGAAACGCGGGGAGGACGGGCTGGATATTTACGTCATGTGCGAAATCCCGAACAACGTGATCCTTATTGATCAATTTGCGGCGCTGTTCGACGGATTTTCCATCGGGTCCAACGATCTGACACAACTCACGCTGGGTGTGGACCGCGACTCCGAGATCGTTTCGTTTGATTTTGACGAGCGCGACGCGGGTGTTCTGGAGATGATTCGAATGACGGTGGCAGGATGCAAGAGGAATCACCGGCATTGCGGGATCTGCGGACAAGCGCCATCCGATTACCCGGAAGTGACTGAATTTCTCGTAAAGCTCGGCATTGACTCGATCAGCGTCAATCCCGATGTGTTGATCAAGACCCGGCGCCTGATATACGAAACCGAGCAGTCACTGCAAGGCGCTGCGAATACACGCCCTGTCCTGTAACTTTGTTGCACCGCACTTGAGCGCGTTCAGGAAGTCCCCCCGCTTGGTGCCTCCCGTTGACTTGACGAGAGAAAACTTACGCTCCGCTTTGCCCTATAAAGGGCGAATAGAGCCGGGGGGACTACTTGGACGCTCTCAGCCTATATTCGAAATTATTTTCGCTTCGCCGCCAAGCCGAGGTTTTGACCAAAATCAAATATTGTGCAGATGGCGGCAGCTTCTAATCGCAGTATGCAAACCGGGTCATTGATCCAGATCAATTCCGGTAGTTTGACCGGGTATAAAATTTTCGGGTCAAAATGGATTTATCAATACCGAATTCGACGAATTGCGCAGAGTACGGGGGCCAGTAATGGCGGCTGCAAAACGGCTTACTCGGGTCACAGAGGATGTCGGCGCGCTGCTATTGCCAGATGAACCGGAGCGCCCGCGAAAGGCTGAAATCGTCAGACTGCCGGCGCCTAAAATGGACTCCGGGCGGACGCTAATGCAGGCGTTAATGCTGCGGCATTCATCGCGCGAATTCAGTAGCAAGAAATTGCCACTGCAGGTGCTTTCCAACCTTCTTTGGGCAGCGTTCGGGGTAAACCGTGCGAAAACCCGCGGTCGTACTGCACCGTCGGCTCATGATTGGGAGGAGATCGATGTCTATGTTGCAACGGCCGAAGGGCTTTACGTTTACGATGCACACCAGTGCTTATTGAAACGCCTGCAGACAAAAGACTTGCGCGCGCATACCGGGTTGCAATCTTATGTTGCGGATGCGCCGGTCAATTTAGTCTACGTGGCGGATCTTTCGCGTATGGGCGAGGCCACAGTAGAGGAAAAAGCGTATTATTCCGGCCCGGACGCTGGTTTTATTGCTCAAAACGTTTACCTGTTTTGCGCAGCGGAAGGTCTGGCAACGGTGGTTCGCGGGATGGTGGACCGCGTGACACTCGCCAAGCTGATGAAGCTTACACCAAGCCAACGGGTGGTGCTGGCGCAATCGGTCGGTTATCCTGCCGGGAACCGTAGAGCGACCAATTAATCTGCGACGGTATAGTCTTTTGCCGATAATACGATGGGGGCATTCGCCATAGCTTGCAGATGTTATGGAAAAGGCAACCCCAAAGGAGCTTAAGGCAAGTCCGCACCGAAATATTAAGACTATTGCGAAAGGCGCTTACCATATGATTGGCTTTACAAAAACGCAACACGCCCATTTGGCGCGTTTGCTCGACACGCTGGACCACCGACTGCGCGATGACATCGTTGCCACACTATTGCAATCGGGCGATCAGAGATACATTGATCTCGCAGGCTTGGTGCACGATACGGGAGATGAGTCGGTGGCGGATTTGCTGGCCGAGCTTGATAACCAACACGTCGATCGTTGCCTGAAGGAACTGCACGATATCGAGCTCGCACGCAAACGCCTCACAGAGGGAACAATTAACCGCTGCATCGAGTGTCGCGGAGACATAGGCTTTGAACGATTGCTTGCTTACCCGGTTGCAGTGCGCTGCTTCCCCTGCCAGGAGCAGTTTGAGAAAACCCACGCTCACGAAGCGACCCCACGACTATAATCAGAGCCCATGCCGGTCCACAACGCGGACATCGCCGCAATCTTTGAGGAGATCGCGGACCTGTTGGAAATCCGCGGTGATAATCCGTTTCGTATTCGCGCCTACCGAAACGCAGCACGCAGCGTCGGCGAGTTCGGACGCGAATTCAAAACCCTGATTGATTCCGGGACGGAAATGCCGAAACTCCCCGGAATCGGTCCTGACCTGACTGCCAAAATTCATGAGATTGTTAGCACCGGCCACTGCGCGGCGCTCGATAAACTGCGCAAGGAGTTGCCGCCGGCTATAACCAAACTACTGCGTGTTCCCGGTCTCGGTCCAAAACGAGTACAGACGCTCAACCGCGAACTCGGTGTTGAGACCGTAGCGCAGCTCAAACAGGCAGCGCGCGCCGGGCGCATACGCGACATTGCCGGGTTTGGCATGAAGACCGAGCAGCGCATCCTCGAAGCGCTGGAAGCCCACTCCGAGCAGGCGCAGCGTGTCAAGCTCGCGGTGGCAACCCAGTACGCCGAGGCCTTGGTCAATTACCTTAAACGCGTGCGCGGCGTCAAGCAGGTAGTGGTCGCCGGCAGCTACCGCCGCATGAAGGAAACGGTCGGCGACCTCGATATTCTAGTGACCGCAGAGGCGACCGCGACGGTGATGGAACGCTTCGTCGCGTATGACGAGGTGCGCAAGGTGCTGGAGCGGGGAGAGACCCGGTGCAGCGTAATTCTTAAAAGCGGGTTACAGGTCGATTTGCGCCTGGTGCCCGAGGAAAGCTACGGTGCGGCACTTTATTATTTTACTGGCTCAAAGGCGCACAACATCGCGGTGCGGCGCTTGGCACAGTCCCAAGGACTCAAGATCAACGAATACGGAGTGTTCAGGGGCGATCGGCGCGTGGCCGGGGATACGGAAGAGTCGGTTTTCGCAGCAGTCGGATTACCGTATATCGCGCCGGAGTTGCGCGAAGACCGCGGCGAAGTCGAGGCCGCGCGTTCTGGCCGTCTTCCGCATCTCATCACGCTCTCCGATCTGCGCGGTGATTTGCACATGCATACCAAGGCTTCCGATGGTCGCAACACCATCCGCGAGATGGCGCTTGCCGCAAAGGCGCAGGGCCTAAGTTATATTGCGATTACCGAACATTCGCGCAGGCTGGCGATGACCCACGGCCTTGATCCGCAGCGAGTGGCTAGGCAAATTGACGAAATCGATACCCTGAATACCGAACTTACCGGCATCACCGTGTTGAAAGGCATCGAAGTCGATATTTTGGAGGACGGCACACTCGACCTGCCGGATTCGGTACTGAAGCGGCTGGACGTCGTGATCGCTGCAGTGCACGGTAAGTTCGAACTGCCCCGTCGCAAGCAAACCGAGCGTATTTTGCGCGCGCTAGATAATCGCTGCGTCGATCTGCTCGCACACCCGACCGGCCGCCTGATCGGCGCACGTGAGCCGTACGATGTGGACATGCTACGCATCATGCGCAAGGCCAGAAGCCGCCGGGTATTCCTGGAGCTCAACTCGCAGCCGGAACGGCTCGACCTTGACGATACAATGTGCCAAATGGCGCGCGAGGAAGGCGTGCTGGTCAGTATAGATTCCGATTCGCACAGCACATTGGATTTTGCCAACCTGCGCTACGGGGTAGGGCAGGCGCGGCGCGGTTGGCTTGCGCGCGATGACGTGCTCAATACCCGCGAGCTGCCGGAACTCAAGCAGCTACTTGGCGCCGGTCAATAAAGAGAGTGGCAAAGTTGCTTTTTACTGAGGTTTCGCGTTGCCGGGCGGCGTTCCCGCCTTGTATTGCACGGTTGCAGGATGGCGCCGATTCTCAATTCGGTTCGCTTGATGGGTCGCCCAGGTGGTGCCTGGCCCATTGCTTTGCCTGCCCGATCGCGATGCGGATTGCTTGGCCTTCAGGGTAACCCTCGGCGAGCAGTGCGTTGGCGATGGCGATTGCCTTGTCACGTATTATCGGTTCAAGATGCTTCATCGATGAGGGAAAACGGTCAGGGGTCCAGGGCATGGCTGTCGAACGCAGCAAGTTATGGGATAATTATATCGCTTACAGTTAACCGCAGAATACCGCAGGAAATTTTGATCTAAATCAAATGCAAAGCGGCGCTGTCGGGAATACAATTTCTTCATTCTATTCATAAGAAATCAATATGACTGCCAAACAGATATTCTTTCACCATGAAGCGCACAGCAAAATCATGGCGGGCGTTACTCTTCTCGCAAATGCAGTTCGACCTACGCTCGGGCCCAAAGCACGAACCGTAGTTTTAGAGCGATCGTTCGGCGCGCCGACGATCATCAATTCCGGGGTCGTGGTCGCAAAAGAAATCGAACTCAAGGATCCACTTGAGAACATGGGTGTGCAGATGGTAAAGGAGGTCGCCATCAAGACTTCTGATGTTGCCGGTGACGGAACCACTACGGCGACATTGTTGGCTTACGGCATTCTCGCCGAAGGCATGAAATATGTAGCCGCGGGTATGAACCCGATGGATCTCAAACGAGGCATCGATTTGGCGGTCAATGCAATCGTAGCAGAACTGGAGCGGATGGCGAAACCCTGCGCCACGCGCACCGAAATTACCCAGGTGGCAACGATCTCGGCAAACTCTGACCCGTCAATCGGGGAGATCATTGCCAATGCGATGGAGAAAGTGGGCAAGGAAGGCGTCATCACAGTCGAAGACGGCTCCGGTCTTGCCAGCGAGCTTGAAGTCGTGGAGGGGATGCAGTTTGATCGTGGTTATCTATCGCCTTACTTCATCAATACCGCCGAGAAACAGCGCTCAATTCTCGAGGACGCGTATATTCTGGTTTACGACAAAAAAATTTCCTCGATTCATGACTTGTTGCCGGTGCTGGAACAGGTGGCGAAGGCTGGCAAGACGCTGCTGGTAATCGCCGAGGATGTCGAGGGAGAAGCCTTGGCGACGCTGGTGGTAAACACGCTGCGCGGAGTACTCAAGACATGTGCGGTGAAGGCGCCGGGATTTGGTGACCGTCGTAAAGCCATGCTGGAGGACATTGCCGTTCTTACCAGCGGCCGCGTTATTGCCGAGGAAGTGGGCTTGACGCTCGAGAAAGCAAACCTCAAGGACCTTGGCCGCGCCAAACGGGTCGAGGTCGACAAGGACAATACCACGCTCATCGGCGGCGCCGGTGACGCGGCAAAGATTGCAGCACGGGTCGCCGACATTCGCCAGCAGATCAAGGATGCCACCAGCGACTACGATAAGGAAAAATTGCAAGAACGCGTCGCCAAGCTTGCCGGGGGGGTCGCCATAGTGAAAGTCGGAGCTGCGACCGAAACCGAGATGAAGGAAAAGAAAGCCCGTGTCGAGGACGCGCTGCATGCCACGCATGCCGCCGTGGAAGAAGGTATCCTGCCCGGAGGAGGCGTTGCACTGTTACGCGCACGCGCGAGGCTCAGCACGCTTCACGGGGCAAACCTCGATCAGGATGCGGGCATCAAGATCGTGTTGCGTGCCTTAGAAGAGCCGTTGCGCCAGATTGTGGCAAACGCGGGCGAAGAACCATCGGTGGTGCTGAACCGGGTGCTTGAAGGTAAGGACAACTTTGGTTTCAACGCGCTCACCAATGAATACGGCGACATGGTGAAGATGGGAGTACTGGACCCACGCAAGGTGACCCGCACGGCTTTACAAAACGCAGCCTCGATCGCCGGATTGATGTTAACGACTGATTGCATGATAGCGCAACTGCCCGAAAAGAGTGAAGCGCCCGGTGGTCCGCCGGCCGGGATGGAGTACTAGGCGGCACACCATCTGGAATGGCGCACGCGCTGCGAAGACGAGGAGAGCTTTCATGCAGACATTTATCATGCTGACCCGCGTGTCTGTCGAATCCGTGCACCAGCCGAAATCGCTCGAGACGCTCGAGCGGCATGCGGTCGATCAGATCCGCAAGGCGTGTCCCGATGTGAATTGGGTCGCGAGCTACGCCGTGCTCGGGCCCTATGACTACGTCGATGTTTTCACCGCGCCCGACTTGGAAACCGCAATGCGCGTATCAGTGCTGGTGCGCAGCTTCGGCCATGCCAGTTCGGAAATTTGGCCCGCGCTCGACTGGGCCGGGTTTAAAAAGATTGTTCACGCATTGCCCGAGACCTAGGCAATGGACGGGATACACAGTCCTCGCGAGTCGCTGTGAAGACAATTCGCCTACGTCAAGCTCGGTCAGCACCGAGCACGGCGTTGCGATAAATGACAAAGTTTAATTAAAGGGGCGGCGCGGTTTGCTAGGCGGCGCAACTCGACGATTTTGAATCAGGAGCCAACTCATGCAAGTCCCTCTGCAGATTACTTTCCGCAATTTTCCACGCTCCGACGCGGTGGAGGCGCGTATTCGTGAGAAGGTAGCAAAGCTTGAGGAATTCTATTCTCGCATCACCAGTTGCCGCGTCGTGGTCGAGCAGCGCGACCGTCACCATCACCAGGGCAAGCAGTTCACCGTGCGCCTCGACATTCGCGTGCCCGGCCACGAGCTAGCCATCGACCGCGACCATCACGAGGACATCTACGTCGCTGTGCGAGACGCGTTTGATGCTGCGGCGCGAAAGCTCGAAGATGTCGCGCGCGTCCAGCGCGGCGATGTCAAGGCACACGAATTGCCGCAGCACGGCAAGGTGGCGCGTCTGTTTCCGGAAGAGGGCTACGGCTTTATCGAGACCGGGGACGGGCGCGAACTCTATTTTAGCCGCGACAACGTACTGGAGCCGTCTTTTAATCAGCTCGAGATCGGCACTGCGGTTCAGTTTATTGAGGAAGTGGCGAGCCAAGGACGGCAAGCGAAACGCATAACTGTCGGCAAGCATCGCCCACTCGCCGATTGAGCCCATGCCGCCAGAACCGACTGACCCCGATCTATCTCTCGCGACACGAGTGATAAACGCGAGTTGTCGGTCTGGCCAGATCGGGCCGACCGGAAGAGAGGCAATGCCGACAGCTTGGATTGACTTGCGTACGCCTAGATCTTTTCGCAGAATGGGACTGGACAATTGCGCAGCCGCTCGGTGGGAGATTTGGTTAATCGAGAAAATCTTCCTGAACAATGGTGCAATCAAGCAGCGGTCAAATGCCGCAACCGGACACATTGGCCGCGCCCGGATCAAGGTTTGAAAGTTTAGTCGCAGCACTGTGCGAGCCGAGCTGCTACCCCCACCCGGTGCGGCGTGTCGAGCTCGTGGAGACGCACATCTCCTGCGTTTTTTTGACCGGCGATTACGCCTACAAGATTAAAAAACCGGTCGACCTTGGTTTCCTGGATTTTCGCTCGCTCAAGGCACGTCTTCATTATTGTCAGGAGGAGCTGCGACTAAACGGTCGCACTGCACCGCGGCTTTATCTGGACGTAGTCCCCATCGCCGGCAGCGAGTCTAAGCCAATACTCGGAGGAACCGGGCCTGCTATCGAATATGCGGTCAGGATGCGCCAGTTTCCGCAGCATGCCTTGCTTGACCGCATGGCGAAGAGCGGGGCACTGATGCCCACGCACATCGATGCCCTCGCCAGCGAGGTTGCCAAATTTCATTCGAGCATAGAACGGGCAGGATCGGAACGGCCATTCGGGTCCGCGCGGCAGGTATTAATGCCCGCGATCCAGAATTTCGATCAGATGCGGGAGCTTGCTGAAGCGGAACCGGATCGAGTACTGCTCGAGCAACTCCGCGTGTGGACCGGGCGCGAACACACTGCGCTCTACGCGTCATTCGATGCGCGCAAGCGTGATGGGTTTGTTCGCGAGTGTCACGGCGATCTGCACCTGGGCAATATTGCACTGATCGACCAGGTTCCAACGCCGTTTGACTGCATCGAGTTTAACGATGAATTTCGCTGGATTGATGTAATGAATGAAGTGGCATTCCTGACGATGGATCTGATTGACCACGGGCTTCGCGCGCTCGCTTTCCGATTCCTCAATGGATACCTTGAAGCGGCAGGGGACTACGCGGGAGTAAAGGTGCTGCGATTTTACCTTGTCTACCGCGCTCTGGTGCGTGCCAAAGTGTCGTGCATTCGTGCACACCAACCGCAGGTTGCGAAGCAAGAAAAAGCGGGCGCCATCCGAGATTTTCAAAACCGGCTTCAGCTGGGCCGAGCGCTTTCGGCGCGCGCTCCGCGCGCACTGATAATCACCCATGGAATTTCGGGTTCGGGAAAAACAAGCATCGCGCAAACACTCCTCGAATCGTTAGGGGCAATCCGGCTGCGCTCGGACATCGAGCGCAAGCGTCTGCACGGTTTTCGCTCGCAGGCACGGACCAGCAGCGGGCTGGATGCGGGAATCTACGCGCCGCTAGAAACCGAGCGAACCTATAGCCATCTTGTGGATCTGGCGCGCCAAGTCATCGCGGCTGACTATCCCGCGATTGTGGATGCAGCGTTCCTTGCACGCCAACAGCGCGAGCGGTTTTGCAGGCTGGCCCGCGAAATGGCCGTCCCATTTGTGATTGTATCGTGTACCGCGTCTGAGGCTGTGCTTCGCGAGCGGGTCGCCCGGCGCGAGCGCGAGGCAAAGGATGCTTCGGAAGCGGGCCTCGCTGTCTTGCAGCGGCAGCTCGCGGTGCAGGAACCACTAGCGGGAGACGAGTTGGCGCATGCCCTCATTTTTGACTCCGAACGCGGTGGCGCGCCGAGTGACAAATTGCTTGCGGCACTTGAGCAACGACTCGGCATCACTTGAACGGTTGGTCTGACCATGCGGCATATTGACGTGTTTAATGGCGATGCAGACGGAATTTGCGCGTTGCACCAACTGCGTTTGGCGGAGCCGGCAGACGCCGAGCTGATTACCGGAGTTAAACGCGATATCGAGCTGCTCAAGCGAGTCACTGCCGGGCCCGGTGACGAAATCACTGTCCTGGACGTTTCGCTCGACCGAAACCGGGGCGCGCTGGTCGAGTTGCTTGAGCGCGGGGCGCGGGTGCGCTACTTCGACCACCATGCCGCGACTGACATTCCTGCGCATCCCGGTTTGAAAGCAATGATTGACGAGTCTGCAGACTTGTGCACCAGCATGTTGGTCGACCGATTTCTGGGCGGGCGCTTTCGCGTCTGGGCGGTAGTCGCCGCCTTCGGTGACAATTTGGGGAATTCTGCCTTAAGGCTTGCCGAATCGCTCAAGCTGGACAAGGGTCGGCAAGATGCGCTGCGGGAACTTGGTGAAAACCTCAACTATAATTCCTATGGTGAGACCGAGTCCGATTTGCTGATCCATCCTGCCGATCTGTACCGCATCGTCAAGCGTTATGCCGACCCTTTTGATCTCATTCGCAAGGAAAGTTTATTTGGCCAGTTGAGCAAAGAGCGGGTCTCCGACCTGCAAAAGGCCCTCGCGCTGACCCCGCAGCGCAGGTCGAACGCAGCGGACGCATATGTGCTACCCGACGAGCACTGGAGCCGCAGAGTCAGCGGCCTATTCGCAAATCATCTTGCGGTAATGGAACCGCAACTTGCACACGCTGTACTCACCCGCAATGCGCAAGAAGGCTTTACGGTCAGCCTACGCTCGCCGCTCGACGCGAAAACGACTGCCCTGGATTTCTGCCGGCTGTTTCCCACTGGCGGGGGCAGGCGGCATGCAGCAGGAATCAATCATCTTGATCGGGCACGGCTAGAAGAATTTTTCAACCAGTTCGAGAAAACGTTTCGAAATAACTGATCGCATCGAGCGAACCGCAAGGAGCCTCAAGGAAAGGCCATTAGCGACCAAATGCAGTCTCGCAGTCCCGTATACCCTTATTTGCCCTTGGATGTGGAGGGATTCGACTCCCTCGCCGAGCTTGCGCTGGACATGCGCTGGTCATGGAATCATGCTGCGGACGAAATATGGCGGCAACTTGATCCCGGTCTTTGGGAGCTCACGCATAATCCATGGATCGTCCTGCAAACGATCTCGCGGGACCAGCTCCGACGCGTGCTGGCCGACCCGCTATTTCGCAACAAGATCGATGAATTGGCGCAAGCCCGCCGGCAGGCGGCGGAGACACCTGCGTGGTTTCAGCAAAATTATCCGAATTCTCCCTTGAGCTGTACCGCTTACTTCAGCATGGAATTCATGTTGAGCGAAGCGCTCCCGATCTATTCGGGCGGCCTTGGCAATGTGGCCGGCGACCAACTGAAGTCTGCCAGCGATTTGGGCGTGCCGGTAGTGGGAGTGGGATTGCTATACCAACAGGGTTACTTTCACCAGGTTATCGACCAGGACGGAGCCCAAGAGGCGCTTTTTCCTTACAACGATCCGGGGCAGTTGCCGATTACTCCGCTGCGCGAGCCGAATGGAGAGTGGCTGCGCCTGGAAGTTGAACTACCAGGCTACTCGGTGTGGCTGCGCGCATGGCAGGCGCAAGTTGGCAGAATCAAACTTTACCTTTTGGACAGCAATGACGCGGCGAACTTTCCGGCTCATCGAGGAATTACCAGCGAACTCTACGGAGGCGGGCCCGAACTGCGGCTCAAGCAGGAAATGGTTCTTGGAATCGGCGGCTGGCGGTTGCTGCGCGCGCTGGGCATCGAGCCTGAAGTCTGCCACCTAAACGAGGGTCATGCGGCTTTCGCTGTGCTGGAGCGCGCTCGCTGTTTCATGGAAGACACTGGACAGCCATTCGACGTAGCGCTGAACGTCACGCGCGCAGGCAACATTTTTACTTCGCATACTGCAGTTCCCGCGGGCTTTGACCTTTTTTCGCCCGCGCTCATCGAGCAATACCTCGCCGGATACGCTCAAAAAAAGCTTGGAATAGCGTTTCACAATTTGCTGGCGCTTGGCCGCAAGAATCCAAACGACTTGCTTGAAAATTTCAATATGGCCTATCTGGCGCTGCGCGGAAGCCGGGCAGTCAACGGAGTAAGCCGCTTGCATGGGAGTGTGAGCCGGCGCATTTTCGCGCCGCTCTTCCCGCATTGGCCGGAAAAAGAAGTGCCGGTCGGGCATGTAACCAACGGTGTCCACATGCCGAGCTGGGACTCGGCGACCGCAGATGAGCTATGGACTGCGACCTGCGGTAAAGACCGCTGGTTGGGAACAATGGACGCCTTGGAGCAACAGTGTCGTTGCATTTCCGATGACAAGCTGTGGCAACTGCGCACAACCGGTCGCAAATCTCTCATTGAATACGCCCGCAAACGATTGTCCCGGCAGCTCGCCGCCTCAGGGGCTTCTTCCGAGGAAATTGAGATCGCGGAACATCTTTTTAACCCGGATGCGCTGACGCTGGGCTTTGCACGCCGTTTTGCCACTTACAAAAGACCGAACCTGTTGCTTCATGATCCGCAGCGGCTGCTGCACTTGCTCTCCGACGCCCAACGGCCGGTGCAACTCATCATCGCCGGGAAAGCCCATCCGGCGGACAAGGCCGGACAGGCATTGATCCAGGAGTGGATCCATTTCATCCGGCGGCCCGAAACCCGGCCCCATGCCGTTTTTCTTGCTGATTACGATATGCTTTTGACTGAACAGCTCGTGCAGGGCGTGGATGTGTGGCTCAATACGCCACGCCGGCCATGGGAAGCAAGCGGAACCAGCGGCATGAAGGTGCTGGTGAATGGCGGCATCAATCTGTCGGAATTAGACGGCTGGTGGGCGGAAGCCTATACGCCCGAAGTTGGCTGGGCGCTCGGGGACGGCAAAGAGCATAACGACGATCCGGCCTGGGATGCGGCAGAAGCCGAAGCGCTTTACGACCTGCTGGAAAGGCAGGTGATTCCTGAATTTTATAGCCGCGATCAGAATGGCATTCCTAAGGCGTGGTTAAACCGCATGCGTGAGAGCGTGGCACGGTTGACTCCCTACTTCAATGCCAATCGAGCGGTGCGTGAATACACCGAAGAGTATTACTTGCCGGCTGCTGCCGCTTATCGCGAGCGCGCAGCAGAAAATGGCGCGCTCGGCGCGCAAATAACTTCCTGGCAGCAAGTTCTGCAACAAAGATGGACAGCGCTGCGCTTCGGTGGAGTTAAGGTTGAAACCAAGAACCGGCAGCACGTATTTGAGGTTCAGGTTTATCTTGGAGAGCTCGACCCGAATGACGTGCGGGTTGAGCTTTATGCTGAAGGGAACAAGGACGAGAAACCTGCGCTACATGTTATGACGCGAGTCGAGCCAGCAACGGGAATAGCCGGAAGCTATGTGTATCGAGCGCAGGTCGATGCGGCGCGTCCACCCACCGATTATACGGCGCGAGTGGTGCCGCAGCATTCAGGCATTGCAGTTCCCATGGAAGCCGCCTACATACTCTGGCAGCGTTGATCGAGTTTTAAAGTGCAGAGCAGAGGGACGGGTTATAACATGCGGGCTCAAGCCGCAAACTTTCCCGGTGTCAAGCTGGAGCAGCAATTGAAAGTGATCTTCAAAAAAAGTTATTGAGGGCTAAATGAATTCAGTAAATGCGGCCTTAAATACTGAGCGTCGTCGGCTGGCTGCGCAGCACGAAGGGAGCGAGAACTGGAGATTGTGGGGACCGTATCTGGCAGAGCGCGCCTGGGGAACGGTTCGCGAGGATTACAGCCCCGGGGGCGCCGCCTGGGAATATTTGGACCATGAACAGTCTCGTTCGCGCGCCTATCGGTGGAATGAAGACGGCATGGGTGGCATTTGCGACGAGCAACAACGATTGTGTTTTGCGCTCGCCTTATGGAACGAGCGCGACCCGATTCTCAAGGAGCGTGCCTTCGGGCTGACCGGCAACCAAGGCAACCATGGCGAGGATATGAAGGAATATTATTTTTATCTGGACGCCACGCCTTCACACAGCTACCTGCGCTATCTCTACAAATACCCGCAGGTGGAATTTCCCTATCGGCGGCTGGTGGAGGAAAACGCCCGGCGCTCGCGCCTGGACCCGCCGTTTAACCTGCTGGACACCGGTGTGTTCAGCGATAGCCGTTACTGGGACGTGGAAGTGCGCTATGCCAAAGCGAGCCCGGATGAAATTCATATCCGCATTATCGTTTCCAACCGCGGCCCCGGAACCGCAACGCTGCACGTGTTGCCGCAACTCTGGTTCCGCAATACCTGGTCGTGGGGCGATCCCGGCGAGAAACCCGGTTTGCAGGAAATAGCGGCGCCCGAAGGCGCGATGTGGGCAGTGCGCGCGCGCCATGAAACGCTCGGTGTTTACTTTTTTTACGGGCGTCATAAGGCCACGACTTTGTATACAGAAAACGAAAGCAATTCCGAGCGACTGTGGAATTCACCCAATTCCTCCATGTATGTCAAGGATGCATTCCACCGCTACGTAATTGGGGGCGAAAAAAGCGCGGTCAATCCGGAAAAACGTGGAACCAAAATGGCCGCCTGGCATGTGCTCAAACTAGAAGCAGGGCATTCGACAACTATTGGGCTCACACTTGCGGCACGCGAGCTGGCCGCACCTTTCGCGAAGCGCGAGATTATTTTCTCAGCGCGCGAGTCGGAAGCCGCAGTGTTCTATGACGAGCTTTTGCCCGAAGCCAGTGCCCAAGACCACAATATTTTCCGCCAAGCATTAGCGGGGATGATCTGGGGAAAACAGTTTTACCACTACCACGTGGCGCGCTGGCTCGACGGCGACGGGTTGCGGCCTCCTGCAATCCGCAAAAGTGGGCGCAACCACGCTTGGCGCCACCTCAAGGCGCAGCATGTGATTTCCATGCCGGACAAATGGGAATACCCATGGTTCGCTGCCTGGGATTTAGCGTTTCATGCTGCAGCGCTGGCACTGGTGGACGTGGATTTTGCCAAAGACCAGATCGAGCTTTTGCTGAAGGAATATTTTTTACATCCGAACGGCCAGATTCCAGCGTACGAATGGGCGTTGGGTGACGCCAATCCACCGGTGCTGGCAATGGCTGCGCTGAAAGTTTTTCGCGCCGAGCGCGTGCAGCGGGGCAAAAGCGATTTGCGCTTCCTGCAGCGAGTCACCCATAAGCTGCTGATGAACTACACCTGGTGGCTCAATCGAAAAGACGCAGATGGTCACAATGTTTTCGAAGGCGGATTTCTTGGACTCGATAACATATCGGTCTATGATCGTTCGCAACCTCTGCCGGCGGGCTTTTCGCTCAAGCAAGCCGATGCGACCGGCTGGATGGCGGTGTTTGCGCTCAACATGACCCTCCTGGCACTGGAACTTACTTCAGAACAGTCAGACTACGAAGATGTAGCGATCCAGTGTTACGAGCAGTTCCTCGCAATAGCAAACGCCATCGCCGGCCATGCAGGGAACTGCATTTCTTTGTGGGACGAAAACGACGGCTTCTTTAAGGATCTGATAGTCACACCGGACGGCGTATGCCGGTACATCGACGTATTTTCCTGGGTTGGAATAATTCCGCTTTTTGCCAGCGAGGTCGTGGACAGGCGCTTGCTCGATAAGGCTCCTCGGTTCGAGAGAATTTTGCAACAACATTACCGTGGGCGATATGACGGCCACAAAGTAAGTTGCTGCCCGGTCGCCACCAATGCTCGCGGCGAACATGTATTGGCACTGGTCAGTACCGAGCGGCTGCCGCAAATATTGATGCGCCTGCTCTCCGAGCACGAATTCCTGTCACGCTACGGCATCCGCAGCGTCTCGCGCATCCATGCGGAACGCCGCGACCTCGGCACGCTGCCCGGGATAGGTCAAGCGCTGATAAAGTACCTTCCAGGGGAATCCGACAGCGGCCTATTTGGCGGTAATTCCAACTGGCGCGGCCCGGTCTGGATGCCAACCAATTACACCCTGATCCAGGCAATCGAGAAATTTCACCGCTATCTCGGTGACGACTTTAGGGTGCCGGTCCCCT
>DASPRI010000180.1:0-26496 GCA_035624535.1 Burkholderiales bacterium
CTGTTTTCCTTCTGGTGAGACATAACTGATGGTACGCCGCACCGCGTCTCGCAGGTTGATTTGCCCCTGAATCATGTTCTCCCAAGTGGGACTGCAAGAATCCTCGAAATCCGCCATGAACACATTGGCGCCAGAATTCAGGGCGTTGATAATCATTTTGCGCTCGACCGGCCCCGTTATTTCGACGCGGCGGTCAAGCAAGTCGCGCGGTGGAGCTGCAACGGTCCAACTTTTTTCCCGAACATGGCGCGTCTGCGGAAGAAAGTCGGGACGTCTGCCCGCGTCGAAATCCGTTTGGCGTAACGCGCGCACTTGCATCAATTGACGACGCCTGTCTTCAAACTTGCGCACCAGCTTAGCCACGAAATCCAGGGCTTGAGGCGTCAGGATGTCTGCGAAACCGGGACTGATTTGGCCTAGAACGGCAATGCCTTCATTGTGGGCATGAACATGGCCCATTGATATTCTCCTTTACCTTTTTAGTTATCCGAAAACTTCAAGCGACCGCTTGGTTAAAAATACGCACTAGCCACCAGCAGGCTTTGCCCAAAGGAAAATCTTCTTAAGGCGATTTCTAGCCGAACTGCGCTTCTTCGGTGGACCCGGTCAGCGCGGTCACCGACGACTCACCGCTTTGGATTACTTGAGTAACCTGATCGAAATAACCCGTTCCGACTTCGCGCTGGTGCTTCACGGCGGTGAAACCCTTTTCGGCCGCCGCGAATTCCTTCTGTTGCATCTCAACGAACGCCGCCATGCCATGCTTCACGTAGCCGCGCGCCAGCTCGAACATGCTGAAGTTAAGCGCATGGAAGCCCGCCAGGGTGATGAACTGGAACTTGTACCCCATGGCACCGAGTTCGCGCTGGAAGCGGGCGATGGTTGCATCGTCCAGGTTCTTCTTCCAGTTGAACGAGGGTGAACAGTTATAGGACAGCAGTTTGTTTGGAAAATGCTTGTGTATCGCGTCGGCAAACTTCTTCGCGAATTCCAGATCGGGAACGCCAGTTTCACACCACAGCAAATCGGCGTAAGGCGCGTAGGCGATGCCTCGGGAAACCGCCTGTTCCAAGCCATTTTTTACCCGGTAGAAGCCCTCGGAAGTCCGTTCTCCAGTGAGAAAGGGTTTGTCGTTTTCGTCAACATCGGAGGTAAGCAAGTTGGCCCCTTCCGCATCGGTACGCGCGAAAAGTAAAGTCGGTACCCCAAGGATATCGGATGCCAATCGCGAAGCAACCAGTTTTTGCACTGCTTCCTGAGTGGGTATCAGTACCTTGCCGCCCATGTGGCCGCATTTCTTGGCCGACGCCAGTTGGTCCTCAAAGTGCACGCCTGCGGCACCCGCCTCGATCATGGCTTTCATTAATTCAAACGCATTAAGCACACCACCAAAGCCGGCCTCGGCGTCGGCAACTATGGGCGCAAACCAGTCGATATTGTCTTTCCCTTCTGCGTGATGAAGCTGATCGGCGCGAGTAAACGTATTGTTGATAGCCTTGACCACGGCGGGTACGCTATTCGCGGGGTAGAGCGATTGGTCGGGATACATCTGCCCCGCAAGGTTGGCATCCGCTGCTACTTGCCATCCCGATAGATAGACCGCCTTCAAGCCAGCCTTGACCTGCTGCAAGGCCTGGTTTCCAGTGAGTGCGCCGAGGGCGTTTACAAAGGGCTGTTCGTTAATCAGTTTCCAGAGTTTTTCCGCGCCGCGTTTAGCCAATGTATATTCAACATGTACTGTACCACGCAGGCGTTCAACATCTTCCGCAGTGTAGCTGCGCTTGACACCTTTCCAACGCGGGTTTTCAGCCCATTCTTTCTTAATTCGTGCTATATCGAGGTCATTGCTCATGAGTTTTCCTAACAATATATGGCTGCGAAGTTTGGTTCCGAATTAAAAACCTCATCCTGGCAGTGCGATAACATTCGTTTCGTCAACCGGATGTCATAATACTTAGGTCGGTTGCTGAAAAAACTTGCTGCCGGGCATAAGCGATTAGCAACTGCTTTCACGGAGGTAGCCAGAGATCCCGTCTGGCAAACCTGGCGGGCCGTTGATGTGCTTAACATCGGTCCAAACTTACGCTGTCGGTGGTTGGGACGAGCGTTTCCTGATATTGCGCCGAGTATACCATGGGAATTTACGAAACGGATAATTTTTATCTGCGCTGCAACAGTAATCAATAATGATATATTTATCAGTATAATGAGATATATTGCGTTCATGTCTCAGTAGAAAAACAGAAACTTCGTTGTGCAGAGCATAAATCGTTCATTTTTTAGTTGAGCCAGCCAAAATTATTAGCAGCCGACAAATTTAAGCAGCCTGTTGACCGCAGCTGAAACTTGATCGCAGCAGCAAAAGCTAGGCAATTAAATTTTCAGCCCTATAATTTGTTATTTATTGGTCGAAATTAATCTTTCTTGAAACGGGAGGTTTGATCTAGAGTTTCAGCAAGACGCCGCTCCAACGGCGTTTCAAGATAGCATATATTATATAAGATATAAGAGTCTCGGTGTCGCGCTTCGCTTAAATCTCAGTTGACCCTAATTAATTGACAAAGGTTATGTATGTACAAACATATAAAAGTGCCGTCTGATGGTGAGGCGGTACGCGTTAATGACGACAATACTTTAAGTGTCCCGGGGCACCCCATCATCCCCTTCATCGAGGGCGACGGCATCGGGGTAGATATTACGCCGGTAATGCGCAAGGTCGTGGATGCTGCTGTCAAAAAGGCCTATGACGGAAAGCGCAGGATCATATGGATGGAGACCTTTGCCGGCGAGAAATCCACGAAGATCTACGGCAAAGACATCTGGTTGCCGGATGAAACCCTGGACGCGGCGCGCAAATACGTGGTATCGATCAAGGGACCGCTGACCACCCCAGTTGGCGGGGGCATTCGCTCAATCAACGTGGCGCTGCGCCAAGAACTGGACCTCTATGTTTGCCTGCGCCCGGTGCGCTATTTCAAGGGCGTGCCGAGCCCGCTGCTGCATCCCGAGAAAACCGATATGGTAATTTTCCGCGAGAACTCCGAAGACATTTATGCCGGCATCGAGTGGGAATCGGAATCGGAGAAAGCGAAAAAGGTAATTGATTTCCTCGTCAGAGAAATGGGGGTGACTAAGATCCGCTTCCCCAGAACCTCGGGCATCGGCATCAAGCCGGTGTCGCGGGAAGGTACCGAGCGGCTGGTCCGCAAGGCGATACGCTATGCGCTCGACAACCACCGCAAGTCGGTGACCTTGGTGCACAAGGGGAATATCATGAAATATACGGAGGGAGCGTTCAAGAATTGGGGCTACGATCTGGCACGCCGGGAATTCGGCGCGACTGAGTTGGAAGGCGGGCCGTGGATGAAACTTGCCGAGGCGGGCGTCGTCATCAAGGATGTCATCGCCGACGCCTTCATGCAGCAAATACTGCTGCGACCCGAGGATTACGATGTGATCGCTACCCTCAATCTAAATGGCGATTATATTTCCGATGCGCTGGCAGCCCAGGTCGGCGGCATTGGCATTGCGCCAGGCGCCAATATGAGCGATTCAGTGGCGATGTTCGAAGCGACCCACGGTACCGCACCCAAATACGCCGGCAAGGATTATGTCAACCCGGGTTCACTAATTCTTTCCGCGGAAATGATGCTGCGGCATATGGCGTGGTTTGAAGCCGCTGATCTCATCATTCAATCAATGGAAGAAACCATAAAGGCGAAGACCGTCACTTACGATTTCGCGCGCCTCATGACAGGTGCCACCCAGGTCTCGTGCTCGGGTTTCGGTCAAGCCTTGATCGAGCGCATTATCAGTGGCAAAGGTCACTGATGCTCAGGACTGCTCAAATAAAAAAGCCCGCCAAACCGGCGGGCTTTAATTAACGTACCTCGGCGCAATCCATGCCGAGATACAAAATTTTTAGGACATAGTCTGAATATTGGATGCTTGCTTGCCCTTCGGTCCTTGGGTAACTTCAAAGGACACTTTTTGCCCTTCTTTCAGGGTCTTGAACCCATTCATGTTGATCGCGGAGAAGTGCGCAAACAAATCCTCGCTACCATCATCGGGGGTGATAAACCCATAGCCTTTTGAATCGTTAAACCACTTGACTGTACCAGTTGCCATTTTGCTTCCTTGAAAAAAATTAGCGGGCTCAAACCCGAACGCTGTTTGAGAATCAAGACCGCAAACGGTTATACCGGTACTGCAGCTAACTTGAAGCCAAACATCCGAATCTGCTTTTTACGCTAATTCAAGTGCCTAAGTCAAGTGCTTAGGTAAAATATTTTTAGGCCGCACTTGAAAGCTTGCTGGCAATCGGCATACATTATTATTGAGTAGATGTTGCAAAGCGCTTTAGACTAGGCAAGAAATGGCTACCCGGCAACGCGAAGACACCGTACTAGAGGCAAAAAAAAGCAAACTCAAGCCGCCCCCGATGTTCAAGGTTGTGCTACTCAACGACGATTACACGCCTATGGATTTCGTGGTGGCGGTGTTACAGACGATTTTTTTGATGAACCGTGAACAGGCAACGCAGATCATGCTCAAAGTACATAGAGAAGGAATGGGCGTGTGCGGTGTCTATCCTAGAGATGTTGCTGCGACGAAAGTCGAACAGGTAGTCGCGTTTGCCAAGCAGCACCAGCATCCGTTACAGTGTGTTATGGAACAGACATGAGATTGAGGAACAATTAAATGATTGCACAGGAACTCGAGGTCAGCCTGCACATGGCGTTCGTGGACGCGCGCCAGAAGCGACACGAGTTTATTACCGTGGAACATTTGCTGCTGGCGTTGCTTGACAATCCCACGGCATCTGAAGTATTGCGCGCGTGCGCGGTCAATATCGAGGACCTACGCAAACTGCTTGTAGATTTCGTTGCCGAGCACACACCAAAGGTAAGCGGCGATGTGGATACTCAGCCGACGTTGGGTTTCCAACGCGTGATTCAGCGCGCAATCTTGCATGTGCAGTCCTCAGGCAAAAAGGAAGTCACGGGTGCCAACGTTTTGGTGGCAATCTTTGGCGAAAAGGATTCGCACGCCGTGTACTTCCTGCATCAAAAGGGTGTCACGCGGCTGGATGTCGTGAATTATATTTCTCACGGCATCACCAAAGTGCCGCAAAACAGCTCCGCGAACAAGGCGGAAAGCGAAGTGGAGACTGAGCAGGAACCGGGTCCCGGAGGGGCCCTGGAAAACTATACGATGAACTTGAATGCCCTGGCGCTCGCCGGCAAGATCGATCCGCTGATCGGTCGCGAGCGTGAGCTTGAGCGGGTAGTGCAGACGTTGTGCCGGCGCCGCAAGAACAATCCGCTTTTGGTTGGCGAAGCGGGCGTGGGCAAAACTGCCATTGCCGAAGGCCTGTCGCGGCGCATCGTCGAAGGTGATGTGCCGGAGGTCCTGAAACGCTGCCAGGTATATGCGTTGGACATGGGGGCGCTGCTTGCCGGAACCAAGTACCGGGGCGATTTCGAACAACGACTGAAGGCAGTGTTGAAGCAGCTGTTGGACAATCCAAACGCAATACTGTTCATAGACGAAATCCATACGCTGATTGGAGCGGGGGCGGCTTCGGGTGGAACTTTGGATGCGTCCAACCTGCTCAAACCGGCGTTGAACCAGGGACAATTAAAATGCATAGGGGCTACCACCTACAATGAATACCGCGGGGTTTTCGAAAAGGACCACGCGTTATCGCGGCGCTTTCAGAAAATCGATGTGGTCGAGCCGAGTATTGACGAGACCGTGGCCATCCTGCGCGGTTTAAAATCGCGATTTGAATCGCACCACGGCGTGAAATATACCGCGGCTGCCCTAAGCAGTGCGGCGGAACTTTCGGCGCGCTACATTAATGACCGGCATTTGCCGGACAAGGCGATAGATGTCATCGATGAAGCTGGAGCGGCGCAGAAAATATTGCCTAGGTCCAAGCAGAAAAGAGTCATCAGCAAGCACGAAATTGAGGAAATTATCGCTAAAATTGCGCGCATTCCGGCGCAGAATGTTTCCACCGATGACCGCACCGCTTTGCGAAATCTCGATCGCGATTTGAAGGCTGTGGTATTTGGCCAGGACCGTGCGATCGACGCGCTCACTGCAGCCATCAAGATGGCTAGGAGCGGACTGAGCAATCCGCAAAAACCCATCGGTTCATTCTTGTTTTCCGGACCAACGGGAGTGGGCAAGACTGAAGTCGCGCGTCAGCTGGCTTACATCATGGGAATTGAGCTGATCCGCTTTGATATGTCCGAATATATGGAGCGGCACGCGGTCTCGCGTCTGATTGGCGCACCGCCCGGTTATGTGGGCTTCGACCAAGGCGGGTTGCTCACCGAGGCGATTACCAAGCATCCGTATGCAGTACTGTTGTTGGACGAAATCGAAAAGGCCCATCCTGACATTTTCAATATCCTATTGCAGGTGATGGATCACGGCACGCTCACCGACAATAACGGGCGGAAGGCGGATTTTCGCAACGTCATGATCATCATGACTACAAACGCCGGCGCGGAATCGCTGTCCAAAACAGCCATTGGCTTTACTCCTAGCAAGCAGGCTGGCGACGAATTGGTGGAAATCAAACGGCTGTTTACGCCAGAATTCAGGAATCGGCTGGACGCCACCATCTCGTTTGCCGCGCTCGACCATGAGGTGATTCTCAAGGTGGTGGATAAATTCCTGATGCAGCTTGAAGAACAGTTGCAGGAAAAGAAAGTGGATGCGCATTTTACCGACGCGCTGAAAAACTACCTGGCCAAACGAGGTTTCGATCCGATAATGGGTGCGCGGCCTATGGCCCGGCTGATCCAGGATACAGTCCGAAGCGCGCTGGCCGACGAGCTTCTGTTTGGCAAACTCTGCACCGGCGGCGGGGTGACAGTAGACATTGACGACCAAGAAAAGGTACGCCTGATCTTTGCCGATCAAGCCGAAAGTGTAGTTTAATCCGCAATCCCCCCTTAAGCCCCTGGCTGGCCCCAGGGTGCGTGATCCTGCGCAAGTTCCATATTCAAAATCAGCCGGGGCGTACAGGAGAAGTCATGAAAGCAAAAATTGCGCTTTGTACGGCAGTGCTATTGTTTGCTGTAAATTGCGCAACCGGCGAAGTAGGGGCGGCGGATTCGAATTACGCCCGTAGCCTTGCGGCCGGCTGTGCCAATTGTCACGGCACTGACGGTAGGAGTGTAGGCGTTGTGCCGCCGCTCGCCGGTCTTGATAAGAACTATATCGTCTTGCAAATGCAGGATTTCAGATACGGCAGAAGACCGTCCACCATCATGCACCAGATTGCCCAAGGTTACACCGGATGGCAAATTGAACTGATGGCGGAATATTTCGCGGCGCGCAGGTAGGAAAAATCGTGGCATTTTCGAGACGCCAGTTCATTAAATGGACTTCCGCGTCGGCGCTGCTTAGTACTGCGGCTTTTCCCGGCTGTGCAAGCACGGGGAGCGGCGCATCGCCGCGCGTCGTCGTGGTCGGCGGTGGCTACGCTGGGGCTACCGCCGCCAAATATGTGCGGATATGGGGGCCCAATATCGAAGTGACAATTATCGAGCGTGAGCCTGAATTTGTTTCCTGCCCGCTTTCCAACCTCGTGCTCGGGGGCAGCAAATCTATCCAGGAACTTACTTTCGGTTACCGCGGGCTGGCTCGATATCAAGTGAAGGTGATTCGCGATGAAGCGCTTTCTGTCGATGCGTATAAGCGCACCATACGACTGGCACAGGGCGGCGAGCTGAGTTACGACTGTTTAATCATCGCTCCGGGCGTCCATTTCATGTACGAACAGATACCCGGGCTCAATAATCCTGAGGCTCAGCAACGGGTGTTACACGCGTGGAAGGCTGGTGCACAAACTGCGGCGTTGCGAAAGCAGCTCGAAGCGATGCCCGATGGGACGGTCTATGCGCTGTGCATACCCAAGGCCCCTTACCGCTGCCCGCCCGGTCCTTACGAGCGCGCTTGTCAGGTGGCATATTATTTCAGGGCACACAAGCCGCGTTCCAAAGTATTGGTGCTGGATGCCAACGAGGATGTGCAGGCGAAAAAAGCGCTTTTCATGGCGGCATGGACCGAACGCTACGCTGGGATCGTCGAATATCGCCCAAACAGTGCATTATTGGACGTGGATGTCACCACGCTTACCGCCAAGCTGGAATTTGAGGACGTCAAAGCCGAGGTGCTCAATGTCGTGCCGCCGCAGCGTGCTGGCAATATCGCGCTTCATGCCGGTTTGATAACTACCAATGGTCGCTGGTGCGACGTGGATTTCCTTACGTATGAATCAACTGTCCAGAAATACATTCACGTATTAGGCGACTCGATACTCGCTGCTCCGGCAATGCCCAAATCCGGGCACATCGCGAACCAGCAGGCCAAGGTTTGCGCTGCGGCGGTGGTCGCTTTGCTCAATGGTCGGCCGGTGAATGAACAACCGGTCTTAAGCAATGCCTGCTACAGTTTTATCTCCGACCGTGAGGCGGCACACGTCGTTGCGGTTCACCGTTACGACCCACAAAAGAAGACTATGCTCGTGGTGGACGGCAGCAGCGGCGTGTCCGCTTCCCCCACTGAACTCGAGGGACAGTACGCCTGGGGGTGGGCACAGAATATTTGGGCGGATATGCTCTCCTGATCGGGTTTTAAATCTTGAACGGGCTGTGTTCGGTGAGTTCGTCGATATAATGCGCGATGCCGCGCGTTTCCTGGGTCAAGTACTTTTCAATGGCCTGCAGGAATTGCGGGTGGGCCAACCAATGAGCGGACCAGGTTTTTACCGGCAGAAAACCGCGCGCCAGCTTGTGTTCCCCTTGTGCACCGCCCTCGAAGCAGCCGATTCCGCGCGCAATGCAAAACTCGATCGCTTGGTAATAGCAGGTCTCAAAATGCAGCCCTGGCACAAACTCCAGCGCTCCCCAATAGCGCCCGTACAAACGCTCCGGGCTTTGGAAATTGAGCGCGGCAGCCACGGGTACACCGTTACACCGCGCGATGATCAGCAGCATATATTGCGGCAGGGTTCCTCCCAGGCGCATGAAAAAATCGAGATTGAGATAGGGCGTCGAAAGGTGTTCGCGGTAGGTGTGGTCATAGCAGCGGTTGAAAAATCTCCAATGCGCTTCGGTGATCGCAGCGCCTTCCAGCCATTCGCAGCTGATTCCGGCTTTTGCCACGTTGCGGCGCTCGTGTCGGATATTTTTCCTTTTGCGATGGCTGAGAGTCTCCAGAAACTCGGCAAAATCGCGATAGCCACGGTTCTGCCAGTGAAATTGCACCCCTTCTCTTACCAGTAGACCTTGCGATTGCATCTGCCGCGCCTCGACGTCCGGTGGAAACAAACAATGCAGCGAGGATGCGCCGGATTCCCGCCCGAGTTGCACGGCCGCGCGCAGCATCAGCGATTTTTGCTCAGGCGACTTTGCCAACAGGCGGCTTCCGGTGACGGGCGTAAATGGCACCGCGCAGAGCAGCTTCGGATAGTAACGATGGCCGGAGCGCCGGTAGGCGTCCGCCCAGGCCCAATCAAAAACATATTCCCCGTAGGAATGACCCTTTAAATAGAGCGGCATAGCGCCGATCAAGCTGTCGTTTTGCCAGAGCGTGATAAAACGCGGAGTCCAGCCGGTTTCCGGACATGCACACCCGGTTTCGTGCAGCGCGCTGAAATATTCGTGACGTAGGACCGGAACGTCGCCTGCGAGTTGGTTCCAGCTGTGAGCCGGAATTTCGCGCAAGCCATCAAAAAACTTGATCTGGTATGAAGCCGTCATGCCAGCTGCTTCGGCCAATAGATGTATTCGGGAACTTCGGGCCGGTGTCACCGATACGTTTTTTTGACATTTTCGCGTCAAGATTGTTCATGTTCGGCGTTGCCAATCATTGTGGCGGCTCAGTTCAGGCGGTGCAAGAAAATAATGTTATATTGGCATACGATGAAAATTGCAGTTGCTCAAATCAATCCAACGGTGGGTGACCTGTCGGGTAATGCAGCAAAGATCCTGAGCTTCGCTGACCAGGCCAAAGCCGGTAACGCAAGCATCGTGGTAGCGCCGGAATTAAGCCTATCCGGGTATCCGCCGGAGGATCTGCTGCTGCGTGACGGTTTTTATCGCTCGATTCAAGAAACACTGGATAAATTGGTGAGCAAAGTGTGTGGCGTCACGCTGGTCGTGGGCCATCCGCATGCCTGCGAAGAAAAGCACTACAATGCCGCTTCGGTGATCAAAGACCGCAAGATCATCGCAACGTATCATAAATTGAAACTTCCGAATTACACAGTTTTCGACGAACAGCGGTATTTTGTACCGGGCAATGAAGCGTGCGTATTCGAACTTAAGGGCATACGCTTTGCGCTGAATATTTGCGCTGACATCTGGGAGCGGGATGCAGCCCAACTCGCCAAGCGAGCCGGCGCACAAGTACTTTTCGTGCTGAACGCCTCCCCTTATCACATGCGCAAGCAGTCGACGCGCTACGAGGTAGTCGAGGAGCGCGTGCGTGAAACCGGTATGGCGGTCATTTATGTCAATCTGGTCGGCGGCCAGGATGAGCTTGTGTTCGACGGCGCTTCATTTGCAGTGAATCAAAAAGGCGAGCTCACGCACCAATTTCCGGCGTTTCGCGAGGGACTTTATTGGGTGACGCTGAGAAATGGAATTCCGGAGCCTGGCGAAAGGGCGCCGGAGCAGCCGTTGGAAGCCACGGTATATCAGGCGCTGTGCATAGGCGTGCGTGATTATGTAACGAAGAACAATTTTCCCGGAGCGCTGGTAGGACTTTCCGGAGGAATAGATTCGGCATTGACGGTCGCGATTGCTGCGGATGCACTTGGAGCGGACAAGGTGCGCGCCGTAATGATGCCGTCGATCTACACTGCCAAGATAAGCTTGGAGGACTCGCGAACGATTGCCCAGAATCTGGGCGTGCGCTATAGCGAGATTCCAATACAGCCGATGTTTGACCAGTTTCTGGCAGCATTGGCACCAGAGTTTGATGGTCTGCCTGCCGATGTCACCGAAGAAAATATCCAGGCGCGTATCCGCGGCACCTTGCTCATGGCGCTATCCAACAAATTTGGCGCGATTGTGCTCACCACCGGCAACAAAAGTGAAATCGGGGCAGGTTATGCCACGCTCTATGGCGATATGGCAGGTGGATTCGCGGTACTTAAGGACATAGCGAAGACGATGGTCTACCGGCTAGCGCGCTATCGCAATAGCTTGTCGCGGGTGATGCCAAACCGGGTCCTGGAACGCGCGCCGACCGCAGAACTAAGACTCAATCAAACCGACCGGGACAGCTTGCCGGCTTATGATACGCTGGATCCCATCATGGAGGCGTACGTAGAGCGCAATTTAAGCCCCGAAGAAATAATCGAGAGCGGTTTCAGCACCGCCGACGTGCAGCGCGTGGTGCAATTAATTAAGAGCAGCGAATACAAACGCCGCCAGTCTCCCGTCGGGATCCGTATTACCCACCGCGGATTCGGCAAGGACTGGCGCTATCCGATTACCTCAAAGTACCGGGACATTTGATTCGTCTCGGGCTTTCCTGCGCCGTTCATTTATTTTGTTTTTGGCACTATACTTGTCGTTAACTTCAGAAACTGGAGAACTCTGGTGAAAAAAATCGAGGCGGTGATCAAGCCGTTCAAGCTTGACGAAGTTCGCGAGGCCTTGTCTGCAATCGGGGCAACTGGCCTTACCGTGACCGAAGTGAAAGGATTCGGCAGGCAAAAAGGCCATACAGAACTCTATCGCGGCGCGGAGTACGTAGTGGATTTTCTGCCCAAAGTGAAGATCGAAGTTATAGTGCCGGAGAAGCTTTTCGAAGCTGCAATCGAGGCAATCGTGAAAACCGCGCGCACCGGAAAGATTGGCGACGGCAAAATTTTCGTAACCTCAGTGGAGCAGGTGGTGCGCATCCGCACCGGGGAAACCGGCGAAGCCGCGATTTGACGACCTCGCCATCCGGCTGCCAGCAGTTTGAATCCGAGCCTCCGCGCGGGTAATTTCTGTCTCTTAACTACTCAGCAATACCGTCATAGCGCCGCTTCCGCCGTCCACCGCGCGCGCTTCACAATACGCCAATATCTCTTCGCGCTGCGTAAGCCATGCACGCACCTTGTGTTTCAGCACTGGCTCGCGGTTTTTCGAGCCCAAACCCTTGCCATGAATGATGCGGACGCAACGCAGGCCACGTTTTTTGCTCCGGTTCAAAAAGGCGACCAAACTTGAGCGTGCCTCATCGCTATTGTGTCCATGCAAATCCAGCTCGTCCTGCACCACCCAATCACCCCGACGCAATTTTTTAAGAATCTGTTTCGATAGCCCAGGCCGCAGGAACGACGTTTCATCTCCGGTTTTGCAAGGGGGTACCCAATCGGAAAGCGATTCGGATAGCGCGGCCTCTTCATCACGCAGAGTTTGCAACGGCAATGGAGGCGTGAGCTTTGCCGCAGGCTGCACCCGACCGCTGCGGGGCAACGGTTTGACGCCCTCCACAGCTTCGCGAAACAATCTCCTTTCCTCTTCCGAAAGGGATGGCAGCTTACGGGAGAATTCATTACGGAATTTCATCGGCCAAGCTCGTCCAGATATTTTTCCGCGTCGAGCGCGGCCATACAGCCCGAGCCCGCGCTGGTTACCGCCTGGCGGTAGACGTGGTCTTGAACATCGCCCGCTGCAAATACGCCGGGAATGCTGGTTGCCATGGCGTTCCCCTCGCTTCCGCCGCGCGTGACGATATAGCCGTTCACCATTTCCAGCTGCCCCTTGAACATATCCGTGTTGGGCGTATGACCGATCGCGATAAATACCCCTTGCAGATCGAGTTGGCTGACCTCGCTGTTTTTCACATTTTTGATACGGACCCCGGTCACGCCGCTGTTATCGCCCAGTACTTCTTCGAGCACATGATTCCAAGCAATAGTCACGTTGTCGCTGCGGGTCTTTCCCATGAGCTTATCAATCAGGATTTTTTCTGCGCGGAACTTGTCGCGTCGATGAATCACGGTCACCTTTTTTGCGATATTCGATAAATACAGTGCCTCCTCCACGGCGGTATTGCCTCCGCCCACTACTGCAACATCCTGCCCTTTATAGAAAAATCCGTCGCAAGTTGCGCACCCGGAAACACCCTTGCCCATGAATGCTTGCTCCGAAGGTAGGCCGAGATATTTGGCAGACGCACCGGTAGCGATGATCAAGGCATCACAGGTGTAGCTAGCTTCGTCACCGACCAGCGTGAATGGTTTTGTGCCGAGCTTCGCGGTATGGATATGGTCGAAAATGACCTCCGTCTCGAAGCGTTGCGCGTGCTTAAGAAAACGCGCCATCAACTCCGGGCCCTGTACACCCGCGGGATCCGCGGGCCAGTTTTCCACATCGGTTGTGGTCATGAGTTGCCCCCCTTGCGCCAACCCGGTAATCAGTACCGGCTTGAGGTTGGCGCGCGCAGCGTAAACTGCCGCCGTATACCCGGCAGGTCCCGACCCCAGTATCAGTAATCGGCAATGTTTGGGACTCATAACGTATAGTGATTCTAGTCTTGCATTGAACAATAAGACACCGAGTTTGCGGCGCCACGCCGGTTTTCAAGGGAGCGGCATTCAAGAGCCCTTAAAATGGTTGGCGCGAATTTAGCAGCAACAAACAAGACTGTCGAGTTATGCCGCAATTAAAGAACTATGTTTTTTGCCGTTTATTGACCTATAATCGCTACGCTATATTAACTTGGCTCAAGGAGACTAGTGGCGCCGAAGCTAATAATAATGCAAACTTGCCTGGGGTTCGCTGTAATGGTAGCCAGCGCTGCAGCGCAGGAGGTCAAGACTCCGCCCGCGCCTCGTTTTGATATCACGCGTTTCGTTGTCGAAGGCAACTCCTTGCTCAAGCCCAGCGAAATCGAGGAAATCGTTTCGCGCTATACCGGCAAGCAAAAAGATATTGCAGACGTGCAGCGGGCGCAACAAGCTTTACAAGACGCCTACCAAAAAAAGGGTTATCGCGGGGTACAGGTCATTCTTCCCGAGCAGGTGGTGAGTCAGGGGATAGTGCGCTTGAAAGTCATCGAAGCGCGCACCGGGAGAATTACCATAGAGGGCAATGAGTATCATGACGACGCGAATGTACGTGGTAGTCTCCCGAGCCTAAAGCAAGGTTCCCCGCCGAACGCACGCGATATTGCCGCCGAACTCCGTGTGGCAAATGAAAATCCTTCGAAGCAGACCACGGTGCTGTTCAAACCCAGTAATCAGCCGGAAGAACTGGATGCCACCATTAAAGTAGTCGACGAAAAACCGTGGAAGATATATGCGTACGGCGACAACACCGGCGACAGTCAAACGGGAATTTACCGCGTCGGGGCTGGCTTCCAGCTCTCGAACCTGTTCAATATGGATCACGTTTTTACTTTCCAGGCCCAGACATCCCCCGATCATGCGGATAGCGTAAAAATCTTCGGTGGCAGTTACCACGTTCCGCTATATCGGGCGGGCGATTCCATCGATCTCATTGCAGGTTATTCCGACGTAAACTCCGGTACCGTCCAAAATCTGTTCAACGTGAGCGGCAGCGGCACAATCGTTTTGCTGCGCTATAATTATTTATTGCCCAGGGTCGCGGAAATATACGAGCAAAAACTGGTCTTCGGGATGAGTTACGAGGCGTTCAACAACACCACTAGGACAGCAGAAAGTCCGCTTTCACTGGTTCCCAACATCACCGTGCATCCTGCAAGCGTAACTTATTTCGGTAACTGGCACCTTGCGTCGACCGAAATCGCGTTTAATGCCGGCTACTCGATGAATATTCCCTGGGGCGACGATGGCGACCAAGCGGCTTTTCAGGCAGCGCGCTTCGGTGCTACCGATACTTACCACATCGTCACGCTTGGCTTGGCAGGACTCCAAACCTTGCCATATGATTTCCAGTTCCGAGCGGCAATTAACACACAGCTAACCCAGGATGCACTTGTTCCCGGGGTGCAGTATGGCATTGGCGGTTTCAATAGCGTGCGCGGTTTCCACGAGCGCGCAATCATAAACGATGCAGGATACCAGGGAACGGTGGAAGCCTATTCGCCCGACCTCGGCGGCTGGTTGCAGCTGCCGAGCGTGCACACGCGTTTGCTTCTCTTTTATGATTACGGCGACGTATGGCGTAATCATGCCTTGCCAGGGGAGCAAACGAACGAGTTTATCTCCAGCACCGGCTTCGGCGTCCGTGTGTATCATAAGAATTTCAGCGTGCGAGCCGATTTTGCCAACGTGCTCGCTCCGGGGGACGGCGAAACAAGCTGGAGCAAGATGGCCCATGTTGGAATCGTCTTTGTGTATTAAAATGCAGGTATAAAAGAGACCTTGGTGGATTAATCTTATGACAACGTCAATGAATGATTTGCTGGGAAATGTTCCGCTGTTTTCGGGCTTGCAGGCTGAAGAACTCGCGGCGATGGGGCGCGTAGCGGTGGGTCGGAATTTTGCCAAACACGCCATAATTTTGCACGAGGGCGATAAAACCGATGCGCTATACGTCATTGCCTCCGGAAAGGTAAAAGTCATATTGAGCACCGGCGGGGGCAAAGAAGTCATTCTGGCTATTTTGGGAAAAAGCGAGTTTTTCGGGGAAATGGCACTCTTGGACCAACAGCCTCGTTCCGCCGATGTGGTTGCCATGGAGCCGACCCAATTGTTTGCGATTTCAAAGGCGGACTTTGTTAACTGTCTCGCACACAATCCACAAATGGCGTTCAAGATCATCCAAGGGCTGATACAAAGGCTGCGCAGCGCCGATAGAAAAATTCAAAGCTTGGCATTGATGGATGTTTACGGCAGGGTGGCGAGAACCCTGCTTGAATTAGCCAAACCGGAAAACGGCAAAATGATAGTGGGCGAGAAGCTTTCGCAACAGGACCTGGCTGACATGATTGGCGCCTCGCGCGAGATGGTGAGCCGGATATTGAAGGACCTTGCAGTCTCCGGACACATCCGTTTCGAGGCTAGGAGAATCATTGTCAACGAGGGGCTGCCGGAAAAGACCGCGAGCGCTTCGAAATTGTGACCCGAACCAGACCGTGATGCATATCAATGCTTACGCATCATCGGGGTCGTTAAGAGAGGTTTTTTAGTCTGGGCATTCCGGAAATACGGCGAGACCTGCTTTCCGTCCAATGCCGAAGCATAAATTAGGCTACGTTTCGCGTTCAGCTTGATATAATCAGAGTTGCAAGTTGAGTTTGCGAAGCAACGATGCTTTCCCCCTACAAGAGAACCAAATCGGACGAGCGCAAGCCGCTGCCGCCCAAGCTCGCAGCGTTGCTGCGTGAATCGTGGTGGCTGGCGCTGGTCGCGGTAGCGCTGTACGTGGTGCTGGTACTGGTGAGCTACGATAAGCTTGATCCTGCCTGGTCACAATCCAGCCACGTGGCCGACGTGCACAATCTGGGAGGGCATTTCGGCGCTTGGTTGGCCGACATTTTGCTCTATCTGTTCGGAATTTCGGCCTATTGGTGGGCCGTGTTCTTTCTGTTTGCCACTTGGTGGGGCTACAAACGCATTGACAGCGTGGGTATCAGCGATCGTCGGTCGTTTATCGTCGCCGCCTGCGGGTTCGCGATGCTGCTTCTAGCCAGCAGTGGGTTAGAGGCGGTGCGTTTCCAAAGCATTAAGGTAGATCTGCCTCTCGCGCCCGGGGGCATGCTTGGAGCCATGGTCAGCAAGGCCGCAGTCACCGCCTTGGGATATGTCGGGGGCACGCTAGTTCTGTTGACGCTGATCGCTATCGGCCTCACGCTGTTCAGCGGCCTTTCTTGGATCAAGCTGTTCGAACGTCTCGGCGGCTCGATTGAAGACAGCTACCTGTTCGTTATCGATTCATTGCGGAACTGGCGGGATAGGAGGGTGGGCAAAGTTGCCTCAAGCCGGCGCGAAGTGTTTGTCGAAGTGGAAAAGAAGCGTTTCGAGGACCACCGGCCGATCCACATCGAACCGCCGGTAGCAGAAATCCCCAAGTCGGCGCGCGTCGAACGAGAAAAACAGGTACCGTTGTTCGAAGATTTGCCCGATACGCCCTTGCCACCGTTGCATCTGCTCGATAAGCCTGGCGAGGAAGTTGAGGCGCTGTCCGCCGACACACTGGAATTCACTTCGCGTTTAATCGAGAAAAAGCTGATGGACTTTGGAGTCGAGGCAAAGGTAATGGCGGCATACCCGGGCCCGGTCATCACGCGCTTTGAGATCGAACCCGCAGTCGGTGTAAAAGGCAGTCAAATTGTCAATTTGGTGAAAGACCTGGCGCGAGCGCTCTCGGTGGTGAGCATTCGCGTAGTAGAAACCATACCGGGCAAGGCCTGCATGGGCTTGGAAATTCCCAATCCCGAGCGTCAAATGGTGCGGCTTTCCGAAATTCTCAGCTCACAGGCGTACGCCGAAATGGCGTCGCCGCTCACCCTGGCTTTAGGCAAAGACATCAGCGGAAACGCAGTGGTGGCGGATCTTGCCCGGATGCCGCATATACTGGTCGCGGGCACTACAGGCTCTGGCAAATCCGTGGCGATCAACGCCATGATATTGAGCCTCGTTTACAAAGCTTCGCCGGCTCAGGTGCGGATGATATTGGTTGACCCCAAAATGCTGGAACTCTCGATTTACCAAGGCATCCCGCACTTGCTTGCGCCGGTAGTAACCGATATGAAGCAGGCGGCCAACGCGCTCCTTTGGTGCGCCGGGGAAATGGATCGACGTTTCAGGCTGATGTCAAACTTGGGCGTGCGCAATATTGCCGGATACAACCAGAAAATTCGTGATGCGCAAAAGAGCGGCACGCCGCTCACCAATCCGTTCACTGCGACCCCGGATAATCCGGAGCGTCTCGAGCAAATGCCGCTGATCGTGCTGGTTATTGATGAATTGGCCGACCTGATGATGGTGGTGGGGAAGAAGGTTGAAGAATTGATCGCTCGCCTTGCGCAAAAAGCGCGCGCGGCGGGCGTGCATTTAATATTGGCGACCCAAAGACCGTCAGTGGATGTGATCACCGGTCTCATCAAGGCAAATATTCCGAGCCGGATCGCTTTCCAGGTTTCGGCAAAGGTGGATTCGCGCACCATACTCGATCAGGTGGGAGCTGAAGCGCTGCTCGGGCAAGGCGACATGCTCTACCTGCCGCCGGGTATGGGCTACCCGCAGCGGGTACACGGTGCATTTGTATCGGACCAGGAAATGCACAGGGTGGTCAATTATCTAAAAGCCCTGGGCGCACCACAGTACGTGCCAGAAGTGTTGGAAGGACATGAAACAGAACTCTACGACGAGTCGTCCGATTCCGATTCTGAATCCGATCCGCTTTATGATGAAGCGGTGGCGATTGTTTTGAAATCGCGCCGTGCCTCGATTTCGCTGGTGCAGCGGCACTTGCGCATTGGCTACAATCGCGCCGCACGATTGATCGAACAAATGGAACGAGGAGGGCTGGTTTCCGGCATGCAAAGTAACGGCAACAGGGAGGTATTGGTGCCAGCGGGGGATTCAGTTGCGTACTCACCCCGAAAACCGGTCTATTAAGTCAGCCAGCCGGGTGCCAACAGGTCCCAGTCATGTCTAGTTCTCTTTGTCTTGTCTGGCGCGCTGCGCGTCAAATCCTCAAAGACCACCGCAACCCGCAGTCTGTGAAAGGTTCCGGTACCGATGTCACTTTTGGAATGGACAGGGTGGCTCCCCTACGGACCGAATGGAAATACTGCTAATGAAAGCGGGTATTGCAGCGGCCGTAATTTTTGCGCTTGCAGACTTGTCTCCAGCTCAAGCATCCAGCATTGATAGTTTGAAAGAGTTTATCCGGCATTCTACAACGGCAAAAGCGCAATTCGACCAGGAACTGTTGGACAAAAACGGCCGCAGCGTACAGAAATCTAGCGGCACCATGGAATTTTCCCGACCCGGCAAATTTCGCTGGAGTTATGAAAAACCTTACGCTCAGTTGATTGTGGGCGATGGTGAGAAACTCTGGGTGTACGACCCCGAATTGAATCAGGTGACCGTAAAAAAACTTGATCAAGCGCTGGGCGAAAGCCCGGCTGCTCTGCTTGCCGGCAGCAACGAGATCGAAAAGGATTTTCGTCTTAAGGACGACGGTGCTCGGGACGGTTTAGAGTGGCTGCAAGCACTGCCCAAGACCCAAGAGAGCTCATTCGAGAGCATACGCATGGGATTTAAGAAATCAGACCTGCAGGTTATGGAGCTGCGCGACCGTTTTGGACAGACCACCGTATTGCACTTTTCCGATCTGGTGCGTAATCCCCGTCTGAACCCGGAACTCTTCAAATTTACCCCACCCAAAGGTGCGGATATTATCGGTGAGTAATTTATTTGAGAGAAGAGCACCTGTTGCGCCGTTGGCCGATCGGTTGCGTCCGAAGCATATTGAAGATGTCGTCGGTCAAACGCATCTTTTGGGAAAAGGCAAGCCCTTGCGATTGGCGTTTGAGGCCGGTAAGCCTCATTCGATGATTCTGTGGGGGCCGCCAGGGTCGGGTAAAACTACCATCGCGCGGCTGATGGCCAGCATCTTCAATGCAGAATTCATTGCCCTGTCCGCAGTCCTCGCCGGTGTAAAGGATATCCGCGAGGCGGTCGAAAAAGCCGAGTTCACCCTGCAACAATCCGGTCGCCACACGATTTTGTTTATTGACGAGGTTCATCGTTTCAACAAAGCGCAACAGGATGCGTTTCTTCCGTTTGTGGAACGAGGACTGGTCACGTTCGTAGGCGCTACCACCGAGAATCCATCATTTGAAGTCAATAGCGCGCTGCTTTCTCGCGCCGCAGTTTATGTACTGCACCCGCTCTCCGATGAAGAACTGGGTATATTGTTTGAACGCGCCAAAAAACTCGCCATACCCAGTGCCAGTTTTACCGAGGAAGCGAAGTCTTTGCTGGTGGGCTATGCCGATGGCGACGCCAGACGACTGCTCAACATGCTGGAACATCTTGCCACTGCCGTCGAACAGGATCAAAGCATGGAAATCGACGCGAGATATGTTCAGAATGTGCTGGCGCAAAGTGTAAGGCGGTTTGATAAAGGCGGCGATGCCTTTTATGACCAGATCTCCGCGCTGCATAAATCGGTGCGCGGCTCGGATCCCAATGCCTCCCTCTACTGGATGTGCCGTATGTTGGACGGAGGCGCGGATCCGCGTTACATCGGCAGGCGCATGGTACGGATGGCGGTGGAGGATGTGGGGCTGGCAGATCCTCGCGCTTTGCGAATCGCGCTGGACGCTTGCGAAGTCTATGAGCGTTTAGGAAGCCCGGAAGGGGAGCTTGCACTCGCCGAAGCGGTGATCTATCTCGCTTGTGCTGCCAAAAGCAACTCAGTGTACGCGGCGTATAATAGCGCGCGCCAGTTCATCGGCGAAGATAAATCACGAGCGGTCCCCGAGCATTTACGCAATGCGCCGACCAAGCTAATGAGGGAATTGGGCTTCGGCGAAGATTACCGCTACGCGCACGATGAACCTGAAGCCTACGCAGCGGGAGAAAACTATTTTCCCGCCGGCATGGCGGCGCAGAATTTCTATGAACCGACAAAGCGCGGGCTTGAAGCAAAGATCGCTGAACATTTAAAGCATTTACGCGAGCTGGACAAAAAAGCGAGCAAGCCTTAGTTATTCATTCGCACGTTTAAATTCCTTACCCCATGCTCGATCCACAATTACTCCGCGGCGATATCGAAGCAGTCGCAAAAAAGCTGCTGGCAACGCGCGGTTTTCAATTGAACATCGAGCTCTATCGAGAGTACGAAGAGAAGCGAAAAAAGATTCAGGTTCGGACCCAAGAATTGCAAGCCAGCAGGAATTTGACTTCCACACAAGCCTATTCTGCAAAGACGGTAGGCGATGAAGCAAAGTTTTCTGCACTTAAACAACAGGTCAGCTCCGAGGCCGCTGAACTTAAGATTCTGGAGGACCAACTTGTCGATGTTCGAAACAAGCTTGAAGCCCTTCTTCTGGATGTTCCGAACATTCCTGATGAAAGTGTTCCATTTGGCAGATCATCAGCTGACAACGTTGAGGTACGAAAAGTTGGCGCACCACGCAAATTTGGTTTTGCGGTCAAAGATCATGTCGATCTCGGCGAAGCACTTGGGCAACTTGATTTTGCTGCCGCGAGCAAAATCAGCGGCGCCCGCTTCGTTTTGATGAAAGGCCCGCTGGCAGGGCTGCATCGCGCGATTGCGCAGTTTATGCTCGACGTGCATACAAACGAACACGGCTACACCGAAGTTTACGCGCCGTATATGGTCAATGCTGAAAGCATGCGGGGCACAGGACAGTTACCGAAGTTCGAAGCCGATTTGTTCGCTGTGCCAAGGAGCGAGAGCGAAAAACTCTATCTCATTCCTACCGCTGAAGTACCGGTGACCAACATCGTTCGAAATGAAATCTTGCCGCTGGAAAGCCTTCCGCTTAAATTTGTATGCCATTCGCCGTGTTTCCGAAGCGAGGCGGGGTCTTACGGCAAAGACACGCGCGGCATGATTCGCCAACACCAATTCGATAAAGTCGAGTTGGTACAAATCGTACATCCGTCCAAATCCTATGATGTATTGGAGGAATTAACCGGACACGCCGAAACTATATTGAAGAAATTGGAACTTCCTTACCGTGTTGTGACCTTGTGTACAGGCGACATGGGTTTTGCCTCAGCGAAGACCTACGATATCGAAGTCTGGCTGCCGGGACAGAACGGATACCGTGAAGTATCTTCATGCAGCAATTTTGAAGCATTTCAGGCGCGTCGCATGCAGGCGCGTTTTCGGAACGAGAAAGGCAAAACCGAGTTTGTGCACACGTTAAACGGTTCGGGACTTGCCGTGGGGCGAACGCTGATCGCGATCATGGAAAATTATCAAAATTCCAACGGCGAAATAGAAATTCCCGCCGCCCTCCGGCCTTACATGGCTGGACTGAAATCCATTCAACCAACACGATAATCAGACGGCGAAAAGCTACAGTTTGATGCTAAAATGCCGCGCTCCTGGAGAGGTGCCGGAGCGGTCGAACGGGCCGGTCTCGAAAACCGGTATACGCGCAAGTGTATCGTGGGTTCGAATCCCACCCTCTCCGCCAAGCTTTCGACCTGCTTAGCACTATGGCGCCAACGCCCATCGCATTTGGCCCTAAGGAACGTCAATTTTATCTCCACTTATCCAAGACTTGGCTAGCAAGCTGAACTCTCAACGCACGTGACGACGCTTCGCCGCTCCTTTATCTTTTTGACGCGATCGTTAAGAGATGGGAGCTTATGTGGGATGTCGGCATGATTCCCGAAGTTGGAAGCAGCGCCGTTGGTTAACAGCTTGAAGTGTAGCCAAAATCAAGGCTGCGATACCTGGTTCCGCGCATCCGAAATTAAGTCAACACTGCCGGAAAGCGGTCGGCACGATGCCGTTCATTTCGTTTTTGATGTAAGTCATCATGTGTCCTTGGCAAATGTTGGCCATTTAATGGCACTCTGTTCTGATTTTGTCGATAAATTTGCATGCCAAGACGCCATACTGTGCATCTTTCCCGTACCGCAGCAGAATGGCCGATGACAACCCAAAGGTGTTGGCCACTGGTCGCGGATCGTCTAAATAGAAAAATGTCTTGGTCGAGCCGCGATAATGGCGGTGGAAATTAATTGAGACTTGGGAAATCAACCAGATGGGCTTTGGCGTGTGCGCCTGGACCTCGCTTTGAAAAGAATGCCTTGCCCCGTTTATGCCGATTGCGAGGAAATGGCTAGGACTTTAGCCAATTATGATTATCATCCTCCTCAAAATATTTTAATTCTCGTGGTCTTGCGACATTTTCTTTATGAGAGACCTGACTAACTGATCGCGTGATTCCGGCACTGCAGCAATTGATTAAGGCGCAAATCCGTGGTTCGCTTTTATCCAAACGAACATGTAAATTCGAGAGGATTCGGGCAATTAGCGACTTGGCAATGAGAAAGCTGGGCGAACGAGCCGCAACCAGACGAGGAAGCAATGCCTTTAGAACGACCGGCAATTTTTCGAATCGAAAAGTACGTCGCCTTGCCGGTTTAGAATCCAATTCATTCAAGTTCTTGAGTTTGACTTCATTTGGATTGATATCGCCTCAGATCCAGCTTCGACAGCGAATAGCGTTGCTCGAATTAACGACCGGAATACCGACCCGGAAGCCACAAAAAAGATACCACCCGTTCTGATCAAAAAGCGTGAAGAAAAAACTCCGCTTTTTGTGGCTTTCGAGTGAATTAAATCACATCCTAAGTCCATGTTTTGTTGCTAGCATCGGCACAGGCATGGACATTGCTATTTATCTCAATGACAGTAGAATAGCGGGCTAGATCAACGGCCCGCTTTGCGTGTAAATGATGGCAAAACAGGCGCTTATATACACTGGATGAGATTATTTAGAGCAAACGCGGTTCAACGCAATTTCCTTTTAGCGGCAATTACCTGCATTGCGGGGCATTTTGCCTATGCAAATCCAGTGGGGCCCACGGTCGTCAACGGCCAAGCCTCGTTCTCAACCCAAGGCGCGCTGTTATCGATCACAAATAGCCCGGGCGCCATCATCAACTGGCAACAGTTTTCAATCGCTCCCAACGAGACGACGCGCTTCATTCAGCAATCAGCGGCGAGCGCAGTTTTAAACCGGGTGATCGGTATTGATCCCTCCCTAATTCTCGGTTCGCTGCAATCCAACGGCCGCGTTTTCTTAATTAATCCGAACGGCATTGTGTTTGGCGCCAATTCCCGGATTGACGTTGCAGGAATGGTGGCCTCGACACTCAACATTTCGAATGCCGATTTTATCGCTGGACGCTTGAATTTCGTCGGCGACCCGGCAAAGGCGGCTGCGGTCGTCAACCAAGGTCGCATTACTGCAAGTCCGGGCGGAAGCGTCTATTTGCTTGGCAGTGCAGTCGAAAATCAAGGTGTTATCACGGCGCCGACCGGCGATATTGTGCTTGCAGCGGGCAAGTCGGTGCGCGTGACCGAAGGCTCAACACCAGGCGTGCAAGTTGAGATTACCGCGCCCACGGACAGCTCGATCAACTTAAGTCAGCTAGCGTATGGCAGCGGCGGGATTTACGCCGGCCTGGTTAAGAACAGCGGGGTCATCAACGCCGATTCCGCGGTTCGCGGTGCCGATGGCAGCATTATTCTCAAGGCTTCAAACGACGTAACGCTTGATTCAAGCAGCCAAATTTCCGCAAACGGTCAAAACGGCGGCCGCGTCGTCGCGCAAGCGCAGCAGGGCACCGCTTCAGTATCTGGAAACATCGAGGCTGTTGGAAAAGCGGGACAGGGTGGAAGCGTTGCGATAGTCGGCCAACAAACAGGTTTGCTTGATGGCGCGCAGGTTGATGCATCGGGAGCTGCTGGCGGCGGTTCGGTGCTTATTGGGGGGGACCTCCACGGCGCCAACATTCTCGATGGGAGTCTTGCACTTGCCAATTCACAACGCACTTATGTTGCGGCAAGCGCAAGTATCCATGCGGACGCGCTTCAGTCAGGCAGTGGCGGCAAAGTTGTCGTATGGGCAGACGAAGCGACTAAGTTTTATGGCGCAATTTTTGCCCGGGGCGGTGCAACTAATGGTAACGGCGGTTTTGTCGAAACTTCCGGTAAGGGTTGGCTGGATTATCAGGGGTTCGTTGACGTGCGGGCTCCCATGGGTGCTTCCGGAACGCTACTCCTCGACCCAACGAACATTTATATTGCGTTGAATCAGGCCAATGCCACGACTGCCGGAATGTCAGGGACAGATAGCACCGCCGATACCGGCAGCGGTGGTAATCCTAATACCTTCCTAGCGTCAGGCGCGGTTCAGGATTCGCTGTTAACCACTGGAAGTCTTAATGCGGCGCTGGGAAGCGCCAACGTGGTTGTTACTACGAATAATGCTGCAGGTACGGGCGCGGGCAATATCACGGTGGTTGATCCTATCACTTGGGCTTCAACGAACTCACTCACACTTACAGCAGCAAGTAATATTTCAATAAATGCCAGTGTCACTACTGGGGCGGCTGGATCTGCACTTATCCTGAATGCTGGTGGCAATGTGACACAAACCGCTGTTATCGGAGGTCCCGGTGGTTTAACTCAAAGCGGCGCAGGAACGGCCACGCTTAGCCAAGCGAACACCTACACGGGCGTGACCACGGTGAGTGCCGGCACGCTGAGCTTTAACAGTATTGCCAACGTGAGCGGCGGTTCCAGCGCGTTGGGTGCGCCCACGACGGTTGCCAACGGGACGATTGCATTGGCGGGAGGGGCGACGCTGCAATACACCGGAACGGGCCACAGCAGCAACCGTGTCATCAATTTGACCAGCAGCGGGGGCATCGTGGACGCCTCTGGCAGTGGAACATTGACGTTGAGCGGTGGAGTCACGGGCAACACGAATAACCTTACGCTCACGGGCACGGGCGCGGGTGTAGAAAGTGGGGTCATTGCGACCACGACGGGCACGTTGACAAAAAATGGGACGGGGACATGGACGTTGTCGGGGACGAACACATTTACGGGCGCAACCGCAATCAACAACGGCACGCTAACCTTGAGTGGGGCAAACGGTACAGCTACCAGCACCACATTTACGGTCAACCAGGGGGGAATCCTCAGTCTTGACAACAGCGCGGCAAACAATACGAATCGCATCAGCGACGCTAACGCGCTGACTCTCAACGGCGGTGAATTTCAGTTCTCGGGCACTAATGTCGCGGCTACCAACGCGTCAGAAACTGTCGGGCAACTAACGCTTTCTTCAGGTGCGTCCACTGTAACTGCCTTCTCCGGTACCGGCGGATCGACGACATTGACCTTTGCAAGTGCCAACCGATCAGCCGGGGCAACAGTACTGTTCAGAGGCACGAACTTGGGATCGAATCCCGGTGCCGGTAACACCAATATCAAGTTTACCGCTGCGGGCGGACTGAACCTTACCGGCGGCGGTGGCGCGGCAGGCACGACAAATATCAATATTGTGCCTTATGCAATCGGTGACACGTCCGCGGCAGGTTCTGGAATCGGATTTGTCACATACAACGTGGACACGAACGGAAACACGAATGGCATTCGCCCGTTGAATTTGGCGACCGAGTACACCACATCGACGGCCGCTGCCGGTGTCAACTTACTGGTCAGCGCCTCGGTGTCTCCCAACGTAACGCGAGCATTTAATTCAATTCTTCTATCGGGCGGCTCCACCTACACGATCGGCAGTGGTGGTGGCAATAAGACTTTAACAGTCGCGAGTGGAGCTATTTTTTCGGCAGCAGGCGCCGCGAATACGATCACTGGTCGAGCCGGTGACCGGTTAACATTTGGTGGCACGGGCGAGGGGGTCTTTTCCACCTTAGGCAATCTTTCTTTTACCACCGCCTTGAACGCTACGGCCGGCAACGCATTGACCAAGGCCGGCTCGGGAATCTTGAAGCTGAGT
>DASPRI010000124.1:0-5202 GCA_035624535.1 Burkholderiales bacterium
AGTCGGCGATGGTTTCGTTCTGGCATACCAGACAGCGCAGAGTCTCCGCGAGCGCCCTGACACGTTCGTCGAGCTGCGGGTCATGCACCGCCGGCGCGCTCTCGGCGGCGCGCGCGGCGTTCATGACCAGCAGCACCAGCATCAACACCAGCAGCCTAGCCATTATTGAGACTGGCCACGAGCGGAATGATCTTGTGCTTGAGGATTTCCGGTGTGAGCGGGCCAATTTGCTTGTAGCGGATTACGCCGCGCTTGTCGATGACGTAGGTTTCCGGAACGCCGTAAACGCCGTAGTCAATGCCGACCTTGCCATCGTAATCAAAGGCCGAGACCCGGTAAGGATCGCCGAAGCGTTCCAGCCAGCTCATGCCGTCCTCGCGTTTGTCTTTGTAGTCGAGCCCATAAACCGGCGCCACCTCGCTCTTTGCGAATTCCAGCAGCACCGGGTGTTCCTCCCTGCAACTCACGCACCACGACGCCCAGACGTTGAGCAGCCACACCTTTCCCATCATGTCCCGCTCGGAGAAATTTTTGCTGGCATCGCGTAGCTGCGGCAGGTCGAAATGCGGCGCGGGTTTGTTGATGAGCGGCGAGGGCACTTCGTGCGGATTGAGGGTCAGGCCAACAGCAAGAAACGCGACCAGCACGATGAAGACAGCAAGCACCAAATAATATTTCAATGCGACTTCTCCCGAACGGCAGCGCGGGCCAGGCGCGCTCCCGCTGCCGTCGCACCGAGTGCCGCATGCGTCGCGATGCTCTTGCGTAACGTTTCCACGCGGTACCTGCGGTCGCCCGCCGCAAAAAATCCGCCCAGCGCCATCAGCACGCAGCCTCCCCAAATCCACAGGACAAAAGGCTTGTGTTGCAAACGCACGATCCAGGTCTTGGAGTCGACCGGGTCGCCGAGGGAAACATATAGGTCACGGGTGAAGCCCGGATCGATTGCGGCTTCCGTCATCGGGCTTTCCTGCGACGCGTAAAAGCGTTTCTCCGGGTGCAGCACCGCAATGACTTTGCCATTCCTCAGGGCGGTAATCGTGGCGTGCGCAGCGACATAATTGGGCCCGGTCACTTGCTCGACATCTTCAAAGCGGAACGTATATGCGCCGATCTGTTCAGTCGTGCCCGGTGCCATGCGCACGTCTTTCTGGATTTCGAAGCCTTTCTCCAATGTCACGCCAACCACGAATACTGCGACACCGATATGCGCGAGCAGCATCCCGTAATACGCGCGCGAAGCACCGGCAAGCCGTGCCGCGACGCTTGCGCCGGAAAAATTGCTGATTCTCTCCCAAAAATTTACTGCACTGGCTGCGACGATCCAAACGGCCAGCAGCAGCCCCAAGCTTACCCAGAGGCTCGAGCGGCCGAGCGCGAAGGAAAGCAACAACGCGGTCGCCAGGCTCACTGCAAATGCCCAGCGTAAGCGCAGCGCCAAATTCGGCAAGCTGGCTTTCTTCCATCGTGAGAGAGGGCCGATTCCCATGAGGAACAGTGCTGGTGCCATCAACGGCACGAATATGGTTTCAAAATACGGGGGGCCGACAGAAATCTTGCCTAAATCGAGCGCATCCAGCAAAAGCGGGTAAAGCGTGCCCAGCAACACCGAGCCGGCGGCCGCGACCAGCAAGACATTGTTGGTCAGCAGCATCGACTCGCGAGAGACCGGATCGAAACTTCCACCCAGTCCGATGCGTTGCGCGCGCCAGGCAAAAAGTGCCAGCGAGCCACCAATCACCACAGTAAGGAAAGCCAAAATGAAAATGCCGCGCTTGGGATCGGTCGCGAAAGCATGCACCGAAGTCAATACGCCGGAGCGGACCAGAAAAGTCCCCAGCAGGCTCAGCGCAAAGGCGAATATCGCGAGCAGCACCGTCCAACTGCGAAACGTGCCGCGCTTTTCGGTAACCGCGAGCGAATGGATAAGCGCGGTACCGACCAGCCACGGCATAAACGAAGCGTTTTCCACTGGGTCCCAGAACCACCAGCCCCCCCAACCCAGCTCGTAATACGACCACACGCTGCCCAGCGCGATTCCGAGCGTCAGGAACATCCACGCCACAGTTGTCCACGGGCGCGACCAGCGAGCCCAGGTTGCGTCCAGGCGCCCTGAGAGCAGGGCCGCAATCGCAAAAGCAAACGCCACCGAGAATCCGACATAACCGGTATAGAGCACCGGTGGATGCAGCACCATGGCCGGATCCTGCAGCAGCGGGTTGAGATCGCGCCCGTCAGCGGGAACCGGAAACAATCGGTCGAAGGGATTCGAGGTAAACAACATGAATGACAGGAAGCCGACGTTCACCAAAGCCATTACCCCGAGCACGCGCGCCACCATGTCATCCGGAAGGCGTCGGCTGAATACGCTCACCGCGACCATCCATGCTCCGAGTATCAGCGTCCACAACAATAGCGAGCCTTCATGTCCGCCCCAGACTCCGGCAACGCGGTATTGCAAGGGCAGTGCAGAATTGGAATTCGCCGCGACGAAGGCGACCGAGAAGTCCTTGTTGATAAACGAGTACATGAGACAGCCGAAAGCGATTGCGACAAAAATGAACTGTCCCAGCGCAGCAGGCCTTGCAACGCGCATCCACGCGGCGTTACCGCGAGCGGCGCCGGCCAACGTAAGCACGGCCTGTGTCAGAGCAATGGCCAGCGCCAGAGCCAGAGCGAACTGACCGAGTTCGGGAACCATCAGCGCTTCACCTGTGTTTGCGAGTCGATTACCAGTGTTTGCGCAGTTTTCTGTGCCACAGCGTGCGCTTTCTTGACCGCATCCGCCGCCTCGGGTGGCATATAATTCTCATCATGCTTGGCGAGCACTTCGCTGGCCTGAAATACTCCGTTCGGCCCGAGATGTCCCTGCGCAACAACCCCTTTGCCTTCGCGAAACAAGTCGGGCAGAGTGCCGCGGTAGCTAACCGGAATGCTGTACGCGGTATCGGTCACAATGAACTGCACGGTGAAACCATCGACCTCACGCTTGAGGCTTCCGGGCACCACCAGGCCGCCGATGCGGAAATCGCGCGACTGCGGCGCTTCGTTCGCTGCCACTTGCGATGGAGTGAAAAAAAACACCAGGTTCTTGTTGAGCGCGCTCAGTACCAGGGCTGCGGCTGTAGACAGCGCCGCGACACCCAAGGCAATTGCCAAGAACCGTTTATGCCGGGACTTCATTGCAATCCCCGACGCGCTGCGCTGCGCACGCGCAGCAGTTCCCGCACAATGTTGCGCTTTCTCAGAACGAGCAGGAAGATTTCTACCACCAGAAGTCCGAACACCACGGCATAGGAACCCCACACGTAGAACGCGTAGCCGCCCATTGCAAAAAAATCGCTCCAGCTTGCCCAGTTCATTTGACGCCGCCTATATAGTCCGCAACCCATTGGCTGTCGCGTTCGCGTTCGAGGATGATGCAGCGCACGCGCATCAATGAAGCCGCAATGCTGTACATCCAAAAAGCGAGCGCCATCACCAGCATGCCGACCAGCATGGTCGCCGCCATAGTCGGTGCGCTCTTCATACTCACTGACGCGCCCTGATGCAGCGTGTTCCACCATTGGACAGAAAAATAAATGATCGGGATATTGATGACTCCGGTGAGTGCTAGCACGGCTCCCGCTTTGTCAGCGCGGCGCGGATCATCGATCGCGGCCTGCAGCGCGATGAACCCGAAATAAAGAAACAGCAGAATGAGCTCTGAGGTCAGGCGCGCGTCCCAGACCCACCAGGTGCCCCAGGTCGGTTTGCCCCAAAGCGAACCGCTCCACAGCGCCAGGAATGTGAACACTGCGCCGGTCGGCGCGAGCGCGCTGGCCATCATTCCCGAAAGCCGCGTGTTGAAGGTTAGCCCTACTCCCGCCCAGAATGCCATGACGACATAAATGAACATCGACATCCAGGCTGCGGGCACATGGACGAAAATGATTCGGTAGGCCTCACCCTGTTGGCTGTCGGTCGGCGCCACGAAAAATCCAAGATACAGCCCGGCCGCCGCGAGCAACAGGGCCGCGCCCGCAAACCACGGCACGAGTTTCCCGGCCAGCGGAAAAAAAATTTGCGGCGAAGAATACTTGAACCAGCTGAAATGATCGACAACCTGATTTTGCCACGTCGCAGTGTTTTCCGGAGTCACATACGGCATATGTCAGACCATCCTCAAAAGCTGCCTAAACGGAAACGTCAACTCGACCACATCATACCCGAATTATTCGACTGAAATGCGTAGCGCTACAGCAGCCGCCCAAGGCGCAAATGTCGCAGCCACCAGAAAAAGTGCGGCAAGCAGCAGGAAATGCGCTTCGGTTCCCAGTCCCGCAGCCGCACGTTCCACCGTACCAGCGCCGATGATCAGCACCGGGACGTAAAGCGGAAGCACCAGCAATGAAAGCAGCGCGCCGCCTCCGCGCAAACCCAGCGTCAGGGCCGCCCCGATGGCACCTATCATACTGAGCGCTGGCGTCCCCAAGAGCAATGATAAGGTAAGGGTAGCCAACAGGTTTTGAGGTAAATCAAATTGCAGGGCCAAAAGCGGAGCGATCAGCACCAGCAACAGCCCGGTGACCAGCCAGTGCGCAAATACCTTTGCCGCAACGATCACTCCCAGGGGTGCTGCGCTAAGCAACATCTGCTCCAGCGTGCCATCGGCAAAATCGGCCGAAAACAGGCGGGTCAGCGACAGCATTGAGGCAAGCAGGGCGGCGACCCAGATCACGCCCGGCCCGATGGTGCGCAGCAGCCCGGGCTCGGGTCCAACGCCGAGTGGAAACAGGCTTACCACGATCACGAAAAATATGAGTGCGGTCAGCACGTCGGACCACTTGCGGCCGGCGAGCAGCAGGTCGCGGTAGATTACGCAGCGCAGCACCGTGAACATTCAGTTGGTCCGCGGTCCGAGCCTAATGCACTGCGCGTGCCGGCTTTCAATCCGGATATCCTGGTGCGTGGTAAGCACTGCGGCCCCGCCCTGCGCGAGATGCTGCTCAATCGATTGTCGAACAAAATCGACGGCGTCAGCATCCAGCGCCTCAAACGGCTCATCGAGAACCCATAATGGGATTTTTTCAGACACAGCGAGCCGCGCCAGCGCCACCCGCCGCTGCTGGCCGCGCGATAATATTTTGACCGGCAATGCATCGTAGCCGGCCAATCCGTGCTGGCACAAGGCCTCCAGTGCCTGCTGCCTGCTCACGGTAA
>DASPRI010000189.1:0-2479 GCA_035624535.1 Burkholderiales bacterium
AGATTTTCCAGGCGAACGGCGGCACGCTGTTCCTAGACGAAATCGGCGATATGCCCATTCAACTTCAGGCACGCCTGTTGCGCGTGCTCGAGGAGCGCGAGGTCGTGCCACTGGGAAGCGAGATTCCGGTCAAAGTTGATATCAAGCTGATCAGCGCCACGCACTGCAATCTGACCGAAAAAATAATCAAGGGGGAATTCCGTCAGGACCTCTATTATCGTCTTAACGGGCTTAGCTTGTCGCTGCCGGCGTTGCGGGAGCGCGCCGATAAACGCAATTTGATCAAAAATATTCTCGTCACGGAAAACACTGACAATCGTAGAATTGAAATCGACGAGCAGGCGCTCGAAGCGCTGGAACGCTATCACTGGCCAGGAAATATCCGCCAATTGCGTAACGTATTGCGTACCGTGCTGGCGTTGCGCGAGAACGACACCATCAGTATCAAGGACCTGCCCTTGGATATCGGCGGCGGCCGAGCGCCTTCGCCGGAGAGCGGCGACGGCTCTTCCGCTGCGCTTAACCCACTAGAATCTGCCGAGCGCGATGCCCTGCTGCGCGAATTAGAGAGCCATCACTGGAATATCACCAATGTGGCGCGCCAGCTCAAAGTCAGCCGCAATACGCTCTATCGCAAGATGCAACGGCTGAATATCAAAGACCCGAATAAAGACACATTTCGCTAGAGACAGGTTCTAGCGTGCGCGATCACAAGCCCCGCCTCGCCTGGGCGCTTACCGGCTCGGGACATTACCTCAAGGAATCGCTGGATATCGCGCTTGAACTGCCGCACGTTGATCTTTTTTTGTCCCGGGCGGCGGCGGAAGTGGTGCACATGTACGCGCACAGCTTAAAGGAATTGCGTGCCCGTTTTCGCGTATTTCGCGACACTACAGCAAGCGCCGCGCCCGTGGGTTTGTTTTATTACGGTCACTATCACACGGTAGTCATCGCACCGGCCACGTCCAACACAGTTGCCAAATGTGTTAGCGGCATTTCAGACAGTCTGGTCACCAACATATTTGCGCAAGCCGGCAAATGTCGCGTTCACAGCATCGTGTTTGCTTGCGACACTGAACCGGTGGTCACGACCGAGGCGCCAAAGGAGTGGGTGACGCTTTACCCGCGCAAGATCGATCTCGACAATACGGAAAAGCTGAAAAGCTTCGAAAATGTCACGGTGGTGATGCGTATTGAAGAATTGCGTGAGGCGGTGCGCGCACGCATGAACGCGCTCGGAATAAAGACCCGAGGGTAAAGGCAGCACTGGAGTATATTAGGCGTATGGCCGAACGTATCCTGTTCCTCACTGGCAAGCTGGCTGAAAAAAGCCTTAACCGGGTGCTCGATCAAATGCAACCCGCGGAGTTTACATACCAGGTATTGAACATCGGAATTAGCGTTGCCGGTCTCATGACCGCAGATTTCATCATGCGACGCTTGCCCTCGGCCGGCGAATGCACGCGCATTATGGTACCGGGTCGCTGCCGCGGCGATTTGGACGTACTTGCAGACCGTTACGGGGTGCCAGTAGTACGCGGGCCTGACGAATTGAAAGACCTGCCACAGTATTTCGGCAGGGGCGATGCAAGCAAAGATTTCGGCCGTTACGACGTGCGCATATTCGCTGAAATCGTTGACGCACCGCAGTTAAGCATCGAACAGATTTTGCAGCGCGCGGAAAATTACCGCAACGATGGCGCAGATGTGATAGACCTCGGCTGTCTACCGGATACGCCGTTTCGGCGACTTGAAGAAGCCGTTACTGCTTTAAAGGCATCGGGGTATCGGGTCAGTGTGGATTCGGCGGTACCGGAAGAGTTGCTGCGCGGTGGCAAGGCCGGAGCGGATTATTTGCTAAGCCTTACGGAAGATACCCTATGGGTGGCCGAGGAAGTCGATTCGACGCCGGTGTTGATTCCTCAGCAATCCGGCGATCTCGCGTCGCTGGAACGGGCGATGAAAGAAATGGGCGAGCGTAAGCGCAGCTTTGTTGCCGATCCCGTGCTTGACCCGATACATATCGGCTTTGTCGACTCGCTGGTGCGATATTACCAGCTGCGGCAGCGGCATCCGGAAGCCGAAATCATGATGGGGGTGGGCAACCTCACCGAATTGACCGACGCCGACACTACGGGGATCAACGCGCTGCTCATGGGCATCGTTTCGGAACTGCACATTACCAATATTCTAACCACCGAGGTGAGTCCGCACGCGCGGTGTGCGGTGCGCGAAACGGATGTGGCGCGGCGAATCATGTACGCCGCGCGTGAGGCAGCGAGCCTGCCGCGTGATTTCTCCCCTGAACTGCTCACCGTGCATGCACGCAAACCGTTTCCGGACACTCCGGAAGAAATCGCCGAACTGGCGGGCGCCATTAAAGATCCGAGCTTTCGGATCCAAGTTAGCGAACGCGGAGTCCACATTTACAACCGCGACGGGCTACACGTCGCTGCCGATCCATTCGCGCTCTTCCCCC
>DASPRI010000001.1:0-37508 GCA_035624535.1 Burkholderiales bacterium
CTGCTGCGGCATGGCTGGGAGCTTTGGGTACGAAGCAGAGCACGTCGAAGCCTCGCTGCAGATGGCGGAGCTGACGCTTTTTCCCCGAATCCGCAACAGCGACAATAATACCCTGCTGATCTCAGACGGTACCAGCTGCCGCCACCAGATACACGATGGCCTCGGCCGCCAGGCCTTGCACGTCATAAGAGTGCTCGACATGGCCCTCACATGACATAAAAGTGCGCCGGCGCTCTGAATCGCTGGTAGGCGGTCGAAATACGCCACCACGCACCGAAGTTAAAAAACTGCAAAATCTCGTATTTTGTATTATGCTTTTTTCGGATACTCCTTCAACGCTAGTCTCACTTGGGAGGCCAGCATGGCAAAAAAAAGCAAACCAATAAGGCTTTTGTCTGTGATCGTCCCCGTGCTTCTCCTAGCGTGGGCTGGAACGGTCGCTGCTCAACAAGTGCCAGCGCCACCCCCACCCCCGTATCACACGCCAATCTTCGGAGAGCCTTACCATACGGAATTCATGGGGGAAGCGGTTAATGTTCCCAAGACGGACATTGGTAATATCACCGCCCTGACGGTGGGCGGCTCTTTCTATACCCCGAAACAGGGATCGACTGCGTTTCAACCCATTGGTGCGGGTTTTATCAAGCGGACGTGGGAAGAATCGCGCACTCGCGACACAATAAGCATTTTTGTCAATAGCCTGGAGTACGAGCGGAATTTGGACCACATCAATAACCTCGAATTGGTGACGCTCTTTGAAAACAGTAATATTCCAGTGGCCCAAAAACTGACCCTGAACAATAGAGAAATAAATGCAACCTCCTTGAAGTATGGAACGATTCTCGGATCGATCGGACCGGGACTTCGTTACAAGGTCGCACCCTTTACCGTTGACAACAACCTGGACATTCAGCTGCTGGGGCGGGCGGGCTATTTTTACGTGGTCCGCCTGAGCGACACGGCACGAAACTATCAACTACCGCCCGACACGATGCTGTATGGCGCAAAATTTCGGACGCGTTATGACGGCTTTCAACGAAATATTTTGGGATTGCCCCACGAGGGATGGGCCGCGGGACTGGATATCGATTACACAGACCGCAATAACTGGTCTGATACCGGAATTCCCGGCGTAGGCTTTAGGAACCAGGATCAAACCCAGCGTTATGCCATGGGTTCAATGTATGTCGATTGGGCGGGCGGCGTCCCAGGAATGTCGGAGAAAAACCGGATTTTCGCCAGCGTGCACGGAGGCGGGATGGATAAGCACAGCGCCGACCGCTGGAACGCATTTACGATTGGAGGCGGGCCGCTTCCATCCGAATCCGGTGACCTGTATCGCGTCGATTACCCCGGTACCATGTTCAACAATATCTATGTATCGGATTATGTCATGTCGGCGATAGAATACCGGCGCGAGATCTTTTTCTTCATGTATCTGCATTTGCGCGGCACCTTCATTTGGGCGCATCAAGCGCAGGTCTCGACCACCAATCAGGTTGTATTCGCAGCCGCACACGGCCAAGCCGCGACCGTCGGCCTGGACACTGGGTTTTTCTGGAATTCAGAGGTCTATTTGGATTATTCGCATGATTCCGGTTTCATCAGGAATGGCGAGCCGGGAAGCTCCGTTACTTTCACCTGGAATAAATCGTTCTGAGCTGCTTGCCCTGCAGTAAAACCTGAAGGAACCGGTTGGCTTACGTTCAAAGACGTGAATACCTAAATGAACGCCGCAAACAGCTTACTGTTCGCGCTTGTCAGCGCATCATAACGGGGAACGACCTGTTCTGAAATCCCGTCTGCGGCATTCCGTTAGATGAATGTCCGTGCCCCATCGGCGTCCCGATGAATCGTGTCGGCCTGACATGCGGTTTTCTGAAATGATTCCGGTTGAAGAACGTGGTAGCCGGGGCATAAAAATAGCCCGGATAGGCGTACGGGTACGTGTACCCGTAACCGGCCTCGACCGGACCAGCGGCGTACTCGGCTGCATACTGGCTCGCGTAGCGCTGAACTTCAAGCTGGTCTTCCAATTCGTTTACCCTTTGCCTGAGCGACCCCACCTCGTATTTTGCCGCCATCGCTGCGAGCTGCTCGGGCTTGTCGGTCTCAATGACCGACAGCCGGGCGGAATCCAGATCTAATTCTTGCGCTTTGCCGTTGGGTGGAGGCTGGTTGGTATAGTTGGTCACGCCATTCTCATCCACCCACTTGTAAATCTGGGACCAAGCCGGCATCGCGACCAGCATCGCTACCAGCAGAAAACCGAAATTTATGAATCTGTCCATTTTGCAATACGCGCTCCTGCCCAAATAATCTACACCAGTATCGCGTACCTTGGCGGAAATATTTTTTGACCGATGCCTTCCGGCCCAGTCCTTCCGGAACCCCGAACCCCACAAAACGCTGCTTCAGCACTGAGTCTGTTGATGAGCTGCAGCTGGTCAATCTCCGAAATTCAATGGCTTGGAAAATGTTGTTTCAAATTCGACAATGAAATTGGGCGGCCATTCTTTCTCGGAGAGGACCCCTAATCGTGCTTTTTCCAGCTGGGGTCCGGATCGAAAGTCGTCATCTTGGCAGCGATTGAAGCCGTGTTCTTGCCCAGGTCTTTTTCGTAAACCACTCCATCCTGATTGACAATGAAACTCATGACGCCCGACGCGCGATAGCGTGCCGGATAAGCGAGCACTCCAAAGCCCCCCAGCATTTCGCCTTTGACGAGATAATCATATGCACCACCCGGGGCATTCTTGCCCTGCCTGGTGAGAAGCTTGTAGTAGTAGCCATGATACGGCGCAAGGGTCGCGTACGACTTGTGCGTGTAACCTTCGTTCGCGGCGGCCGCAAGAAGGGGCCCAAGCGGACTTTCCGGTTGGTCCGCGGTAGTTTTCCAATAAAGCCCGTCGCGCTCGCCCGGTGTGCTGGCGAGCCGAGCTGCATACCGGGGTACGCTGGCGCCTTCCGGGTTTTGCGACGAATATTCGCGCTCAGCATCCACAATGGCAAGGCAGACCTGGACTGCTGCCAGTTCATTGCGCCCTATGCGGCGGTTCAAAATTTCTTGCGCACCCTGTTTGGCGTCGAAACGCCAACTGTCGCCCGATTTCACGATCGGAATTGGCATCGGCCAGTTATCGTTGCCGACGATAAGCACCGCTTTTGTTTCGCCTTGAAGCTCGATTCGGTTAGCTTCGTCGTAAGCATTTACAAACCGATCGCGGTTTTGCTGATCCTGGACCGTATCACCCGAATCAACGAGTCTGCCGCTGCGCGGGCCCAAGACTGATTTCATTGCCGATTCATCACCCGATCTCACAGCTTCGACCAGTGCAGAGACCGCCTCCTCTGGCGAGCCGAAGCTTTTTTGGGGCATGCCAGCGGCGATTGCACCGCGCGCCAAGGCGAGTAGCGTCAGCGCGTAAAGCGACCCGTACACCAATTGTTGGCAACGTCTTAGCCAGATTCTTTCCTTCGACATGCTCATGACTTTCTCGACGCCGTTTATCGAAATCATATGTCTCATGAGATTTTCCTAGTGACGCATTGTTCCGCCAGCACTGCCCGCCGGCTGCTGCGCTGGTGCATTGCCCGGAGCTCGTGCCGCCGGAGCACGACCTGCCGGCGGCGCGGGCGGAGCGCCTGTCCTGGGCATTGCGGCCTGAAAGCTTTCACGACCGCGTGCGCTGTAATCGCGCACTTGCGCTCCGCGATCGATGTATTCGAATGCATTAGGTCGCGGTTGTGCAATTGGCACGGCCGGTCGAGCGGTTGCTCTAAACGGTTGGACGGAACTCGGCGGTGGCATGTTCGGGCGGCCGGGTGTAGCGATGGTGGCGGGCTTGGCGACAGTGCTGCCTGCAACAATCTTGCCACGTTGCGCTTCGGGCTGCTTTCGCGACTGGACAACACTGGGGCGAGTGGCCGGAGCAAGCTGCTGTACCGCGGGCGCAGTGGTTGAAGGAGGAACGTAACCGCGAAAATCACGCCGGGTTTCAGATGCCACACTCACGCGACTGAATTGCTGGCGCAATGCCGGAGTCCGATAAGGCACGCCGCGTCGGTGAACCGGATCATGTCCCCATGCAACCCCCGTGTTCGTAACATTGACGACTGGGTAAATGGCCCGCTGCCGATTTGCATAGGTGTCGTAGTTGAAGTAATGATTTTTGACTTGCAGGACATTGACACGGTGATCATGCCAATCGCATGCGCCGAAGAAAAAATGCGGGGGCACTGGCACTCCAAATCCAAAGAAAAAGCCCGCCGTAATAACCGGACCGACATAATATCCGGGCCAAGGTGCCCAGTAGACCGGCGGATATGCCGGCCACCACCATGGCCCGTAAATTGCCGTAGGATAGTAGTAGGGGACGTAAATAACGTAGGGATTCGCGGGCTCAAGCACAATGTTTTGTCCCTCGGGCTCCACGTAAATTTGACCGGTAGAATCGAGATTTCCAGCGTCATACGCGCGCCGCCGCAAATTCTGGATCGTGTCCATGACCTGCGCCTGCTGGGAGAGGAAAGCGTCGCCCAGTCTTTCAGTCCAATCCAGCTTTTGGTCCATCATCTGAATGATTTGCGGAAACGCGACCAGCGACTTGACGCTTGGGTCCCAATTATTCTGCGCCACCGCGCTCACAGCCTCGTCGCCCTTAAGATTAGGGTTTGCCCTGGACCAGCGGGCGGCCTCAACGACCTCAAGCGGATAAGTCGCCGCCATCAAGATCTGCGATAGCAGCGCGTCTGGATAAAGCGCAATCGGCGCCAGCATCTGATCGAGCTCAGCTTGAGTGAATGTCTGTTGAATTACGTCCGGTGGTGGAGGCGGAGGAGTGCCCTCCGGTGGCGGTGGGATCTGCGCGAACGCCGCCGCTATTGAAAACACCAGCATCAAGAATCCAAAAACGTATTTTTTAATGATTTTGTTCGCGGTCATGCTTTTGGGCTAATTATGCGTACCGGTTAGATAAAGGAAAAGATTCTCGATCAAGCTTGTTAGCCGCGATTGCGACTATACGCTATTTCGCGCGATTATTAATTAAACGATCCACAAGACCGAATGGTTGACTCGATTGATACAATTAAAGGCGGAAACAAAACTAAGCCAATGCAAACCTCGGGTTGGAATTAGGGGAGTGCCATTCGAGTCTGCGAAGGCCTAGGACGCCGTGCGTTTGGTGATAAAACCGGCGCTCAGATGCTTTCATAAAGCACTATCCGCGTGTTATATAACAGCTCGGCCATCCGATAAAAATTTAGCGTTTGGGAGAGCGCTTCGCATGAGTCCGCTTCTGAAAGGAATCATTGTCGGCTTTTCGATTGCAGCGCCGGTTGGTCCAATCGGCGTGCTTTGCATCCGCCGCTCGCTCGCTCAAGGAACCCTGAGGGGGTTGCTGACCGGCCTTGGGGCCGCGACTGCGGATGCCGCTTATGGTTTCGTCGCTGCTTTTGGCATTACAGCCGTGTCCATTTTTCTTCTCGAAAAACAATTATGGCTGGCGCTGACAGGAGGTGTTTTTCTGTGCTACTTGGGCGTAATGACTTTTCGAAGCGTGCCGGCAGGCGATGCTTCATCCATTTCAGCCGGCTCGCACCTTGCGGCCTATGCGTCAACTTTTCTTCTTACCCTTTCGAACCCGACAACGATATTGTCGTTTATCGCGATCTTCGCAGGTTTTGGCCTGGGAGCATATGCGAGCTATTGGGCGGCAAGCGCAATGGTTCTGGGCGTGTTTCTGGGCTCGGCGTTTTGGTGGCTCATATTGAGTAGTTCAGTTGGACACTTCCGCTCACGGTTAAGCCAGCAGTGGATGCAGTGGATAAACAGGATATCGGGCGTGACGATTCTCGCGTTTGGGCTAATCGCTTTAGCGAATGCGATCGGGTCGTAAATATAAGCAATTCGCACGGATATCGCAGCAGTCAATTGCTGCTTTAAACTAGGTTTTAACTGGCCATGAAAACCATTCCCCGAGACGTGAAGCAGCGCGCAAAAAACTAATGGTAGCAACCATCATCATTGTCTTCGTTGTCGTGTATCTGGGCATGATTCTTGGCGGTCTGCCATTCTTACAACTCGATCGCGCGGGTGTTGCGCTGCTTGGCGCAATCGCTTTAATCAGCCTCGATGCCGTGACTTTGGAAGACGCGGCGAGGGCCATTCATCTGCCGACGCTTATCTTGTAATTCGCGTTCATGGTGGTGTCCGCGCAAATGCGTCTTGGAGGTTTCTACAGTTGGGTGACGGTGCGACTTGCGGCGCTCCGGCTACCGCCACCATTGCTGCTCGGGGCCTTGGTATTGGCTATTGCCGGATTGTCAGCCGTATTCAGCAATGACATCGTCTGTCTTGCCGTCGCTCCTGTGCTGATCGACGCCTGCCGCAAGCGCCGTCTGGATCCCGTTCCCTATCTGCTGGGACTCGCGTGTGCGTCCAACATCGGGTCTGCTGCAACGCTAATAGGCAATCCGCAGAATATATTGATAGGCCAGACTCTGCGCTTGTCCTTTGCGGGCTATTTTATCGAGGCCATTCTGCCGGTCTTATTAGGGCTTGTCGTCTGCTGGAGCCTGATTGTTTGGCAGACGCACAAGCGCTGGATTTTGCCGGAAAACGATGCGATTGCGCAGGCCCCAAAGGAGCAACGCGTCGAAGACGTGCCGCTCGATCGATGGCAAACGGCAAAAGGGCTTGCTGTGGTTGCGGCGCTTCTCGCCGCGTTTCTATTCACTTCCTTGCCCAGGGAACATGTAGCGCTCGCGGGTGCGGGGGGACTGCTGATGAGCCGCAAGCTTCATTCCCGGAAAATGCTCGGTTTGGTCGATTGGGAACTTCTGATCTTGTTTATCGGCCTGTTCGTCGTGAATCACGCGCTGGCGCAGACTAAAGTCTTGTCGGAAGTGATTGCTGATCTGGCAGGTTCGGGTGTGTACTTGGATCGGCCAGTCTGGTTATTTACAGCGACTTTTGTTCTCTCCAATGTTGTTTCCAACGTGCCGGCAGTCATGCTGTTACTGCCCATCGCTCAACATCCTGTGGCCGGTCTACTGCTTGCCTTGGTGAGCACGCTGTCCGGCAATCTATTTGTTGTCGGCAGCATTGCAAACATCATCGTGATCGACGCCGCCGCAAGGAGAAATATCCATATAAGCTGGCTTCGCCACGCGCGAAGCGGAGTTCCAGTTACGCTGGCAACGCTGGCAATTACCGGCGCTTACTTTTGGCTTCGCCTCAAAGCATAAAGCGTAGAAAATTAGCTTCCCGTAAATTCAGCCGACGATAATCGATTGGCCGTTAATTATTTCGGGCCGTTCTTCACGCGCGCAGGCTCCAGGTTTCCTTGAGCACGTCGAGGAGCGCGCGGATAACTGGGTCATTCTCGCGTTCCTTGAGGTGGATAAACCATAGCGTGGTCGGGATGCGTACCTCCTCCCATAAGCACACTTCTCCTATGGCGGCCTTCTCCAAAGCGGTGTCTTCGCGCATCAGCGCCAATCCAACTCCGGATTTGACCAGCGAGCTGATCACGTTTTCCTGATCTGCCTCGACCACCTTGATCGGCTGGACGCCATGCTCACGCAGCAGCGTGTATACAAGCTGGTGATGAGTACTTATTGGTGGAGGGATGATCCACGATTGCTCGGCGATTTCCTTCCATCCGGCTCCTTGCACGCGTTCACGCCATTCGGCGGGCGCGGCAATCCGGTAAGTGATTTCGCGCAAAGGCAAACGAACAACGTTCGGATGGGTCAGCTCGCCATAATAAAAGCTGGCATCAAGGCCTCCTTCGCGCACGTGCGCCAATGCTGCGCCAGTTATTTCCTGGCGAAGTTCAAGTTCCAGCAAGGGATAGCGGGCGACAGCGGCAGTCATGAACTCACCAAGCCGGATAAATTCCGGGTCGCTCAATGTGCCGATGCTTGCCTTGCCTGTCACTTCTCCCTTAAGCGCCCGCGCCCCGTTATGCAATGCTTGGGCGGCAGAGAGAATCTTTTCCGCCTCGACCAGCATTCGCTTGCCTGCTGCGGTCAACTCCATACCGTTCGGTGTGCGTTCGAACAGCGTGAGTTTAAGCTCGTCTTCCAACGCTTTCAGTTGAGAGCTGAGCGCAGGCTGACTGATGTGCAGCTTTTCCGCCGCGCGGGTGAGCTGCCCTACCTCGGCGATGGCCACAAAGCTGCGGAGTTGATAAAGCTCCATTGGATGCCGCCCCGATTTGCTAGGGAAGCCTATTCTACTCGATATTGTTGCTTCGCAACAGCGACATAAATAACACATAAAAGTAATAGATGTTAACTATTTAAATTTACGATTTGATATAAAAGTTCTGCGCCTTTATATTTGGCTTGTGCAATGCAATATCATTACCGAGCATTGGCACACTTAAGGAGCGAATCATGAAGCCTTATGACAGCAGCTGGAAGATTGCTGACGAGCTCGACGCGCGCACGGTTCAAGGACAGGCGGATGAGTTACCCTTGTCTATTGCGATTATGATCGGGGTGCAATTACTGGTCGCCGTTCTTCTGATCATTGTCACCGTGGTGATGGGATAGCAATTCATCGGCCCGCGCATTGCTGAACATTGCAATCTTCCAGTCTTTATCATCAACCGAATAGACGGAGGCAATATGATCAAGTTTCTGAAACTCCTATCGATTGCAGTTGCCGGGGCGGCCGCGCTGGTTCCTGCGTCATTGCTGGCTCAAGATGATGCCGCAAAGGAACCGAAATTGAGTGATCATCCAGCTGTCATAGTTTCCAGAAATTGGAATCAGCCCGATTACATCAACAAATTGGCGATCTATCCTCATCCCGCCGAAATTTGGTGGTACCTGCATGATCCGAGAACAGTAGACCACTCCTTCCCAAAAAAGATGGATCAACCGCGACCCCGTTCTTGAACGCAGTTCACCTCAAGGTGGGTACGAGAATTAACCACTAGTCGCACCACAACTCCCCCTAAGCTCTTTTTTTTGATCTCATCATCCTGCGCGCTAGGCTAAAATACAACTTTAGCTTGGCGCGCTGCTTCCTTGTGGACACTATTTAGTCCTACCGGGGAAGTTTCTCAAAAGTAAAAAGGGAGGCGAGTGACATTCTTTAATCTTTATCGCCACAATTTCCTGCGCGCGGCAGTATGCGTCCCGGAAGTGCGGGTGGCGGACCCGGTTTTTAATGCAGCGAGCACAATCGAGCTGCTAACCCAAGCCGCTAAGAAAAAAGTTTGCCTCGCGGTATTCCCCGAATTGGGCCTGACAGCCTATACCTGCGACGACTTGTTTCACCAACAAGCGCTGCTCGAGGCCGGAGAAAAAGCCCTGGCAAGGGTGCTCGAAGCTACGCGCAATTTGGCAATTACCGCTGTGGTTGGCGTGCCCCTGCGGGTCGAAGGCGCGCTCTTCAATTGCGCTGCGGTACTCGACAACGGCCGAATCTTGGGTGTAGCTCCCAAGACCTACCTGCCCAATTACCGAGAGTTTTACGAGTTCCGATATTTTGCCACAGGCGACACCGCGACCCGGGGCACAATCGAGCTGTGCGGGCAACGCGACGTGCCGTTCGGCACACGGCTCCTTTTCAGGTCAGTCGAACAACCGCTGTTTACGCTATTTGTCGAGATCTGTGAAGACCTTTGGACGCCGATTCCTCCATCATCCTTTGCCGCTCTCGCCGGCGCTACTGTGCTCGTTAATTTATCGGCCTCGAACATCACTGTCGGCAAAGACGAATATCGCACGCAGCTCGTTGCCAACCAGTCCGGGCGCTGTATTGCCGCTTACCTTTATTGCGCTGCTGGATTTGGCGAATCAACTACGGATCTTGCGTGGGACGGCCATGGCATGATTTATGAAAACGGCTCGCGCTTGGCGGAGACGCGCCGCTTTGCCTACCAATCGCAGTTTATCGCCGGCGATATCGATCTTGACCGCATTGTTCAGGATCGCATGCGCCAAACGAGCTTCAGCCAATCAGTGGAAAAACATCACCACGCAACCTCGGACTTTCGGCTAATCTTTTTTTCGGCAAAATTGCCTGAAGATGAAGTATTACTGCTTGAGAGGGACATTGCGCGCTTTCCTTACGTTCCGAGCGATCCTGCCACCTGCGATGCGCGCTGTCAGGAAGTTTACGAGATTCAGGTACAGGGTTTGGTCAAGCGCCTGCGATCGATGAACGCGGAGCGGGTGGTGATCGGCGTTTCCGGCGGGCTTGATTCCACCCAAGCCCTGGTAGTCTGCGCGCAAGCCATGGATATCATGCGTCTGCCCCGGCGCAACATCCTCGCCTACACTCTGCCGGGCTTTGCCACAAGCGAGCGCACTCTGGGTCAGGCGCGTCAACTAATGGCCGCAATCGGATGTACTGCTGGGGAAATCGACATCCGTCCCAGCTGCATGCAGATGTTGCATGATATAGGCCATCCGTTCGGTCAGGGCAAACCGGTGTATGACACGACGTTTGAAAATGTTCAGGCCGGAGAGCGAACGAGTCATTTGTTCCGTTTGGCTAACCTGCATCACGCGCCGCTGGTGGGCACCAGCGACTTGTCTGAACTGGCGCTGGGATGGTGCACCTACGGCGTGGGTGATCATATGGCGCATTACCACGTCAACGCGAGCGTCCCCAAGACGCTAATTCAATTTTTGATTCGATATGTGGTGCGTAACGACAAGATCGGCGCTGCCGCAAACGCCGTTCTCGAGCAGGTGCTCAACACTGCAATCAGCCCCGAACTTTTACCGGGCGAACGCGAGCATCAACCCGGTCAGAAGAGCGAAGAAGTGATTGGACCCTACGAACTGCAGGATTTCACGCTTTACTATATCCTGCGCTTCGGCTTTACACCGCCGAAGGTGGCGTTTATGGAGTATTGCGCGTGGCGTGACCGCACGCGCGGCGAGTGGCCGGAGGTCACTGGGGCGCCGAGGCACGAATATAAGATTTCCGAAATCAAACGCTGGCTGGAGGTTTTCTTGCGTCGGTTTTTCGAAACCAGCCAATACAAACGCAGCGCAATCCCCAACGCTCCTAAAGTCGGATCTGGGGGTTCTCTTTCGCCGCGTGGAGATTATCGCGCACCCAGCGATGCCGACGCCAAGACTTGGCTTGCGCAGCTGGATGCTATTCCGGACACTGACCCAAAGCTGTCGTCGGTTCGCGGCGATTAAAGCGCAGTCAGACTGCTCCGCAAAATGCATTTAATACGGGATCACCTTATCAGCCCATAACATCCAGTCGGTAAGTTGCTCCATGTTGCTGCGGTGAGCCACCGCGATCTCCAAAAAAAAGAATTTTCCACGATCGTCGCGCAGAAATTTGAAGGAATAGCTCGGCGCAATTGAACGCATTCGGTTACTTATCGACCCTAAGCCGGCGCATTGTCTAACAGTAGCGAAGGACTGCAGCACGATCTATATTTGAATCGAAACTGCCGAACTGGGCTAATTTTTTTCAAATCGTGCTAATATAGTTCGCGGTAGTACGAATTCGATGAGGAGTCCTGCGGTGCAGCGGAATGACAAATCGGTAAAAGCAGGGTGTATGCTACTGCACGCAATACTCTCCGGGCTGGCCAACGGGTGCGCCGAAATTCTCAGGCAGTACGATTCATTTGCGGCTTTATATCGTCCTGGCGGCCGTTCTCTGTCCGCTTAATCTGGATTGATCGCGAGTAACGAACACAATATGCACCGTTACATTCCATTCGCACAATCACCAGGTCGATTTTCTGGACTGCGATTTGTTATCCTTGGCCTGCTGCTCCTGCTGGCCGCGCCAGTGTGCACCGCAGCCGGAATGGACACTGGGATGGGTATGGAAGCAGCTGCTAGCTACGAGAAACTTTCGCGCGAACAGCTTCTGGAAATTCTTTCACATTCGTCACAAGCCGCGCCGGCGAATCTGTATTCCAAGGATTTGACCGGACTTAATCTTTCGGGCATCAACTTTAAAGGGGCAAATCTGACCGCCTCGCTCATGAACGGAGCCAACTTAAGCAATGCCAATCTGTCAAATTGCAATTTAACGGTGAGCTTCGCTGAAGGGGCTAACCTTTCACACGCCGATCTGCGCGGCGCAATGATGTTTTCCATGCAGTTAAAAGGCGCCGATTTGACTCAAGCGAACCTGGCGGGAGCACGCTTTATTGGCGATCTAAGAGGCGCCAATTTACAAGGCGCAAACATGAGCAAGATGGATGGTTCGGTGGATACCAAGAACCAATCGATGGGACTCATGCGCGCCTCGATTGTGAGCGCAAATCTTAAGGGAGCGGATCTTTCGGGCGCAGATTTTTCAAAAGCTGATTTCAGTTTTTCGACCCTGAAGGACGTCAATTTGACCGGGGCAAATCTTTTCAATGCGGATCTAAGCGGTGCTGACTTCTCCTCTGCGAACCTGACGCATGCGAACCTGCGCGAAGCGAAAATTATCGACACCGATTTTACCGGCGCAAATTTGACTGGCGCCGATTTTACCGGAGCGCAATTTCGCGGCGTGAGGGGATTAGACAAGGCGCGCACCGAAAATACCAAGGGTCTCCCGCGTTAGCACTCGCTCTCTGGCTCCAAGCGGCATTTTGCTCGAGATTTTATTCTCAGGAACAGGCATTGATATAAATGAAAGCGCTCATCCGATGCATACTTGTCGGGACCGCAGTATTATCCCTTGCGGCCTATAGCGAGGATCAGTCCAAGCCGCAATATGCCTCGAAACCGGACTCCGGCACGCTGTTTCAAGTGCTCGAAAAAGCCGATTTCGTATTAGAGGGTGCCAGAGAAGCGAAAAGCGTGCTGTACGTGTTTTTCGACCCCAACTGCTACTATTGCCACCTGACCTGGAAAGCGCTGCAGCCTTATGAAAACGTCGGCCTGCAGGTGAGATGGGTGCCAGTCGCTTACCAGAAACCGAGCTCTGTAGGACGCGCCGCGGCCATAATGGAAGCCGCGGACAGAATTGCCGCACTACGCGCAAACGAGCTCGATTACGATAAGGCGAACTACGATGGCGGCATCCAGCCAATGGACAAGCCGCGACCTCAACTAACTGCACAATTGCAGGCAAACACCCGGCTCATGCAGCAATTTGGCTCACCGGGAACCCCGTTGTTAGTGTGGAAAGATAATAAGGGAAAGGTGCAGACAAAACCCGGTGTGCCGCGCTTGTCCCAGCTTCCGGCAATCACCGGGCTTCCGGAGCAAAAAGTATCCGACCCGGAACTCGCCAACTTCCGCTAAGTCCGATGTGTCCAGCCATTCCGGAATGTCACCATTTCAAGCGGCTGGTCTCATTGGTGGAGCAATTACCCGGATCGATATCAAAGCCAGACACTCGATAAATTCGCGTGGGTTGAAATTGCATTTCCGCATTAGTCCCGCATAAAATTGCAAAATTCATTGCTGCAAATTTGTACCAAAGCGTAAAAAATCAGGTGCCGAGGACCTGATACCGATATAATTGAGGCATAATTACTGATTCAAAATAGCTTAGATGAACAGCGAGATAACTGCGCAAGACGAGCAGACAGCACGAAGCGGGCAGGGAGGTAACGATGGCCCGGTGATCCCGGGCAATGAAGCGCATAAGCGGCTTTTCTGCCGCATGCTGCTTGACACCCACAATCCGTACAAGCCGGCAATCATCGATTGGCCAAAGCTGAAGGAAGAAGAGCGACTCCGCCTTGTTTCATTGCCGATTTGGGACATTGCAGTGCAAACCGAAGGCAAAGCGAAGATCCGCGTTCTCAGCTATGCCAAATTGATCCAGGATTCCTTACTTAAGCAGGCGGTAGAACTCAACGGGTTTGAGGAGGGCCGTCACAAAGTAGTGCTTTCAAACATGGTGGCTGCCTACGGGATAAAGCTCGCCGAGGAACCGCCATATAAGCAGCCGCGCGACTCGCAATGGGCCTTTATGGTGACCGGTTACAGCGAATGCGTGGACAGCTTTTTCGCGTTCGGTCTTTTCGATCTTGCCAAGCGTTCGGGATTTTTTCCACCTGAGCTGGTCGATACCTTCGAGCCGGTCATGCAAGAAGAATGCCGTCATATTCTTTTCTACATCAACTGGGTGGCATGGCACCGCAAGAATCTACCATGGTGGAAAAGGCCGCTGTTCGATTTGCGGCGTGCGGCGGTGTTCCTGTACTTGATTTGGGAGCGTCTTGACATGGGACGCACAGTGGGCGGCGACAACAATTTCACAATGACCGGACATGAAGCGATGGGAATCGATATAAACATAGCGGGCCTGATGGACACCTGTCTAGCAGAAAACGAGCGGCGCATGAGCCGCTATGACGAGCGACTGCTTCGTCCCACGTTTGTGCCGCGCCTGGTGCGCTTTGCGCGCCGTTTCATGCGCAATGTCCCGCATTAAAGCGTCCCATAATGACGAAACTTGGCCGCGGCTTCTCAAGGTCCGGCCGATACGAAATATTTAGGGAGGTGTTAAGGTGAAGGTCGGCTCGCAAGGCCACAAGGAGTTGTTCTGCCGCGATTTCATAGAATCTCACCAGCGTTTCGAACCAAACGCGCTTCCGTGGCCGAATCTCGAAGAGAAGGACATCGGGCGTCTGCGTGCGGTGCCGTTCTGGCAGGAGGTTTTTCACACCGAGCGCCGTGCCGGAGCGATTGTTGGGGCATTCGCCCAAACCGTTCACGACCCGCTGCTGCGCGAAGCCATTGACCTGCAGGGCCTTGAAGAAGCGCGCCATGCACACCTGATCCGTTTCATGATCGACCATTATGGGCTCGACGCGACCGAGCAGCCGCTTGAGCGGCTGCCTGATGATATCGAGACCGCATTCATCGATTTCGGTTATGGCGAATGTCTCGACGCATTCCTCGGCTTCGGCGTGTTCAAGATCGCACGGGAATCGGGTTTTCTGCCGGACGCGCTGTTTTCAGTTTTTGATGTTTTGATGTTGGAAGAAACCAGGCATATCGTGTTTTTCGTGAACTGGATGGCCTACCGGGAGGCGCTCCATGGCCGCCGATTTGCTCCTCTCAGGGCGATGACTTCTGCTTGGTATTACGGAAGGGCGGTCAAGCGACTTGTTGGAACCATCCGTGCTGGCGCCGAGAACGACGGGCGTGAGTTTTCCGCGACCCAGGCGAATATTTTTTTGGAGGGATTCAGCATCAAAAAGCTCCTGGCAAACTGCCTCGCGGAAAATGCGCGGCGCATGAGCCAGTTTGACCCAAGGCTGCTTAGGCCGCTGTTATTTCCGGCACTGGGGCGGATTGTATTTTCGGGAATGAGTCTGTGGCCAGGCCGCTGAGATACGCGCGGTAAATGACGAACTGCCAGCGACATAAAAAATCGGGCCCGGTATCGTGAGGATCGGCAGCAGCCTGATCGCGCTGGTCGGCTTTGCCCTCGCCATTTATCTGGTCGGCCGGGAGGGTTTTGAGGCCGTATTCCAGGCTCTGAACGTCGCCGGATGGACAGGGCTGGGAGCGATTACTGTCTTTCACGCGCTGCCTACCGTCCTCTGTGGTATCGCGTGGTGGCTTTTGCTGCGGCACCATACGTCCGAGGGCTGGATCCTTTTTTCCTGGGTTCGCTGGCTGCGCGACGGAGTCGATGGCGTTCTTCCCATTGTGCCCGTCAGCGGGGAAATGGTCGGTGTGCGAATCCTGGCCTTACGCGGATTGCGGCTCGCCGGCGCGAGCGTTATCGTAGACATGACCGCGGAATTGCTGGGCCAGACCGTTTTCGCAGTAATCGGATTTGTCCTGCTTTACGCAATCCACCCGGACTCGCCTTATCTGCTGTGGGTCGCCGTCGGAATCGTGGCGATGGGCGTGCAGTTTGTCGGTTTCCTTATTGCGCAGAGGAAAGGATTGTTCCGGTTTGTCGAGCGTCTTTGGCGCAGGCGCAAGAAAGATCCCCAGGACATTGACGACCGCACGCTTCATGATCATATCATCACCATTTACAGTGATCCGTGGAACTTCCTCGGGTGCATATGCATCCATCTCCTTGCCTGGATCGTCGGTGCATTCGAGGCTTGGCTCGGATTATGGTTCATGGGACAACCGCTGGATATCGGCAGGGTGCTCGCCATTGAAAGTCTGATTTACGCCCTAAAGAGCCTTGCATTTTTCGTTCCACTCGGGGCGGGGGTTCAAGAGGGCGGTTATGTGCTGATCGGCGGACTTCTGGGATTGAGCCCAGACCTCGCCTTGGCGGTATCGCTATTGAAGCGCGCCCGGGATTTGATAATAGGCTTGCCGGCGCTTCTGGTCTGGCATTACATTGAAAGGCGCAATATGGCGCGTAATTCAGCCTCTTGAACTCTACCGGAAGCGAATCCGCCAGAATGTTGTCTGAAGGTAAAATCAATCGACTTCCTACCACGGTGTTGCGCTGCAGGATATCGAGCGAGTGTGTGTAATTCATGGTGTCCCCTCTTCAGGCAAGAGCAAAAATTTGCCTGACTCAGGGGATTGCACTAACCTTGCAGAACGAACTTTTCGAAACTCATCCCATTTGAAATTAGACGATTCAGTATTGGAAGACTGGCGCAGCCGGGCGCTAGCTGTGGAACAGAATGTGGGCCGAGCAGTGATCGGCCAGGATCGCGTGATCCGGCTCATCAATATTGCGGTATTCGCGCGCGGGCATGTGCTGCTCGAGGGCGATGTCGGCGTCGGGAAAACCACGCTGTTGCGCGCCTTTGCCCGCGCCATCGGTGGCGCCTACCAGCGTATCGAAGGCACCATGGATCTGATGCCCAACGATCTCATCTATTACACCTTCATCGGCGAGGACGGCAGACCACATGTGGATCCCGGACCGCTTTTGAAGAGCGGCGAGCACCTATCGGTGTTCTTCTTTAATGAAATTAACCGTGCTCGCCCACAAGTGCACTCGCTGCTGCTTCGGGTGATGGCAGAACGAAGCGTCTACGCTTTTAACCGTGAACACCGCTTTCCACATCTTACGGTTTTTGCCGATCGCAACCGCGTCGAGCGGGAGGAAACGTTCGAGATTTCTGCAGCAGCGCGTGACCGCTTTATGATGGAGGTGCTGATTGAGGTCTCGGCGGAGCCTGATCACCAGCGCGAGCTGGTTTTCAATCAGCGCTTTCACGACATCGACGCGTTGATTGAAAGCGTGCAAGCCGATATCCTTGATTACCGGCAGCTGGATGCAATAGCCGCGCACATCCAGCGCCAGGTTCAGGCGCGCGACGCGCTGCAGCAATACACCTTGGATTTATGGCGCGCAACGCGCAACCCAGCCGATTACGGGATAAGCATCGAAGGCGCCGACATGCAGCAGTTAATTCTCGCGGGCGCAAGCCCGCGCGGTATGAGCATGTTGCTACGCGCTGCGCGGGTTGCGGCATGGCTGAGGGGGCGCGAATTTGTCGCGCCGGAAGACCTGCAGTCGGTTTACTTTGAAACTGTTGGCCACCGGGTGTTCTTCAAGCCGGTCTACGAGCTGCGCCGCTCGGAACTCGCGCGCGAGTTGATGCGGCGGATTATCGAAAAGATCGCTGCGCCATAATCCGGTTCGGCGTTCACCACCAATACCGTGGTGCAGGAATTTTATTATCGTATTTGGTGGCGTCCCCGCGGACCGAGACCCGGTCACCATCGCGGCACAGAGCGCGGTGGGGTGTCCGATTTCTTGGGTTATTTGCCACTGGCGTCCTTTCCTGACCCGCGTAGGCTCGATATTTTTACCAGTCTGCGCGACCCGTTCGAAGAATGGAAGGTGCGCGTGTACAGCCAGAATGCGGCGATACCTGTTTATTTGATCGCCGATCTGTCGGCTTCGATGGGATTTAGCGGCGCGCTCAGGAAGCTCGACGTGCTTGCGGATTTGACTGCTTCAGTCGGCTATACAGCTTTTCGCACCGGTGATTCATTCGGCTTCATTGGTTGCGATGAAACGGTTCGCAAGGATTTGATATTGCCGCCCACTAACGCCAAGGATGCTGGAGTGGAATGGGCCGGACGATTGCGCACGTTTCGCGCGACAGGCAAAAGTGCTGCCGGACTGCTGGACGCACATAATTTCCTTCGCAGCCAGCGCGGCCTGGTGTTTCTGGTTTCCGATTTTCACTTTCCGCTTGATTTCCTACAGGACGTGTTGGGAAGCCTCTCGCGCCACCAGGTTGTACCGGTTGTGCTTTGGGACCGGGCAGAATTTGAAACACTACCAGCGTCGGGCATCGCCTGGGTTCAGGATAGCGAAACCGGCAGACCTCGGGTGCTTTGGCTGCGTCCGCTGCTTCGCGAAGAAACGGAAAAGCGGTTCGAGCAGCGCCGGCGGGATCTTGAGCATGTATTTGCCGCGAATCAAATCCAGCCGTTTTTTCTCGCCGGCGCATTCCAAGCGGAGCGGCTTACCAGTTATTTTTTGAGTCGAGGTGCCATTAAGAATGGATAACAGGATCTGGCCAACAGCGCTATGCGCGGTCTTGCTTTTGTCTACGCAGCCCGCGTCGGCGAATTCGCCAATACTCAGCTTCCAGGTGCAAGACCCGCGGCCGTTTGGTTATGTCATTGGCGACACCATAGAGCGGACGATCGAGCTTGAAGCGCTGAAGCCGTTTCAGCTCGATACCGGCAAACTTCCGAAGACGGGCCGCGCGGGCACCTGGGTGGCTCTGCAAACGGTCAAGCTCGCGACAAGTTCCCACCTGCATTCGATTCGTTACCGGCTTGCACTAACGTACCAGCTGATCAACTCTCCCGAGGCGGTGAAGCATCTGACTCTGCCCAAAGTGAACTTGGAACTCATGAGCGGAGATAAGGCTATAGTGCAACAGGTCCCGGAGTTTACTTTCAGCGCAGGTCCGCTCACTCCACCACACACGCCGGCTGCCGAGGGTATGTACCTGATGCGTCCTGATCAGGCTCCACCGCTTATCTCTCAAAGAATGCATCGGGTCTGGTTTTTCTCATTTTTAGCAATATTGATTTTGGCGCTGCTCTATATGGCGTATTTGCGTTTCGGTCTGCCTTGGGGAGGACCGCGGCCATTCGCCTGGGCTTATCGGGATGTGCGCCGCTTGGCGAAGCAGGCAGATGGCGATGAAGCATTTCGCCTGGCGCTACGCAGAGTGCACCGGGCTTTCGACCAGACAGCCGGACGGCCGCTATTTCAGGGGGAACTTGGCGTTTTTTTTGTGGAACACCCACGCTTTGCGCGAATGCGAAGCACCAGTGAACGGTTTTTCGAGATCTCGCAAAACGAGTTCTTTGGAACCGGCGCAGGCGAACGCCCCATGCAATGGCTGCTGACATTCTGTCGCGACTGGCGTGCTGCGGAGGCCGGATGAATCTTAACGTAATTCATCCCTGGTTGTTGGCGCTGCTCCCGCTCGCTTTTCTACCTTTACTTCGCAAGGGGCGGAAGGGCTTGGTCTACTCTTGGCTCCGGCAGCTTCCGCCTGATCCAGTGTCGGACGTGCTTGAATGGCTGCTGCGTTCGATAGGCGTGATCGCCTTATCCGCATTGATCCTGGGTTTGGCCGGTTTGTACCGTTCAGAAGAATCTGTGCCGCGCATCGGACGCGGGGCGCAAATTGTTTTGCTGCTTGACCGCAGCTCGAGCATGGACCAACCGTTCAACTTGCAGCAAATTTTTGATACCAGTCATCCATCCAAGGAAAATGTGGCGCGCGAACTGCTTGCGAAATTTGTAGCGGGCCACCCCGAGGACACGTTCGGGCTGGTTGAATTTAGCACCAATCCGATACGCGTTCTGGATTTTACTCAAAAACAGGAGGTGATCCAGGCGGCGATTGCCGCGGCGGGTATTGGGCGCGGACTCTGGGAAACCGACATCGGACGCGGTCTCGAAGCGGCGCTGGATTTATTTGGCGACCGTCCCTATACAGGCTCGCGTGTCATTGTTCTGGTTTCCGACGGGGGCGCAAACCTCGACGAGAGGACCAGCGAGCACATTACCAACCTAATGAGGCGTCAACGCGTCGGACTGTATTGGATTTACATCCGCTCCTTCAGAAGTCCCGGTCTGTTTGTTCCCGTTCCCCCGAGGGAACTCGATACGATGCCGGAACTTGCACTGAACGAGTTTTTCAAGAGCATGGGCACGCCCTACCGCGCATACGAAGCCGAAAATCCGCATGCCTTGCAGGAAGCAATTGCTGACATAGGCCATCTTGAGAACAATCCGCTGCGTTATGAAGACATACTGCCGAGGCGCAATTTAGCTGAATATTGTTTTGGGGCAGCACTTTTCTGCTGTTTGCTGCTGATATTCGCAAAAAGCATGGAGGTAAGGTCGTGGCGCTAGGCCACAAAATGCGATTTGCAATTTTCGTAGCGCTGGCCTCGCTCCTTGCTGCAGCGCTGGAAGCTTATCAGCTTCACCGCATTCAGATTTTTGACCGGGCGATACGCGACGGCTCAGCGCTGACATTGAACGGGGATCTGCCGTACGAAGTTTTGTTTGCCAAAGCTTATTATCTCGACCGCGCAGGAAAGCACCAGGAAGCGCTCAGCATTTACCAGCGAGTGATAAACGAAGGCGGTGCCCGGTTGGCCACGGCCGCAAAATACAACAGCGCCAATGTAAATTTGCGGGAAGCACTTTCAAAGCGCGGCTCGCAAGCACCGGGTGAAGCTTTGCCGCTGGTTGAGCTTGCCAAGCAAGGTTACCGGGAAGTGCTGCGCGCAGACAATGGAAACTGGGATGCCCGCTACAATCTGGAGCGCGCTTTAGTACTGGTGCCAGAGAAGGAGGAGAAAGAGTCCGAATCAAAGCCGCAGGCGGGGGAAAGGGAGTTTACCACAATGAAATCGTCTACCCTCGGGCTGCCGTGATCGAATTCCGTGCTTATAAATATTTATTGCGCCGTGGTGTGGACTTTGGCTTATTGCTCGTAGCCAGCGTAATGCTGATATTGGCGCTTGTTAATCCTCAGGCGCGCTTGCGCCACGATATTTTCGATTATTTGGTGGTCGTGGACATCACGCAGAGCATGAATACGCTTGATTACCACAAGGGAAACAAGCCGGTGAGCCGGTTGTCGTTTGTGAAGCAGGCGCTGCATCAGGCGCTGCTCAAGCTACCCTGTGGCTCTAAAATCGGGCTCGGGATATTTAGTGCGGACCGGTCTTACGTATTGTTTGAGCCCGTGGAAATCTGCGCCAATTACCAGGCGATTACCACTACGCTCGCGAACATCGACAACCGCATGGCCTGGGTGGATAGAAGTGAAATCGCCAAGGGATTGTATTCAGGGCTGGGCACCGTTGCAAGCCTGCCCGGACATCCTGCGCTGGTGTTCATTACTGACGGCCAGGAATCGCCGCCGATTAATCCACGCATCCGGCCGGTGTTTAACGGCAAGCCGGGCGAGGCAAAAGGCGTGATCATCGGCGCGGGTGGTTTAATTCCCATGCCCATTCCTAAATTCGATCACGACGGCAGGCCATTGGGTTATTGGCGGGCCGACGAGGTATTGCAGGCCTACAACGTTGAACGGCCTGGGAGCATCAAAGGCGAGGAAATGCTCGAACCAACCGGACCGGTAATCGACCTAGGTGCAACGCCCGGAAGCGAACAACTGTCGGAACTGCGTGAGCCTTACCTCAAATTGCTGGCCGAAGAAACCAGCCTGCACTACCGCAGGTTGAAGGATTTTGCAGACATGACTGCTGCGCTCGAGAATCATGACTTGGCGCAACAAACGGATACACGTGTCTCGATCGCCTGGATTCCGGCGCTGCTTGCGTTCATCTGCCTTTTGGGCATTTACGCGTTTCCAATTCGCTACGGTAATAGGACAAATAACAGCAGGTCAGTTCCGGGTTGAGGGCACTCAGTCCCTACCCGTTCGTTGGCTGGTAAGGTTTCAATATTTCGAATCCGTTTTTCCTGCGGCGCGGACTCGCCCGGGCGATTTTGCTGCAGACTTCCGACAGCCCTGGGGTCGAGCTACCGCAGCTGCTCTCTCGCTTGATAAGCCTCGTCCAGGCGAGCCTTGGCGTCCTTTACGGCTTGCTCCAGCGAATCCAGGCGCTGGAAATAACTTTCAGAGAGACGAGAAAACCCCCCTGCCGTGCCTTTGGTTTCGCCCGGTAGTGGGGCACGGCCATTTTCCAAGGCTTCTTCGGCATTCTTGAGTTCGGCCTGCGCGCTGAGGATTTCCTGGTCGATCTTGCGCCATTCTTCTTCTTTGACGCGCATGCGCTCGAGGGTTTCCTGGTCCAAATTTTTTTGGCTTGCTCGCATCATCAGTGCCGCGCGTCTTTCCTCGGGCGAGAGCGTATTCACCTCGATAGTCTCGGTTTTGACCGAGCCTGGAATCGGCGTGTCTGAATACGTCACCACCCCATCTTTCCCGACAGATTTGTAAATTACATCGGCCAACAAAACGCCGGATTGGCCTAACAAGACCAAAAATAAATAGACCCTTAATGGCTTGAACACTTTTTGCGTTCCTCTGCGCGAGTGACTCAACGGCTTCCTACGGTTAAGCAAAACATGCCTTATCAAATTTGGGCATTTAATCGCTGGTTGCGTTCGCTGCGCTGCGAACGGTCAGCAGCCGAAATTCGCTCAACATTCGCCAAGCTGTGTCCTAGAAGCACTATGCTGGCCAGCGTTTGGACAGAGCGGTTCAGCCCTTGATTCGGCTAATCCTCACTACTTCCGGAATTCTGCGCAGGTTTCTCATCAATTGTGCCAGATGCAAGCGATTTGTCACCTGCAAAGTAAAATGAATGTTGGTATAGGCACTGCCTTCGCCTTCTTCCATGCTGACATTGTCGATGTTGGAGCCGGCTTCTGCAATTTCGGCAGCGACCTTGGCCAAAACCCCACGTTTGTTAGCGACCGTCAGCTCGATGCTGACATCAAAAGACTTGCTTGTTTCGGCGCCCCATTCAACGTCCAGAATTTTTTCCGGCGGCGCATGAATTTTGGCCATCACCGGACAATCGTGAGTGTGAATCACCATGCCCTGGCCTTTCTTGATGTAGCCGATTATCGGATCGCCGGGAATCGGCCTACAGCATTTGGCGAATTCGATCGCCATCCCCTCCGTGCCGCGTACCGTTACAGTGCCGGGGATTTTCTTACCCTCGCGAGTCAGAGGCCCGCCCAGGGAAAGCAGCCGCCGCGCGACGACAACCGCCAGGCGCTTTCCCAAGCCGATATCGGCAAGGATTTCCTCGCGCGACATAGCCCCGCTGTCGCGCAGCAGCCTATCCCAGTGGCTGTCGTCGATTTTAGTTCTGCCTGGCCTGAGGCCCTTAAGCGCCTGGTCCAAAAACCGCTCGCCGAGGCGCACGGATTCCTCGTAGTGCATAGTCTTGAGAAAATGCCGGATATGCGAGCGCGCCTTGCCGGTAACCACGAAACTCAGCCAGGACGGATTGGGCCTGGCGTGCGAGGCGGTGATGATTTCAACGTTGTCGCCGCTGTTAAGCTCGGTCCTGAGCGCCATCAATTCGTGGTTGATTTTAACCGCCACGCAGCGGTTGCCGATGTCGGTATGCACGGCGTATGCAAAATCAACTGCGGTCGCGCCGCGCGGCAGTGCCTTGATCTCGCCTTTGGGCGTGAACACGTAAACTTCATCGGGAAACAGGTCAACCTTGAGATGCTCCAGGAATTCGACCGAATCCCGGCTCTCCGACTGGATTTCCAGAAGGTTTTGCAGCCATTGATGGGTTTTCTGCTGCAGTTCGTTGAGCGGCGCTTCAGAGCTTTTATAGAGCCAGTGGGAAGCCACCCCGGCCTCAGCGATGCGGTGCATGTCTAGCGTTCTGATTTGCACCTCGATAGGAGTGCCAAAAGGGCCGAACAAGGTGGTGTGCAGTGATTGATAACCATTGGCCTTGGCAATCGCGATGTAGTCCTTGAACTTTCCAGGAATCGGCTTGTACAAGCTGTGCAGTTCGCCGAGGGCCAAATAACAGGCTGCAGCATCTTTCACGATAATCCGGAATCCGTAGACATCCAGCACTTCCGAAAAGGATAAGGATTTTTCCAGCATTTTCTTGTAAATGCTGTAAAGATGTTTCTCACGCCCTGTGACCTGAGCCTCAATTCCCGCGCCTTGCAGGCGTTGCTTGATGGAATCCAAAATCTTGCCGACTACTTCGCGACGATTGCCACGCGCCGCCTTTATGGCCTTGCTGAGCACTTCGTAGCGCGCGGGATAGAGATTGCGGAAGGCGAGTTCCTGCAATTCCTGATAAATGGTATTCAGACCCAGACGGTTGGCAATCGGCGCATAGATTTCCATGGTTTCGCGCGCGATCCGCCGCCTTTTGTCGGCTTGCATCGCGTTCAGCGTGCGCATGTTGTGCAGGCGGTCGGCAAGCTTGATCAAGATGACGCGCACGTCATGCGCCATTGCCAGGAGCATCTTGCGGAAATTTTCCGCCTGTGCCTGTTCCTGGCTCCGGAACTCGATTTTGTCGAGCTTGCTCAAGCCGTCCACCAGCTCTGCCACCGGCTTGCCGAATTTCTGGGTGATCTCGTCTTTGCTGACGTGTGCGTCCTCGATCACGTCATGCAGCAGCGCGGCGGTCAGCGCCTGCGGATCAAGGTGCCATTGTGCGAGGATATTCGCTACCGCGATTGGATGGGAGATGTAAGGATCGCCGGTCTTGCGGAACTGGCCTTGGTGAGCGGTTTCGCTAAAGTGGTAGGCAGACTCGAGCCGTGCGATGTCCTCCGACTTCAAATAGCCGGATAATTCCTTAAACAAAATCTCCGCATCGGACATTTCAGCTGCCAGCTATCGATCATTGGCGTATCTTTCAGCGATCAGCTCTAAGTTGCGGCCAGCACTTACCCGCGTTCCTGATTGCTGACTGCTGATAGCTGCCTATGCTTGGGTCTTTTGCAGGATGTCTACCCCGACCAGACCTTGCGCAATCTCGCGCAGCGCAATTACCGTGGGCTTGTCTTTATTGGGTTCCACCATGGCGCTTGCCCCGGCGGCGAGCTGTCTGGCCCGGTAGGTTGCGGCCAGGGTCAGCTCGAATCGATTGGGAATCTTTTTCAAACTGTCATCAACAGTAATGCGTGCCATATTTCCTCTTGCAAATTATTTCAGGCGGTTAATCAAATCTCGGTGCTTCTCAAGCTGGGGTTTAAGTCTGAGCCTACAGCTGCGAACGATGCACAAGAGATCCTGTACGGCCTGTTCAAATTTGTCGTTTATAATAACATAATCAAACTCGTTCACGTGGCTCATTTCCGCGCGTGCTGCCTTCAACCGATTGCTGATTACTTCAGGCTCGTCCTGGCCGCGCTCATTGAGGCGCTCTTCCAGTGAGGCAAGCGAAGGCGGCAGAATGAAAATGCCAACCGCCTCGGGAAAAAGACCGCGGACCTGTTGCGCGCCTTGCCAGTCGATTTCCAGAAGCATATCCCGTCCGTCCGACATGGCGGTCTCAATCCAGCTTTTTGACGTACCATAGCGATGGCCATGCACTTCGGCATGCTCAATAAATGCCCCCTGCTTCACCATGTCCGCGAATTTCGATTCAGACACAAAATTGTAATGTTTGCCATCCTCCTCACCGGGACGGGCTGGCCGCGTGGTATATGAAACGGACTTTCGAAGCTTCTTATCGTTTTTCAGCAGTGCGCGCACCAGGCTTGTTTTTCCTGCGCCGGACGCTGCCGTTACGACAAAAAGAATACCGGTCATAGCGGCGGTGAACGGTAAATGGTGAACCGTGAACCGTGAATCGCCGCGACTGGGTTGTGCAATTTACTGTTCACTGTTTACTCGATGTTTTGAATCTGCTCGCGCATCTGTTCGATGAGCACCTTAAGTTCCATCGCTGCGCGGGACACACCGGTATCCACGGATTTCGAACCTAATGTGTTGGCCTCGCGGTTCAACTCCTGCATCAAGAAATCGAGGCGCTTGCCCACGGCGCCGCCGCGGCTCAAAGTCATTTTGGTTTCGGTTAGGTGAGAGGAAAGGCGCGACAATTCTTCGTCCACATCGATTTTTGCGGCAAACAGCGCGAATTCCTGCCGGATCCGTTCTTCTTCAAGATTGATGAGCGCTTCCCGCAGGCGCCCGCCAAGCTTTTCCCGGTAGGCCGCCATGATTTCAGGAAGGCGCTGGTTCGCCGCAAGTATCAGTTGTTCCATTTTTTCGATTCGCTCCAGAAGCATGGACTTGAGTTTTTCGCCTTCACGGCTGCGAGTTGAATTGAGCTCAGCAAGGGCGTTTTTCAGCAGTGTGATGCAGATGTCGCGCAAGCTTTCGGCTGACAAAACGTCGCGCCCAAGCATGCCCGGCCACAGCAAGATATCCGCGGCGCTCAGGCTGCGGGCGTCCGGCAAAGCGGCCTTCACCTCGAGATTCAATTCGGCAAGTTGGGCTAGCAAGTTGGCGTTGAGCCGCGGCGGGTGCGGCGCTGCGCTTAAAGGCTCAAATCCCACGCGGCATTCCACCTTGCCGCGCTCTACGCCGTTTACGATCACCTCGCGCAGCGCGGGCTCGAGCAGCCGCAGTTCTTCCGGCAGACGTATTTGGATGTCGAGGTAGCGGTGATTCACTGAGCGTAGTTCCAGGTTCAACGCGCCGTGTTCGAGCTCCTTAGTGGTCACCGCAAAACCGGTCATGCTGTGTACCATTTGTTTCCCTCAGCGGTCCTTTACTTTAAGCACGCAAATACCGACAATAATGGTCATTTCAAAACAATAGCATATCCTTATTGGGCATGAATCAACAATCCAATGTGGCGCTTCCCGACGGTTACCAGTTGCTGAATTACCGTATCGACAAGCAACTGAGCCGGGGCGGCTTCAGCTTGGTATACCGCGCGTACGACGAACACAATAAATTTGTAGCCATCAAAGAGTATTTACCGGCTGCGTTGGCTCTACGGAGGGAGGGGTACGCAGTACACTCCATTTCCGAAGATAGTCAGGCGGTCTTCCGTTTCGGCATGCGCTGTTTCTTCGAGGAGGGCAGAGCCCTGGCAAGTATCGTCCACCCCAACGTCGTGCGAGTAGTGAACTTCTTCCGCGCAAACGAAACTGTCTACATGGTGATGCGCTACGAACGTGGCAGAACATTGCAAAAGCAGATTCAGTCGCACAAGGAATCCATTCGCGAGAGCTTCATCCGCAGTGTATTCGGCCATTTGCTGAACGGTTTGCGAGAGGTGCACACGCACAAGCTGCTGCATCTGGACATCAAGCCGGCGAACATCTACCTGCGTGCCGCCGACGGATCCCCGGTGCTGCTGGACTTTGGCGCCGCGCGCCAGACACTGACACGTGATAGTCCCAAGCTGAATCCCATGTACACGCCCGGCTTCGCCCCTCCCGAGCAGTATCAAGGCCTGGAGTTGCTGGGACCGTGGAGCGACATCTACAGTGTCGGCGCCAGCATTTACTCCTGCCTCGCCGGTGCCGCTCCGCAACCGGCTGACGCCCGGCTCATTGAAGACAAGCAGGATTCGGCGCGGAAAAGATGGCAAGGCGAGTACTCTGACGAGTTGCTGGAGATTATAGACTGGTGCTTGAATCTCGATCCGCAGAAACGCCCGCCTAGCGTTTATGCCTTGCAAAAAGTCCTGATCGAAGAGCCAAAGAAGGTGCCGAAAAGAAACTTTCTGACGAATTTGCGCGGCAAGATTGGCCTTGGTGGCCAGTGAAGTTCACCATCTACCAGCGAAGCCGCATTGGCGGGAGGAAGTATAATCAGGACCGCATTGCCTACTCTTACAGCCGGGATGCGCTGCTGATGGTGCTCGCCGATGGCATGGGCGGACATTTGCACGGTGAAGTGGCGGCGCAATTTGCAGTGCAGCTCATCTCCGAGAGCTTCGAAAAACACGCTAACCCCAAAATCAAGGAACCGCAGTTGTTTCTCGAATATGCGTTTATTAATGCGCACCATGCAATACTAAGCTACGCCAGCAATCACCATTTGCTCGACACGCCGCGCACCACCTGTGTTGCGTGCATCGTTCAGGACAATACGGCTTACTGGGCGCATGTCGGTGATTCGCGCCTATACTTGTTTCGTGGCCCAAAGTTGGTGACGCGCACCCGCGACCACTCCAAATTGCAGGCATTGCTGGACAACGGCAGCATCAGTCATGAGGAGGCAGCGGCTCATCCGGAGCGCAACAAGATCTACAATTGCCTCGGAGGAATGGGGCCGCCGGAGGTGGAGCTGTCAAAGAAAACGCGCTTGCGGAACGGCGACACGTTTTTATTGTGCAGCGACGGTCTGTGGAGCCCGCTGACCGATAACGAAATGGCGGCAGTCGTTTCCGGCAATCCAATAATTCAGGCGGTGCAGGGCTTGATGGACCGGGCTGAGTCGCGCGAAGGTGAGAAGAGCGATAACCTCAGCGCCATCGGCATGACTTGGAGCGAAGATTCCCGTGCAACGCCCGATCTTGAGGTTTCAACTCAAACCATGCCGGTCAATTCGTTTACAACGCAAATAAGCAGTTTTGACAGCAGGCACGACGCGCCCGCGGTTACTGACGAGGAAATCGAGGAGGCGATTGCCGAAATCCAGAAAACTATCAATAAATATTCCAAATGAACCTGCGTTCGGGCAAACGCAAGCCCAATGAGTTGCGCGAGGTGCGGATTGTCCGCAGTTACACCAAGCACGCTGAAGGCTCGGTGATGATCATGTGTGGCGACACCAAGGTGATATGCACGGCCAGTGTGGACGAAAAAGTTCCGCCATTCCTGAAGGGCAAAGGCCAGGGCTGGGTAACTGCTGAATACGGAATGCTCCCGCGTTCCACCGGTACCCGCATTCAGCGCGAAGCAGCGAGCGGTAGGCAATCCGGGCGAACTCAGGAAATTCAGCGGCTCATCGGACGCGCATTGCGCGCGGTGGTGGATCTGGAAAGGCTGGGCGAGCGCACCATCCAGATCGATTGCGACGTAATTCAGGCGGATGGCGGCACCCGCACCGCGAGCATTACCGGCGGCTTCGTGGCATTGCACGATGCGGTAAGCAAGCTGGTGAAGCAGAAAATCATTGCCTCCTTGCCGTTTACCGATTTGGTCGCCGCGGTTTCGGTTGGCATTTACCAGGGCAGGCCGCTGCTGGACCTCGATTATCAGGAAGACTCGGCCTGCGATACCGACATGAACGTGGTGATGACCGGAAGCGGCGGACTTGTAGAAATCCAGGGCACCGCAGAAGGCAAGCCATTCAGCCGCGGGCAAATGGATGCCATGCTTGAACTCGCGCAAGCCGGAATTAAACAGCTCATCGCGAAACAAAAGGCGGCATTGAAGCTAAAATAGCAAATTGGCTGATTTCTGTAAGTCTGGCTCCTTAGATTTTAAATATTCCGCATGAAACAAATCGTCATTGCTAGCAATAATCCCGGCAAACTGCGCGAGATCAGAGAGCTGCTTGCCCCGCTCGACATCGAGGTTTTGCCTCAGTCCGCTTTTGATGTTCCAGCGGCGGAAGAGCCGCATGATGACTTCAAAGAAAATGCTCTAATCAAGGCGCGCCACGCCAGCAAGTACAGCGGACTGCCCGCTCTTGCGGACGATTCTGGAATTTGCGTGGATGTGCTGGAAGGCGGGCCCGGACCGCTATCCGCGCGGTATGCCGGCGAACCGAAGTCCGACGAGCGCAATAATCTAAAGCTACTTCAAGTGCTGCATTCAGCAAATGACCGCCGCGCGCATTACTACTGCGTATTGGTGCTGGTGCGTTCTCCCGACGATCCGCAGCCGCTGATTGCGGAAGGCTCATGGCACGGTGAAATCTCGCATGAGCTGCGCGGGGCAAATGGTTTCGGCTATGACCCGCTGTTTTATCTGCCCCATCTCGGCAAGACCGCCGCTGAACTGCCCCCGGAAGTAAAGAACCAAATCAGCCACCGCGGCAAAGCGCTCAAGCAGCTGGTAACGATGCTGCAAGCTGCGAGTAAGGAGTAAAAAGTGAGGACTTAGATGGGAAATGCAACGCCTCTAAAAGCTCACTCCTTACCCCCTAGCGCTCACGGCTCACCGCGCTTGCGCGCTCTGCCGCCACTTTCGCTCTATATCCATATTCCCTGGTGCGTGAAGAAATGCCCCTATTGCGACTTCAACTCGCATGAGGCGCGCAGCGAGATTCCCGAGAAGCAGTATGTCGAGGCGCTGATTGCCGATTTGGAGTCCGCCTTGCCGCAGGTCTGGGGTCGCAGAATTCAAAGCGTATTCTTCGGCGGCGGTACGCCGAGTATTTTCCAGTCTCAGACCATTGACGCGATTCTCGCAGCAGTGCGTGCGCGGCTGCCGGTCGAGCCTTATGCAGAAATTACTCTTGAAGCCAACCCTGGCACGTTTGAGTCGGAAAAATTCGCCGGATTCCGGAGTGCCGGAGTGAACCGTCTCTCTATCGGCATTCAGAGCTTCAACCCGCGGCATCTCAATGTACTGGGCAGGATTCACGATGAAAAGGAAGCGCGCCGGGCCATTGAAATCGCGCAAAGGCATTTCGAGAACATCAATCTCGATTTAATGTACGCACTACCAGGCCAAATCCTTGCAGAAGCGCAGCAGGATATTGAAACCGCGGTTTCCTTTTCTCCGCAGCATATCTCAGCCTACCATTTGACCATCGAGCCCAATACATTTTTTCACCGCAATCCGCCGCAATTGCCAGACGATGAATCAAGCGCTGAAATGCACCAAGTAATCGAGCAGACGCTCGCTGCGAGCGGCTACGGGCATTACGAGACTTCGGCATTTGCATTGAAAGGTTTTCAGTCGCGGCACAATATGAACTATTGGCTGTTCGGCGATTATCTCGGCATCGGCGCAGGCGCGCACAGCAAGATCAGCACGCCGCAAAAGATAATCCGCCAGATGCGCTACAAGCAGCCGAAGGAATATATGAGCCGGGTGATCCTTGGGCGGCCAATTCAGGAGGAGCATGAAATTGCGAGCCACGACCTTGGTTTCGAGTTCATGATGAATACGTTGCGGCTGATCGAGGGTTTCCCGGTCGGTTTATTTGAAGAACGTACAGGTTTGCCAATCGTATCGGTGCAGCAAGAACTGGATGAGGCTGAACGCAGAGGGCTGATTGTCCGCGACCACGCCCACATCGCGCCGACGCTTCGCGGCCAGCGATTTCTCAACGACCTGCTGCAGATTTTTCTGCGAGAGAAGGCGGCGGTCTAACGCGTCCCGCTAATCAGCGCGCGCTGCTTTTGCGCGCGTAAGGAACACCTTCCTCATACGCCCGGGCTTGAATATCCATCAGGTCGGCAGACGAAAGACGAATATTTACACGCCTGTCTTTGATAAATGTCACGCGCGCGGCATGGCGAAATGCGGCAAGCTGCGCCTTCGTCGGGCGCGCGGAAACCAGCACACCCTTCTCATATGCCCCTAAGATTTCTCTTTCGTATCGATCAAGCTTTTTCATCTGAATCTTCCGCTCCAAGGTAATCTCGCGTCGCCCTCGAATGCGTGGTTAGCGTGCTATCTGCGGCTCTGCCAGTAACCGGGCCGCCTACGCTGATGGACAACGGCGACGACAACGATGAGATCGGGATACTGCCGATAGACCACGGAGTACGGGAAGCGAGCCACAATCGCTCTACGAAGCGAGGTCCCCATCGGCGAACCAGCCTCAGGAAACTCGCGGATGAGGGAGACCGTGCTCTCGATTTCCGCCGCGAACGTCTTGCCAAGTCCGGGCATGCGGGATTCATAAAATAGCGAAGCTTCCTCAAATTCGGCGTCTGCCTCAGGATGAAACGAATACGCAATCACCCTAGGCGACGACGCAACTTCGCAAACACCTCGTCACCAGGGATAAGGTGAATCTCGCCACGGTCAATCTGACCGATGCGACGTTCAATTTCGACACGCCATGCTTCCTCGACGTCGGGATCGGCGGGGCCATCAAGTGATTCGATCAGGGAAAGTGCAAGATTGGCGCGTTCAGCTTCGGACAACTCCGACGCCTTTTTCTTCAACCCATCCAGTGTGTCTGACATTGATACCTCACTTTGTTCTGCATTAATTGTGGATTCCGCTCCTTTGCTTGTTAGACTTCATCGGGCGAAAGCGACGACAGATTCGGATTTCCTTCGTCTTTATTTTTTTATTTTACCACCTATAAGCCACGTCGTGCACGGTCACGCCCACATCGCGCCGACGCTGCGCGGCCAGCGATTTCTCAACGACCTGCTGCAATTGTTTTTGCCGTAGCAAGGTGCTGGAATCAGCTCCATCGAGTTATTAGGCCGACCCAGGTGGCTCATAGCGTGAAGTCCGCAGAGCTCCTTAGGGCTTCGTGTTCGTAGTCGCGCACAAGCGTCTCATAGTCGTAGAACGAGACGCGTTCGGCTATGTGGTGAAATGCGCTGTGGCTTCTCTTGTGCTCGAATTCCCTTCTTCGAGAAGGAGCAGCAACGATGATCATTCGAGCGCTGAAATCCTGAAGGTCGTAGAACTTGAGCAGGGAATTCTGTATGTCCGTCGAGTGCTCGACTTCGAACAGGCTGTCAGGCATCCGGCGATCGTTGAACCAGGAGACGTCAATCGTGGCTACGCGGCGAGTAATGTAATCGAATGAGAACGGAGGCAGCTCCTGGAGTGAGCGAAGATCTCCGAGTGGCTTCCGGAGGCAGATCTTGTTCTTATCCTGGTTGGGGATGTAGGTGGAATAGCCACGGAGATTGCCGATCGTGGCAAGGAGACCTTGGTAGTAGGAGTGAGTTGCCTCGTCGGCGACGGGCTTCTTTGCCGTCGCCCGAGGCAGGCCAAGCTTGGATCGGTGGGACTCCAGAGCCCAGAGCCCTGGGCGGACTTTGAAGATCTCTGGGCGCTCCTGAACGATGCGCCGTATTGAGGCGAACGGCGTCCTTGTGCCCCAATTAACGTGGGGTACCTTCATTGTTTCCTGGTAAAGCTGGGCGAGGGTGGCTTGGCCGCCAAGCGTTTCTAGAGCGAGGATGACGGCCTCATACTGCTTCATGGCGGGGATGGTACATCAAGTTGGGGCAGCATGTGGGGCGTCGGAATTTTCGGCGTACGCGGACGCCAAGGGCTAATTTGTCCGCGACCACAAGGAAATTGCACCCACTCCGCACGGCCAGCGATTTCTCAAAAATCTACCGCAATTGTTTCTGCATTAATCCAAGCATTTTCTGAATACGATATCCCAGACCGGGTGTCCGAGCCTCAATCCCCGCTGCTCAAATTTGGTGAGCGGACGGTATTTCGGGCGTTGCGCGTAATCCCGTGCAGTGTTGGCTAACCGTGGTTCACTACCCAACACCGATAAAATATGCTCAGCGTAATCCTTCCAGTCGGTCGCGAGGTGCAGATAACCACCGGTTTTGAGGCGCTCGCACAACAACTCTACGAACTCAGGCTGGATTAAACGCCGCTTGTGATGGCGTCGTTTAGGCCACGGGTCGGGAAAAAAAATTTGAATGCCGGAAAGCGAGGCCGGAGGAATCATGTTTCGTACGACCTCCGTTGCATCGTGCTGGATCACGCGGAAATTGGTTATGTGTGCCGCTTCGATCTTGTTTAGCAGACTTCCCACACCCGGCGTATGCACTTCGATTCCCAGATAATCGTGTTGCGGGTTAGCCTGTGCGATGGCCGCACTTGACTCGCCCATGCCGAAGCCAATTTCCAGGATTTTCGGCGCATTCCGCCCGAACAACCGGCCTAAATCGAGCGGGCTTTCAGAATAGGAAATGCTGTATTTCGGCAGCAGCTCGCGGTAGGCGCGGAGCTGGGCTTTGGAAATTCTGCCCTGGCGAAGCACATAGCTGCGGATAGTGCGCATGGCAACCGATTCGCTCGACGCAGGTGGTGGTGACCGAATCTTGAATTATGCGGCTTGATTTTTGCCGCTCGCGGCAATTATGCCGGTCGTCGGCGAGCTGGGCGCGGCGCTATAAAGTTTCTTCGCCATGCGCCCCGCAAGATACGCTTCGCGTCCCGCTTCGATGGCTTTTTTCATTGCGGAAGCCATGAGAACGGGGTTTTGCGCGGCGGCAATCGCGGTATTCATCAGCACGCCATCGCAGCCCAGCTCCATGGCAATCGCCGCATCCGAGGCGGTGCCGACTCCCGCGTCCACCAGGACCGGCACCTTGGCATTTTCGATGATGATTTGCAGGTTATACGGATTGAGGATGCCCATTCCCGAGCCGATCAACGATGCCAGCGGCATGACCGCAACACAGCCGATCTCTTCCAGTTGCTTGGCGATAATCGGATCATCCGAAGTGTAGACCATGACCGCGAAACCTTCCTTTACCAGCTTTTCCGCGGCGCTCAAGGTTTCCACCACGTTCGGGTAGAGCGTGTGCGGGTCGCCCAGCACTTCGAGCTTCACCAGCTTGTGGCCATCGAGCAGCTCGCGTGCCAGCCGCAATGTGCGTACCGCATCATCGGCGCTATAGCAACCCGCGGTGTTGGGAAGTAGGGTGAAGCGCGAGGGCGGAATGTAATCCAGCAGGCTGGGCTCATTAGGGTTCTGGCCGATGTTGGTGCGGCGGATCGCCACGGTCACGATTTGCGCACCGCTTGCCTCGATGGCCGCGCGCGTCTCGGCGAAATTTTTGTATTTGCCGGTGCCCACCAGCAGGCGGGACGTGTAGACTTTGCCGGCGATAACTAAATTGTCCATATTGAATCTGTGATCTGCGGTAACAAGCGAGGTTTCAAGGTACGAGAGTTTACGCCTTACTGCTCACCGCAGTTTAACCTCCGCCGACCGCAACCACGATTTCCAGCTTGTCGCCGTCCTGGAGCTTCTCCTGCGTGAAACGGCTGCGCGGAACGATTTCGCCGTTTTTTTCCAGCGCCAGCCGTTTGCCATTTAGCGCAAGCCGTTCCAGCACTTGAGCGACATTGATACCGTCGTCAAATCGATGGGGTTTGCCGTTGATCGAAAGGCCAATCACTCTGCGGTAGGCCAAATGAAAAAGCTTATTTGATTCTACCACGCGAGAAGAGTTCATAGGTAGAACGGAAATAGGCAGCCGAACCCGCAACCCGGAAGAGCGCAGGAGCGGTTTGCTACCCGGAAAATAAGGGCTTGAGGGAACAAATTCGGAATCGGGTGCTCTATTGGCTATGGATTAAGCGTACGGGGGTTACCGTTACGCAGCTAAGGCATGGACTGAGGCCGGCATGATAAATCGGTGGGCTGCCAGGCCGTGCAGATTGAAGTGGAACCGCAATGCGCTACTTCAAGAAATTATCATCCTTTTAACTCGTCGATAGAGGAGAGAAGCATGTTTGGGCGTATGAACAAGAGCAAGTTTTTTGCAATTCTTCTGTTTTCACTGGCGGCTTGTACGCAGCCAAATCAGGGCCAGACACGGCAAGAGCCGTCGCAGCTTACGGCGCCCACGGCCCAAGCGAGCAGCATCTCGCTGCCGGATTTCACGACTCTCGTACAAAAGGAGGGCGCGGCGGTGGTCAATATCAGCACGACCCAAACGGTGCACCAGATGGAATACGGACCGCAGTTCAATGTTCCGGAGAATGACCCGTTCTTCCAGTTTTTCCGACGGTTCATGCCACCTTCGAATTCTGGACCGCAAGAATACCAGGGCCATTCTCTGGGCTCAGGATTCATCATCAGCGATGACGGCTACGTATTCACCAATGCGCACGTGGTAAACAACGCCGACGATATAACGGTTAAATTAACCGACAAGCGCGAATTCAAGGCCAAGGTTATCGGTATTGACCGCCGCACTGACATTGCGCTCCTCAAGATCGACGCCGCCCGCCTGCCCAAAGTGGATATTGGAGATCCTTCGAAGCTAAAGGTCGGCGAATGGGTCGCTGCGATCGGCTCGCCATTCGGCTTTGAGAACAGCGTGACTGCGGGCATTGTAAGCGCCAAGGGCCGCGAGCTCCCCGACGAGAATTACGTGCCATTCATCCAGACGGACGTGCCGATAAACCCGGGCAATTCCGGCGGGCCTTTGTTCAACCTGCAGGGTGAAGTCGTCGGAATCAACTCGCAAATCTGGAGCCGCACCGGTGGCTACATGGGGTTGTCATTCGCGATCCCCATCGACGTTGCCATGGAGGTGGGCAAGCAATTGCGCGAGCACGGCAAAGTAAGCCGCGGCAGGCTGGGCGTGAGCATTCAGCCGCTGAACGCGGAACTGGCCCAGTCTTTCGGCCTGTCCAGTCCTTCAGGCGTATTGATATCTTCGGTCGAAAAGGACAGTGCCGCGGGGCGGGCAGGATTGCTGCCAGGTGACGTCATCCAGAAATACAACGGGAAGAAACTGGAGGATCCGGCCGATCTTTCACGCCTGGTAGCCGCAACACAGCCAGGTACGCGAGTACAAATTCAGGTCTGGCGTAAAGGCGCGTCAAAGGAAATGAGCGCAGTGATCGGCGAATTGCCGGCGGAAGCGGTTGCAACGCATGGAGAGGAAGCGAGGCCCAACGCAAACCGCCTGGGCTTGGTGCTGAATAATCTCAGTTCAGAGCAGAAGCAGCAATTGAATGTGGATCATGGCTTGCTGGTCGAGAATGTCGCCGGTCCCGCGGCCAAGGCAGGCATTCAGCAGGGTGATGTGATCCTCGCGATCAATAACAACGAAGTCAACAATACCGCGCAGTTCAAAAAGCTGCTGAATGAAAACGGTTCCGGCAAGCCGATCGCGCTTTTGGTCAAACGCAACGACGCTACAATTTATATTCCGATCAAGACCAAGGAAGGCTAGTCGTTAGCGCAATCCGCATGACACGCGGCGCAGGTTGTTGCAAAATAAAGCGTGCATGCGGGTGTAGTTCAATGGCAGAACGACAGCTTCCCAAGCTTTAGACGTGGGTTCGATTCCCATCACCCGCTCCACGCGCTTCGTTCTTGGGTGATTCAGATCTGCCTCGCGAGCGCCAGCTAATCCAGAAAATTCCGATCCGTCATGCGCTTAGGTTTATTGATCCCCTATTGACAGCCGGCGGACGATCGGCGATGGCTGCGCGTTCTAAAAATAAGTGGGCGAGCCAAGGATTGCGGTACAAGAGACCGCAAACTTGTCGGTCGCAGGAATTGGAAAATTCTAACGATGAAGCCGGTGTTTGCGCGGGCTTGGGCGCTTTGCCGGAAAAACGCGTAGCCGACAACAGCCGGCGTGGCGCTTAATTTCCGGCTATTTTTTCTCAAAATGCGAGCGCGCTTTGGAAAATGCGTCGCTCAAGCGCGCCCAAGCCTCGTCGGCGCCGCGCATCATGTCCATCCATGCTTCCCCCGAAGCAGATTGCACCTTTCTTAGCTGTTGCATGGCATCGTCGCGGCGCGAGCGGAAAACCGTCAGCTGCTTGTCGTAATCGGCCTTTAACTTGGCCTGCGCGACTCGGGTCTTCTCCTCCCACGTGCTGATTTCACTGTTCCATTGGTCGAGCTGTTTTTTTAGCTTCTCCACATATTCGTCACGGGTCATCATGGTGTTCTCCTCGTAGGCATGGGCAATTGGCACACAATTAAAGTATAGACTACAGGCCAATGGGCGGAAAGGATGAGCGT
>DASPRI010000002.1:0-9240 GCA_035624535.1 Burkholderiales bacterium
ACGCCTGCCATGTAATCCTGCTCAACCTTTTCGAGAAAGTCCTGCGACGCATTGGCGTTGGCGTCAATGATATCGACGAGCTGCTGCTGCGAACCGCTTGCATCGCTTACGGTCCAGTTGGGTTGTGCCGCCGAAAAGTAATCCTTAATCAGCGCGCCTTCCTGGTTCCCGCGAATCAGTACTAAAAGGTCATTATTCTGGCGCTGCGTATCGAGATCGCCGAAGTTAAGCCCGGCATTTAGGCTCAAAACATTGCCACCGTCAGACGTTTCGATTATTGTGTCGCGCCCCATGCCGTAGCCAACAACATATGTATCCTGGCCGTCTCCTCCTGCCAGAAGATCATTACCAGTACCTCCGTCAAGCGTGTCGTTGCCATCCCCGCCATTAAGGGTGTCGTTGCCCGCCCCACCATCAAGCACGTCATTTCCCGCGTCACCCGACAATGTGTCATCACCACCCATGCCCTGTAAATGATCATCAAACGTAGTGCCGCTGACGGTTTCGGAATTATCGGAGCCGACCCAATCCAGGCCGAGTCTAGATTGTTCGAGCAATTGCACTTGCGTAATTACCGTGCCGTCAGCGAAAGAATAGGTTTGTAGGGGACTATTTGCGCTGTCTTGAATCAATACCGAGTCCCCGCTATTTCCATACTGGAGCACGAGATCGCGCGGCGTAGCCGTGTTGAGATTGCTTGGGTCTGCCTTGGCAAGTGTGAGGTCCCCTGCGCTCAGGGAATCGTCCCGCGCAAAATTGAATTTTTTAATGCCGGTGCCGCTGACGGTGTCGTGCCCATCTCCCGTCTGGAATAAAAGGGTAGCGTCAGTGCCAACCGTGATCATGTCGTTGCCCTGGCCGCCGCTTACCGTATCGCCAGTACCGGCAGTCAAGCTGTCGTCGCCCGCGCCACCAAAGAGTGCGATGGGATTGCCATCGATGTTGCCTGTGAGCGTAACCGGGCTCTTGAGAGTCGCGTTAAGGAAGTCACCCAGGCTAAGCGTGCTGCCGTCTGCGAACTGGAATTGCGAAACCGCCCCAGTAAAACCGTTGTTGATTTGAATGGTATCGCCGTTGCCATAATTGAGAATGAGCGAGGCGCCGTCCGCGCCCTGGGTCGCCACGACATTGTTGATCGTAATGCCTTCGCCAAAGCTGATAGTGTTAGCGCCCTGGCTGTCATCAATCACATCGTGACCGTCGCCCACGTTGAACTGGTAGAGATCGTCTCCTGCGCCGCCAGAGAGTAGATCGGTTCCGGTGCCACCATTCAAGATGTCATTGCCTTCATTCCCGTACAGGGTGTCATCTCCCGCGCCACCAAATAACGTATCATCGCCACCTCCTCCATAAATGGTGTCGGTGCCGTCCCCCCCGTCGATATAGTCGTTGCCGTGCTGGGAGAGCGGCAAACTTCCATCGTCACCTGCCAGAACATCGTCGCCAGTTCCACCTAGGATGACATCATCGCCCGCGCCCCCAAAAATGACGTCATTCCCCGCATCTCCGGAAAGAAAATCGTCGCCAGGGCCACCCAAAATGAAATCGTTGCCGTCCCCGCCATAGATCACATTGTTTCTTACCGCAGCCGATGAGTCGGTGCGGTCAATGATTCCGCTGAAACTATAGATGTACGTGGTGCCCTGAACCATGAGAGTCTTGGTCCAATTGAAATCGGGCGCGGCATAATCCACTGCGCCTGCCAGAAAATCGTCGCCCGCGCCGCCGACTAGAATGTTGTTTCCCGCGCCACCAAAGAGCGCGTCGGAAGCGTCGCCGCCCACCAGAATATCGTTGCCCGCGCCGCCGGTTAGAAAATCCCCTTGGCCGGGATCGGCCGGTTGCCCAGTTTGGATGATGGCGGTGGCGAGATCCACTTTGGCGTCAGCATAGATTTGGTCATTGCCTGCGCCGCCATCCAGGATGTCGGCATCAGTTCCTCCTTCAATGACATCGTTCCCCGGCCCGCCGCTTACGATGTCGTTTCCAGTTCCAGTCTCGATTTGATCATTGCCACCACGAAAATCATGAATCACATCATTACCTGCGCCTGAAACGATGTGATCGTTACCTGCGCTGTCATTTAGCGTGTCATCTATTGGCCCCGGCTGGTTTGGATCGGTGACGAGATTGCCAAGTTCGTCGTATTTGTAATAGGTATTGCCGTTTGCATCGGTGAACTGCATGGGCGCGAAATCGCCAACGATGTCGCGTGTGGTTTGAGGAGTTGTAATAGCTACGGTGTTGAGGTTGATGCCGAAGTCGCCATCGTGGAAATTCTTGAGCGTGAGGCTACCCCCAGCGTCGCCATTGATGGTGACGAGCAGATCGGTGCCGCCCTCGTCGTTTGGGGTTTCGGTGTAACTAAACTTGCCATCTGCACTATTCCACACCGTGTCTGAAACCTTGATGCTAGCATCGGAAATCACCGTGCTTTGCGCTGTGGCCAACAGGCCATCCTGGTAAACATAGCGCAATACTCCCTGACCATCGGTATCGCGAATGATGTCGTTGCCGTCATTCCTGGAAACACCGAGCACGGTACGGGCGTTGTATTGGTACATGTCCATGCCCTCTCCGCCTTCCAGGTAGTCATCGCCCGCGCCACCTTCCAAGAAATCCGCACCATGCCCACCGTAGAGGTGGTCGGACAAGGCGCCACCCTTAAGAACATCGTTTCCGGCGGCGCCAAATAGAACTTCTCGATATGCGGTACCCGGGCTGGGCGGAACGTCTGGGAGAACTTTGACGTCCTGATTGCTTGCACGGTCTTGAAAATCCGTGGCTTCAGAAACGTCGCTACGAAAGACGAACTGACCTAGATCCTGACCCTTGCTTATATTTAGCCACCCGAGCATTGCAGCGCGATCGGCAATGTACTCCCTAGTCATCCCGGAAGGCGCGCCGTTCGATGGATTGTAAAGATTGAGTTCGCCGTTGCCGTTGTGTTTCGTGTAAATCGAAGCATTGCCGGTCACAACAAAAGGGCTTAACTCTCTTATGGCATACCGATATGCCAATCCCTCATCATCGTTTTGCTGCGCCTTGTCGACCATTCCTGTTGCGCCGGTCGGGATGATCTGTAATTGACTTGCGAGGGCTTTAAAAGCTTCGTTGGATTGCACGCTGAAGATCGCTTTATACAGTGCGTCGCGATTGTTGTTGCCGAAAGGCAATGACGGCGAGTTGATTCCAAACAACGTATCAAGCGCATCGACGACGCGCTCATAGCTAGCTGCGGTCCCTTGCGCTGCTTGGTTGAGGATAATTTTGTAATCCGCCGTGCTCAACGCCGGCGCGAGCTGAATCAAGAGATTAAAGACGGCCAGTGAATCGGTCAGAGCTGCCTGGCTGTGATTCCGTGCGGGTATAAATGGATCAGGCTCATCCGAGAGAAACTGGTTCTCGATTGAAATATTGATTCTTGTCCCAGGAGGATTGTTCAATCCCGCAATCGCATTGAATGGTGGATTTCCAATTGTCGCTTCATCTGCAAGGACATTTGTGACGTTGGAGCTATTTGAAGGTACCGGAAAGCCACCGCCGAGCAGGCGAAAGAACTCGTCATTGGTTGATGTATCCAGAAATCCTGGGGTATTGAACCCAATGACTTGGTTCGTAACACTTGGGAACAATGTATTGAAGGCCAACGCCAGATGCGCGCCCAGCGAGTGTCCGGCGACATCGATTCGATGGTCGGGATCCGAATTGAGAGCGGAGAAAAGTGCGCCGGTTGCGACCGCGCTCGCCGCCGGTTGAAGGTAATAGTCTAACGTGATCGAGTTGTCGGGAAGAGGTGTTGAATAGAGAAAAAGCGATCCTGCCGGAGGTTGTGCAGTTTCATTCGAAGCATACGGGACGAACTGGAACTGGAGTACGCTCTGCCCGGGAGGCGACGCAACGCGCTGCCACCAATTATACATCGCAACAATCTGGTCGTAGCCAGCTCCATGAAGCGCAATATCGGCGTCAGTTGGAATGAGATCGGCGGCTTCCAATGTCCCACGTATCGCGAGCGTAAGATTGCCTGAAGCATCAGCGAACACTGTTGCGGAAAAGCTCGTGCCCATACCGCCTTCGGCCGGAGTGTCGTTGAACTGGGTAACAACTGTCGGATAGAGTTTGGCAAATTCGGTGGCCTGCGCGAGAGACATTTGGGCCCCAACCACTTGCGTCAACGCGTCAACCTGGTCAGCCGTCGCACCTTCTTGAAGCGTAGAATATGATGCGAGCGCCAAATCCGCCGCATTGAAAAGATAATTCGCATCGCTCATTATGAATTACCTTCCACGATGAACAGCGGTTGTAAATCAGATGTAATTGCTTTTAGGTCGGGGCAACTGAAGGACGTTCCATGAGAAGGACTAGGAAAATCGCCACCGGATCTTGCATAGATAACCCATCGCGCCACGACGGTCTTATCGACGCGTCGTCGGATCACTGCTTCACTGCGCGAGACCCGAGGATTCCACTCTCTTAAATCTGTTATTTTCAGTTCCGCGTAAACAGGCGCGTTCGGCTTCGCTAACTCTTTAATCGGAACACCTATCTTTCCACCAACTCTCCCTAGGAGATCGATATCTGCCTGTGAAATACGCACCTTCTCAATAATGCGTACCCCTCCGTCCTTCTCGCACATCTCCTTGACCTTGCTATCCCAATAAGCCTTGCGCCCCTCGTAGAATCCAAATGCGAGAATCAGCAGCACAGTGACTAGCGCAATAATTAGAAACGGAGTCGCGAGTAGCCACCCAAGAATGACAGCTCCTTTTAACTTAGCGCCAATGGTGTTTGTGTGCCTTTTGCTCATGTCAACAAACTCCCCTTTTTGAGGTCAGCCTCCGCTGAACATGGATGGTTCACAGATAATTTATTTTCCCTAAACATTATAATTCACCCATCCTGATTCTTTTCGCCCTTGACCACACTCATTTGCTTTTCATGCTGGCCTAAAGCAACAATCTCATCCATGAGTAAAATGGACGCACACTTTTTTACTCTGCCTCATCCTCGCCTTTCGGTCGCCCGCGCGCCCGGAAACGCAGCGCACGCCCCGCCATGCGTTCGAGCTTCCGAATGAACCCTTCCCCTCCGCACGGCAACCCCCGCTCCACATACCGCCTCAATACCTCAAGCTGCTCCGGCCGGTCGCCTTGCGCCAGCCACTTCGACCAATTCCCCACCGTCTCAAACCGCCTCCACCAGCCCCGCTTGGCGGTCAATACCGGATCCGTTTTCAGCCCGCAGTGCGCCGCCGCACTCGACCACGGATAGTTCTCTGCCTTCTTCACCAGCCGTGCCCGCACCGGGTTGCGCTCCACATACCGAATCGCGGACCACATATACTCCTCGTCCAGCGCGGAGGAGAAAAACCGCCCCTGCCACAGGTGTCCCTTCCAGCGCATGCGCCGATTGATGCGCTGTGCGTAGCGCGTATGCAGCGGCCGGAACACCTGCTCCAGCGCGACCGCACTCGCCGGCACCGCAACCACGTGCATGTGGTTCGTCATGAGGCAATAGGCCAGAATCTCAACATCGTACTTCGCGCAGTACTCCTGCAACCAGGCCAAATAGGTACGGCGATCCTCGTCGTTGAAAAAAACGTTCTCGCGCCGATTCCCGCGTTGCGTGATGTGATGCGCAACGCCAGAAAAAACAGTGCGGGCAAGCCGGGGCATGAAATGAAGTCTAGCATAATATAAATGTGTGCGTCCCCTTTATCAACACGGAAAAGCTCGTGCCCATACCGCCTTCGGCCGGAGTGTCGTTGAACTGAGTGACGACTGTTGGAAAAAGATTGGCAAATTCGGTTGCCTGTTTACCGGTCATTCCAGCGCCGACGAGGTCCCCTATTCTGGCACCTGTTGACCCCTGACCCAGGGTTGCGTAGGAAGCAAGCGCAAGGTCCGCATTTTTGAATAGTGCCGTTGATTGTTGGCTCATTTAGCTTTTCCTTGTATCACAAAAAACTCCGCTTCGTCCGCGTAAAACTGCATTCGTTCTGGGCAAACAAAGGATGTCGGATGCCCAAAACTCAGTGGGAAATCTCCACCGACGCGGTAATAAGACACCATCTGCCCGATGATCTTTCCATCAGAACGCCGTTTAACTAAGCTCTCCCAACGCGTTACTCTTGGCTCCCATTCTCTTAATACAATTTCGCTATCCACTGCAAACGCTGGTTCTGTAGGTTTCGAATTGGCTTCGGACACTATTGCCGGTGAACCATTAACCTTGGGCAATTTGTTATATTGCTCGTCTGAAACTGGTATTTTTTCGTACACTCTCACCCCGCCATCCTTCTCACACATCTCCCTTACCTTACTGTCCCAATACGCCTTGCGCCCCTCGTAGAACCCAAAGGCAAGGATCAAGAGCACAATGACGATCGCAATGATAAGAAAGGGCGTCGCAAGCAGCCAGCCAAGAAAGGCAGCTCCTCTTGACTTGGTGCCGATTGTATTCATGTGCCTTTCGCTCATGTCAAACCACTGTAATTTTGCGGTGGACTTTCGCCAAACGCAAAAGAGAAAATGATAATTTACTTTTCACTCGCACCATAAATTCATCCGTCCTGGTTTTTTTCTCCCTTAACGACGCTCATCTGTTTTTCGTGCTGGCCCAGGGCCACGATTTCATCGACTTGCAATCCCCTTGGCAATTGATGCGTGATAAACAGCATCGTGACCTTGCCTTTGAGTTGATTGACGGTCCTGGCAAACTGCTCGGCCGTAGGCAGATCGAGGTTGCTGGTGGCTTCGTCAAAAATGAGGATGCGCGGGCGCTTGAGAAGCGCGCGGGCGATGGCGATTCTTTGCTTCTGCCCGCCGGAAAGCCCTACTCCGTGCTCGCCGATTTGCGTCTGATAGCCTTCAGGCAAATGTTCGATGGTTTCATGAATCTCAGCCATCTTGCAGGCTTGCACCACTTGCTCGAAAGTTGCATGCGGGTTCGCGAGCGCGAGATTGTCAAAGATGGTGCCTGAAAAAAGTATGGTGTCCTGCGGCACCACGCCGAAGTATTGCCGCAGTTCATTGGCTGCAAGATGGCGGATATCATGGCCATCTATCTTGATTTGCCCGTCCGAGGGCAGATAAAAACCCTGCAGCAGTTTCGCCAAAGTGCTCTTGCCGCTGCCGCTGGGCCCCATCAACGCCATGCAGACGCCGGGCTCGAGCTTGATGTTGAGGCCGGTGTAAAGATTAGGCAGGTTCTCCGCGTAACGGAAACTCAAATTGACAATCTCCACCCGGCCGCGCTCTTCTTTCGAACGCGCAGGAATCATGGAATACGGCTCGGCCGGCGCGTTCATGATGTCGCCCAGACGCTTCACCGCGATCGCCGCCTGTTGGAATTCCTGCCATAGACCAACGATGCGCAGCATAGGCTGGGACATGCGGGAAGCAAACATTTGGTAAGCCACCAGCATGCCGATGGTGAAGCCCTGGTTTTGCATCACCAGCCAAGCGCCTGCACAGAGAATAAACAAGGTCAGGAGTTGGTCCAGCGCGTTGGCGGCAACATTGTAGGTATTGGAGAGGCTGCGGGTATTGAAGCTGGAATTGAGATAAGCAGCGAGGTAATCACCGAAGCGGTTTTTGAGCTGCGGCTCCATTTGCAGTGATTTCACAGTCTCCATTCCCGAAACGTATTCGGTGAGGAACGCCTGGTTTCTTGCGCCCAGTAAAAACTGCTGGTTGAGCCGCTCGCGCAACACCGGTACTACCGCCACGCTTAATGCGATGATGGCGCCAAGCAGCGCAAGTGTGATCAAGCTCAATAGCCAACTGTAATAAAACATGATGGCGAGAAATATCAGCAGGAACGGGCAGTCGAGGATAAGTGTTACCGCCGCGCCGCTGACAAATTCGCGAATGGTCTCTACCGCGTGCACCCGCGCCACGATTACCCCTGTTGGGCGGTGCTCGTAATAGCGCGGCGATAATTTCAAAAGATGTTCAAAAACTTGCGTACCCAAGACTGCGTCCACGCGGTTGCCGGTATGCAAGACAAGATACTGGCGCGCCCAGTTCATGGCTGCGCTAAACACCATGAAGACCGCGAGCCCGATGGCGATCACAACCAGCGTGTTCATGGTCTGGTGCACTACGACTTTGTCGATCACGACTTGAGTGAATAACGGTGTAGCGAGCGCCATGAGTTGAATCGCAAGAGAAGCCAGCAACACGTCGCGCCAGATGTGCTTGTGCTTGAGGAGCTCGGGAATGAACCACTTGAAGCCGAAAGTTTGTTTTTGCAATAGGGTGGCGTCTTTGTCGCTGGCAGGCTGCTCTTTCTTGCTGAACAGCATGACTTGCCCGGCATAACGCGCTTCGAAATCAGCAAGTGGGAGCGATTTCGGATTCGGGTCACCCGGCTCAAAGAGCACAGTTTGCTGGTTATCGACTTTGACGATAAGCGCAAGGCCGACTTCACCTTTTTCTTCACCCTGCCCTTTTCCTGAAGAAGCGGAGGTTGAAATTTTCGGTTTCAAGACAGCGAGGCAGGGCAATACCAGTTTGCCCAGATCATCTGCGGGGACGGCGCGGAAGGTGCTATTGATACCCAGTCCCTGCGCCGCGCGCTGCAACGAAAGCAGGTTATAAGGCGGGGGAATTTGGCGCAGGACAAGCTCCGGGGCAAACGGGATGCGCTGCAGCTGGCAAATGCCGCTCAACCCCCAAATAAAGGCTTGCGTGGAAATAGGTAAATTGCCGTCCACTGACGCCCCCTCGTCAACACCGATGAAGGGAACATCAGTGTTGGTGACACAGACTGCGGTTACCGCAAGTTTAAACTCCCAATTCGGGCTGGCTTTGTGCTAACCGGCCAGCATGCCAAATTTTGTGCCGTGAATGACGGAGGTTTAAATGTTATTCAATAGAAAATATACGCGCACTTTTGCCTAAAAAGCAACTAGCTTTATTCATTAATGGAGCGCAATTATGGCCGCTGTTCTGGAATTAATCCTTCAGAATTGTTTCATCCATGAAAAAAACATGGTCTCGGGCATATGACGTGCGGATATGAGACTTGTCTTTATATATCGGCTCGCCATTCTCCGCCAGAGATGGGCATATTAATTTCCCGCAAAGATAATCAACCGGATTAATGACGATTGCGCCGGTGCGACGCGTGACTTCTTTCAATTTCGATGTCACCGGTTCAGAAGCTGCAACAAAGCGATCTTTATTGATGTTTCTGACATCGGCATATACCCCGCCCTTGAACAGGGACCGC
>DASPRI010000007.1:0-13392 GCA_035624535.1 Burkholderiales bacterium
GGCATAGGATAGGAGATACGACCATGCGATTCATGATTATTGTCAAGGCCACCAAGGAATCCGAAGCCGGCGTCATGCCGAGTGTGCAGCTTCTGACTGACATGGGCAAGTTCAACGAGGAACTGGCCAAGGCGGGCGTCCTGCTCGCGGGCGACGGGTTGCAGCCGAGTTCGAAGGGCGCACGCGTCAGGTTTTCCGGCAAGAAGCGAACCGTGGTTGACGGCCCTTTTGCGGAGACCAAGGAGCTCGTCGCTGGCTTCTGGATTTGGCAGGTCAAGTCAAAGCAGGAAGCGATCGACTGGGTCAAGCGTTGCCCCAATCCGATGCCGGGGGATTCCGAGATCGAAATTCGCCAGCTGTTCGAGCCGGAGGATTTCGGCGCCGAATTCACGCCCGAGCTGAAGGAGCAGGCGCAGCGTGTCTACGAGAAGGTCGCTGCCAGCACCCGTAAGAAATAGCTGCGATTATCGTCCACAACCCATCAAATTGGAGAAAGTCATGCCAAAAGTGAAGCCGGTACCGGAAGATATGCACACCGTCACGCCCCACTTGGTTTGCGCGGGCGCTGCCGATGCCATCGAGTTTTACAAGAAAGCATTCAATGCAGTGGAAGTTGGACAGTTGCCAGGCCCGCAGGGAAAACTCATGCATGCCATGATTCGCATCGGCGATTCGGCGCTCATGCTGGTGGATGAATTTCCGGACTGCGGCGCACTGGGCCCGAAGTCGCTCAAAGGCTCTCCGGTCACAATTCATCTTTATGTCGAGGATGTCGACTCGTTCGTTGCTCGTGCCACTGCTGCGGGGGCAAAGATCACAATGCCGCTCGAGGACATGTTCTGGGGCGATCGGTATTGCAGGCTCGACGACCCATTCGGTCACCATTGGTCGGTCGCCACTCACGTCCGCGACGTAAGTCGCGAAGAAATGCAGCGGGCGGTGCAGGCCACCTGCAGCTGAGTCGCAAAGGTTTTATAGGCGCGCCAGCGTCAAGCTTGGCGCTGATGAATAGGCGTTAATTGATGCCAAGTTAAGAGGATGGGATGAAGTTCCTGTGCCTGATTTGTGCCGAGAAGGTCATGGAGCAGCTGACTGAGGCTGACGCAAGAAAACACTTTGAGGAATACAGAGTATTCACCGAAGAGATCCGGCATAGCGGACAATTTATCGGTGGCAACCGGCTGCTGCCCCCTGCGACGGCAACCACGGTCAGGGTGCGAAACGGCAAGATTTTGACTACGGACGGACCCTTCGCAGAAACCAAGGAACAACTCGGTGGCTATTTTGTTATCGAAGCCGAGGACCTTAATGAGGCAATACGGGTGGCAGCGAAGATTCCAGGAGCGTGGCGCGGCTGTGTAGAGGTGCGACCGATCGCCGAGGACGTGCAGACGCTGCGCGTGTTGGGGCGCAATGCAACTGGCTAAAAAACGAGAACTCCATAGACCGTCGTGACGATTTTCAGTACTAGTGGCGAGCGATGAAATACTTGTGCCTTGTCTACCTCGATGAGAAAAGGCAGGATGAGTTGCCCGACAGCGATTGTCTCGCGTACGACTCGGCGATACGGGAGAGCGGTCACTGCCTTGCCTCAGAAGCCCTTCAGTCCGTTCAGACTGCCACGACCGTGCGGGTGCGGGACGGCAAGGTATCCATTACGGATGGCCCATTCGCCGAAACGAAGGAACAATTGGCGGGGTTTTATCTCATCGAAGCCAGGGACCTGAACGAGGCCATTCAGATTGCCTCGAAGATCCCACCGGCACGCGTTGGCAGCATCGAGGTACGGCCGGTCCGGCCAATCCGCGAAATGGCCCAGCGCAAACGGACTTCCCCTAAATAAGATATTTCATCGTCGCGCAGCGAACCAAAAGACAACAGCAGTTTGTCGATTCTGGGCCTGCCCGCTCGACTAATGAACGAAAGGAGGCAACTATGTGCCCTGTATGTTTGACAACTGCAGCGTTAACGATCGCCGGCGCGACTTCCGCTGGCGGGCTAATAACGCTCGCATTGAAAATGATTCGCACCCCCAATGACGCGAACTATGCGAACCCGAAACCAGAACCGAAGGAGAAATCGTTATGAACCAAAGTAAATTAGTACTTCCACGAGTTGTATCACGGGCAGAATGGCTTGTTGCGCGGGAAAAACTGCTCAAAAAGGAGAAAGAGTCCACTCGCCAGCGTGACGCGGTTAGCGCACAGCGTCGCGAGCTTCCCATGGTCAAAGTCGAGAAGGAGTACGTTTTCGAGGGAAAGAACGGTCGTGCGACGCTTCGCGACCTCTTTGAGGAGCGCCGCCAGCTCGTCATTTACCACTTCATGTTCGACCCGAACTGGGACGAGGGCTGCCCCAGTTGCTCGCATTGCGCCGACAGCTTCCAGGGCGCCATTGTTCACTTGGCGGCGCGCGATACTGCATTTGCGGCCATTTCCCGCGCGCCGTATGCAAAGATCCGATCATTCAAGAAACGCATGGGGTGGACCTTCCCGTGGTATTCGTCCTTTAGCAACGATTTCAATTACGACTTTCATGTCAGCTTGGACGAGGCCGCGGGTAGCGTCGAATACAACTATGAGGATGCAGCAGCGCTCCATCGTGCAGGCAAGCTCTGGTCCACAAAGGGCGAGATGCCCGGCCTGAGCGTTTTTCTGCGCGATGAAGAGAACATTTTTCACACCTACTCGACCTATGCGCGCGGCCTGGATTTGCTCCTAAATACATATAATTGTCTGGACCTGACGGCTCTTGGCCGCCAGGACAACCAAGAGGGAAATCCACAGGCATGGGTCCGACATCACGACAAATATGAATAGCGCGCGGGCGACTCACAATTCGGCTGCGATTCGCATTACCGCGCACGGTAGAATGAGGACAATTGCCACCGCACATGCCATCGATTAAGGAGTAACTCGGTATGCAAAAGATCACCCCATTCCTGTGGTTCAATGACAAAGCCGAGGAGGCAGCGCACTTCTATACCTCCATTTTCAAGAACTCGAAAATTGGGCGTGTGATCCGCTACGGAGAAGACGGTGCAAAGGCCTCCGGAAGGCCAAAGGGAACCGTAATGACAGTGGCATTCCGCCTCGATGGTCAGGAATTTGTCGCGTTGAACGGTGGCCCGCAATTCACTTTCTCACCGGCCATTTCATTTGTGGTCAACTGCAACAACCAGGAAGAAGTAGACGAGCTATGGGAAAGACTTTCGGAGGGCGGTCACCAGAACAGATGCGGCTGGTTGCAAGACAAATACGGTATTTCGTGGCAGATTGTTCCCAGTTCCTTAGGCGAAATGCTAAGTGACACTGATGTCCAAAAAACGCAAAGAGTGATGAAGGCAATTCTTCAAATGAATAAGATTGACATAAACAGTTTAAGGCAAGCATATGAACATCAATGACCAGCCACGCAATCCGACGAGCAGGTCAAGTACTAACCCAAGAGCACAAGGAGAGTTCAGATGAGATACGTTGATGGTTTTGTAGTGCCAGTCCCGAAGACAAAACTTCAAGCTTACCGGCGCATGGCGCAGAAGTCGGGCAAAATTTGGCGGGAGCACGGGGCACTCGAGTTCCGGGAGTGCGTCGCGGACGACGTGAAGCCCGGCAAGTGGACGTCGTTCCCGCAGAGCGTCAAGCTCAAGGCCGGGGAGACGGTGGTGTTCTCGTACATCGTGTTCAAGTCGCGCGCGCACCGCGACCGAGTCAACGCCAAGGCGATGAAGGACCCGCGCCTGGCGAGAATGATGGAAGCCAAGCCCTGGCCCTTCGATGGCAAGCGCATGTTCTGGGGCGGGTTCAAGGCTCTAGTCGAGATGTAATCGCGGTCAGGACAACGCGCGATCGCGTTGCTTAATGGCATCACTGGGCGCGCGATAATCGCTGTTCCTGTGAACCTTCGGATATTTGCTTTTGCCATATAGGTTAAATTGGCGCAATTGCGCCTGACATACAAGCTCAACAGGGAAATCATGAACGGACAGAAACCGGTTATCGTAGTCACTGGCAGCAACCGCGGCATCGGTTTCGAAATTTGCCGTCAGTTAGCCAGCCGCGGGGCGCAAGTTGTTCTCACGGCGCGCAAACCGGACGCCGGCGAGCAGGCAGTAAAAAAACTTGCCGCCCAGAAGCTTTCGGTCCAGTTCCAGCCGCTTGATGTGATCAGCGCGGAGAGCATCGTGGCGCTGCGCGATTTTCTAAAACAGACCTTTGATCGTCTTGATGTATTGATCAACAACGCCGGCATTATCGCCGAAGATGACGCTTCGGGCCTCGAGGTAAAGCTTTCTGCAGTTCGCAACACGCTGGAGACAAATGCGATCGCGCCGCTATTGCTGTCGCAGACGCTTGCACCCTTGCTCAAACGCAGCCGCAGCGGCCGTATCGTGAATATGTCGAGCGGCATGGGCCAGCTTTCCGATATGGGAGGCGGTCATGCCGCTTACCGGATTTCAAAGACTGCCCTTAATGCGGTTACCAAAATTCTTGCGGCCGAATTGCGGGGCAAGGTAGCGGTCAATTCCGTTTGTCCGGGTTGGGTCAAGACAAACATGGGCGGCCCTAACGCCAAACGCGAAGTTTCGCAAGGCGCTGAGACAGCGGTTTGGCTCGCGCTCGAAGCGCCACAAGATTTGACCGGGAAATTCCTGCGCGACCGCAATGTTATTCCATGGTAGCAAAGAGTCTATTTGACTTGGGTCAAGGACCAGAATTGACGCCGCTCAATTATTTTACTCGCACAAATACCTATGATTTGACGAACATGGAGTAAAGAGAAATGGATACAGCCATTACTGATGAATTCATGCGCGAAATGAAGGCCGCCGCGAAAAACTATTGCGTTGTTATTTTGCGCTCAGGCCCTAAAAGCAATGAGCCTGCAGCGGAAAAGATCGTTTGGGAACACGGTCGGCGAAATTTCCAGCTCCGCGCAGACGGAATTTTGTCCATCGTGTGTCCCGTCATTAATGATGGCACAACTAAGGGCATCGGCGTATTCAACGCGAGTCTGGAGGAAACCCGGCGCATTATGGATACGGACCCGGGCGTCCGAGCCGGTATTTTCGAATATGAAGCTCATCTGTGTCGCAGCTTTCCGGGAGATTGCCTGGCGAAATAAACAGATGAACGCCGATTGTACTTTTCGCACATGGACCCAAAAGTAGAAGACCGTTGTGTGTCAAACACGGGAAGCACAAGCAGCAAAATTATTGATCTCGGCGAGATCAGCGGCATGAGTGGCTTGGAAATGTGGATGCCCTTTTGGCGCACCTTTACGGAAAAATTGACCACCTGCATTTCAACCTGCAACTAAATATGTGAAACAGATAAGCACGCTTAGGGAGCAAGAAATGATACTGATTACCGGCGCCACCGGAAATAACGAGCAGGAACTTATTCGGCGACTTTCTGCAATGGGGCAAAAAATTCGCGCCTTCGTGCGCAATCCTGCCGAGGCTGCCAAGTTTAAAGGTCTGAATCTAGAGCTGGCTATGGGCGGTTTCGAGCGACCCGAAACATTGAAGGCGGCTTTGCACGGAGTCGAAAAGGCACTCCTACTGACACCGGTCGCTGAGCGCTTTGTCAAATGGCAGAAGACATTTATTGAAGCTGCGCAACGCGCTGGCGTGAAGCCCTTGGTTAAGTTCTCCGCCATGGGGGCGAGCGCCGGTACCGAATCGGAACTGTTGCGTCTACATGTTTAAGAGGAGTTAAAATATGATTACTGAAGTCATTCGTTACAGAATTCCCGCAGCGCAAGCCGAGCATTTTGAGCAAGCATATCATCAAACAGAAACTATTCTGCGAGCCTCGGAGCATTGTTTGGGCTACCAGCTTCTACACGGAATCGAAGAACCGGAAAACTGGGTTTTATTATTACTTTGGGATTCGGTAGAAGGACACGAACAAGGTTTTCGAAGGGAAAAGTACTTTCGCGAGTTCTTTAATCTTGTAAAGCCATTTTTGAATCAGATTCAGGAAATGAAACATTATCAGATTTCGAAAATGGCTTACCAGGCAACTAAAACGGCGAATGCGGCCCACTTCAACGCCCATGCTTAATTTGGATCAATAATCGTATGAAGCCACCAATCCGCATTCTCCTGCAAACAACAATTCCAGCTACTGAAGACGATTGGCAAATAGAGAGGTTCTCACTGCTGCAGGAGCACTTGGGATCACTGAGAGACGACCTTGGACGCATCCTGTGCGAGATAACCGCGCGCAATCGTGACGTCGAGGCGGATGGAAGCGATAAAGTACTTAGCCAACTCGACGCTACAGATTTCGATGAGCTATGGCTCTTTGCCGTAGATTCTGGGGATGGTTTAAGTGCCGCAGACTGCCGGGGCATCACCCGCTTTCGGAAGAGAGGTGGAGGAATCCTGACGGCGCGCGACCATCAGGATCTGGGATCATCGCTTTGCGCTCTATACGGCGTGGGCCGAGCGCATTTCTTTCACACCAAGCACCAGGATCCCGACGAGTCGCGTCATGTGCGCGATGACGATCAGGTGATAACGATCTCGTGGCCAAACTATCACTCGGGTAGAAATGGTGACTATCAAAGGATCATTCCGGTAGAACCAGTTCACGAACTGCTGCGCAATCCCGCCTCGGCTTCAGGCGTAATTGAATATTTCCCCGCACATCCCCACGAAGGTGGCGTTGGCGTTTGCGAAGGAGAAATCCACGCGCGCGTGATAGCAACCGGGGTAAGCCAGACAACGCATCGGCTTTTCAATCTTGTCGTCACTTTTGATCGAGCTCGCGACGAGCGCGGTAATATTTTGGGGCGGGCAATAGCCGAGTCAAGCTTTCATCATTTCGCCGACTACAACTGGGACATCGCGAAAGGCTGTCCGAGTTTTGTTGATGATCCGGCTGGCGAGGAGATCAGAAAGCACCGCGAGAGGCTTGCCGATATAAAGTCCTACGTGCGGAATGTTGCACTTTGGCTCGCGAGCTAGCGTGCGGCTAGACGTGTCAGAGGAATCGTGATTCGGCGAATCGCTTACAGCCAATCGGTGGAGCAATGGGCTTTTCTTTCCGCACCGCTTCCAGTGCGTTAACCGCGAGATTCCCGAGTAAAGCTTTTCTTAGTTGGAAGGGTCAAGCTCTTGCGATTTCAACCCGGTTGTCGGACTGGCAACCGGCGCCGCCTAAATTGCAATGCCCCGACGAGGTCGTTGAATTCACCGCCGAGCCATTGCGACTCAGGCCCGGCCAATAGCCCAGATTGGCTACGGCCAAACCCTCAAAGACATCGTTGCTCAATTCCGCTTTGCCTTCGAATGCGCCGCGGTCGTTGAATACGCGCACGTAATCACCATTCTTGATATTGCGAGCTGCAGCATCCTTCGGGTGAATGACGACGATCTGCTCGCCTTGGCGCTTTTGCTGCACCGGCTCGTTTGCGTACTGGGAATTCAGGAACGCATGTGGCTTGGGGGAAATCAGGCTGATCGGATAACGCTTGGCGAGCTTCTCATCCAGACCGGATGCCTCTCTTGGCGGAATATAGTCCGGCACGGGATTAATCGGATCGCCGGGTTGCATTTCGTTATAGCCATTGCGCCAAACCGGCACAATGAAGTTGCCGTTTTTGGCTGCGCTGGCCTTGAACTCGCATTTTCCCGACGGCGTCTTGAAGTTGCCTTCGGCGTGGGGCGCGCGCTTGTCGGGCGCGCCGACGTTGAGCCGCATCCATCCTACTTCCTTGAGTTTTTCCAAGGTGATGCCTTTTAAGGCAGGCGCGTTCCAGTCGTACATCTTCATCAGCAACTCGTCATCGGTCATATTCCAGTAGTCGTCATCGAAGCCAATGGTCTTTGCGAGACGACGAAACATTTCGATGTTGGGCAGGCATTCTCCAGGCGGGGAAATGGCCGGCTGGTTGAGCATTATGTACAGATGACCCCAGGTGACCTGGAGGTCGTATTGCTCCGCCTGCAAGGTTGCCGGAAGTAAGATATCGGCATAACGCGCCGTGTCGGTGAGAAACAGTTCGCTTACCACCGTGAACAGATCCTCGCGCATTAGGCCTTTGATCAGCTTATTCGCGTTCTGCTGCTGGGAAACGGGGTTGGAGTTGTGTATGAACAAAGACATGAGCGGAGGATCGAGCTTCTTTTCGCCGGTCAGGGCCGCCCCGAGGTCGAGTTCGTTGACGACCCGCGTGCCGGGTTTGATCCAGTCGGGCCTTTGAATGAAGTCAAAATTGAACGGGAACTCCCAGATCGGCATTTCGACCGCGCCGCCCCCGACATGCCGCCACGCGCCCACCAGCGCCGGCAGAAACGTCACAAGGCGCACCGCGTCGCCGCCGCCCGGACTGCGTTCAAGCGCCACGCCTTCGCGGATCGCCGAAGGCTGGTTGGTGGCGAATTCGCGTGCGAGCTTGCGAATGTCGTCGGCTGGCACCCCGGTGATCGCGGCCACTTTCTCGGGAGGATACTGGGCAGCGCGCGCCTTCAATTCGTCGAAGCCCAAGGTGTACTTAGTAACATAGTCGTGGTCCACCAGGTTCTCGGCGATGATCACGTTTATCATGCCCAGCGCCAGGGCGCCGTCCGTGCCGGGGCGGATCGCGATGTGCCAATCGGCCTGCTTCGCTGTCCGCGTGCGGATCGGATCTATGACCACGATTTTCGCGCCGTTTTTCTTCGCTTTGAGGATGAAGGGCCACGCATGCAGGTTGGTGTTCAGCATATTCATCGCCCACACGATGATGTACTTGGAATAGGCAAGGCTTTCCACGTCGAGCCCGCCTGTCGGGCCCACTGTCATGATCCAGGCAGTGGAGGAGCCCGACTCGCAGTAGCATTTTTCACCTATGGTGGCACCGAGCCGGTTAAAGAAAGCGTCGCCGCTGGTCAGCCCGTTGAGTGTGCCCTGGTTCCCGAGGTAACAATGGTTCATGATCGCCTGGGGACCGTATTTTTTGATGATTTCGGTCCACCGCTTCTTGATCTCGGCGAGCGCCTCATCATAGGAGATGCGCTTGAATTGCCCGCTGCCTTTCGGCCCATAGCGCTTCATCGCGTACAGCAGCCGGTCGGGGTTGTAGTGGTGCTCGGCATAGTCTTTGAGCTTCACACAAAGACCCCCGCGAGTCATTGGATGGTCCGGGTCACCGGTCACCTCCACGAGCTTGCCGTCCTCTACATGGTATAAAAAGGCGCAAGTGTCGGGACAGTCCTGGGGGCAAGCGCCTCTAACGATACGGGTTTCGCTCACATGCACGGACATGGTAGGTCTCCTTCAGGAATCAGCGGGGGAAATTTTACGCTTGCAACTTTGCTCTCGATGAATAGTCATGTCAACTCGCAGGCCGGGTGGCTTACGATTTTGCCACGCGTCCCCGAAAAAGCGACATCCCGGGCGAGCAACTTAAGAATCCGCGTGGAGAGCAATCGGTTTTGGACGGCGGTGTTCCGAGGCGGTGCAAAAATGCGCTTCGCACGGTCCGAGCAATCGCCTGTACAAAAAATAACTTTAAAATCTAGGCGCTTGGGTCCGATCCTTTCTGCGGAAAGTTAAGTGCCGACGGTACGGTCGGATTATTTTTCCACCCTTTTCGCCGAAACAATCCAGGGCTCATGATTCTTGCCGAATGCCAAAGTCACCTCATAATGCGCCACGTGCTGGGCGGGCTTTAGGCTGTAATTCATTGGCCTGATTTCTTTAAGGTCGCCGATGAATTCTTTCGGCACATTAATATTTTTTATGCTCAGCCCGACGATATAGCCTGCCAAGGTGGGCTCACCTTTGGTTCTGCTCAACACGAGTCTCACCTGTCCGCGCACGATTGCATATTTCGATTTTTCCGGATAGCGCGCTCGAAGCGCTGCATCGTCCGGCCCAGCATCTACTGCAAACAAGCGGCTTAATACGTACTCCTCCTGCCGGACGCGGTTGCTATGCGTATCGCGAGATTGTTTGCATTCGATTCTGATTCGTCCGGGTCTGCAAGCTGGAATGGGCATGTTTTTCGCCTGTTCAAGCATGGCCATTCGGGCAGGACCATCAAGCTCAAGAACAATGAACAAATATTTTGTATGCGTCTTTTCGTAATATCTGTCCACGCCCGCGCTGGTTTCCGGCATACTCACGTCAAACCCCAGCTCGGCAAGCTTAGTTTTGTTGAGCCAACTTGCGGCCACGCCACGACCGTAGATGCTCATGCCGTAACCCATCTCTGTTTCATCGCTCTGCGGCACGCGCCAGTTCAGATTAAGCTCCATTCCGCTGCTCTCATTTGCATTGCCCGTATACGTTTTAGCGAGTTCGCGTTCAGTGAGAATCAGCTCGCTCTCCTTGGCGCTCCGGTTATAGACCACCAAGGCGAGCGCAAGGGCATTGACCAGAACAATCAGGAAGAGCCCGGAAAGCAGCGTAAATTTGAAACCGGGTTTCTTCATTTTCATCATGCCCCCGGCTTCAATTGTCTTGCCATCAATCGGAGGCGCTTCATCACAACCAAGAACAGCACCGCGGTCAAACCCACTACCAGGAAGAACAGGTATTTCGGCATAATCTCCCACCACCAATCGTAAAACTTGGTGTAAAGAAATATCACGAAAAACGTCGCGCCCGTGTTTACCACTTCCATCCAGTTCCTGCGCAAGCCGAGCCAGACAGCGGCAGCGCTTAATACGAACCCGAGTACTTGGTAACTGTTTTTGATCAAATCATAATTCCAATTCAGGTAGCTTCCAGCCGGCCAGTTTGCCAAAACTAAGATGGGCAGCAACGCAGCGAGCAGGCCGAAAATTCTGTATATTCGCGCAAACTTGTCAAACCGATCGTGATTGACAAGCTGCGGTGTAATGAAGAGAAGCAACGCCGCCGGAAAAAAATTCTCCGGTCGTTCACCGAAACCGATCCAATACATACCGCCAAATGTTCCCGTGCGCGCAGCGATGAAGGCCGTAATGCAAAGGATGCCCGGGATGAGCAGCAGTCTTAATTCAAAGGCATAAGCCAGCAGGAACCCGTATGCTGCCCAGACCAGAAAAGCTCGGTCGGACGGGGTAATGTTGAAAATAATTCCCAAAATCGAAATGTTGAGCACAAAACAGGCAAATGCCACCATCGCAGCAATTTTGGTGAAGTAACCGCTGGAATCACGCCGGCTGACCACCATGGTCAAGACAAATGTCAGAAGCGACGCCACGATCAGGATCGCGGCTTGCGCTGTTTGCCCGAAATTGCCCCAAAACTGGCGAAAAAGAAAAAACACGCTTGCGGCCAGCGCCAGCGCGCCAAACAGCGAGGCAGCACGCATGCCAACCGAAAGCTGCCTCGACTTTGCGTCCTCATCGATATCATAGGACCCCACGAACCCTGTTATAAGGTCGTCGTGATAATTCCGGATTTTGGCTTTGGTTTCAGCGTCAAGCTTGAGAACGCCTTCCTGTTCGAGCCGTTCTAACTCGCGGTGAAAGGTCTCGACGTCGTCCGTTCTATCCTGGGCGGCAGATTTACCACTTGCATCTGAATTCGGGTTGCCCATATTTAACGTCCACGGCTGATAACATCAGGCTGGGGGGGTCGAATGTTTTTGTCAGACGGTAAATGCCGGAATTGAAATTTTAATCCCTTCAATGGTCATGCACCACCGCATAACGGCATTTCGAATCACTCTATTCCATATCCTCAGTTATACGCTTGGCATTTTCGAGCAGGCTTTTTGCGTGATCCCAATTTATTGGACTGGGGTGTCTGCCTTGCGCGATAGCAAGAGTAGAAAGATTGTTAGCGATTGCCTCAAGCGCCGCGGCTTGAGCAGTTAGTACCGCCAAGATCAGCCGAAATTGTTCTTCAGACATCATGGTCCTCCTTATCGGTTGAAAGGAATTCTCAGGAATTGGATAGCATTTTTCTGTGGCATGCAGAATGCCGGAGGTGAGATTTGATTGCTTTAAGAATAGCTTGTCCGCCGCCTCCGGTATTCTAATGTTTCTACGCCGAGTGTAGTTAACGGCTACGCTTCACACTCGGGGTTGGGCTTGACGAACCCCAAAAAATAAACCCCTCGGCGAGGGGTTTATTCATTGCTGCTTGCGTATATCTTTTACGATCCGGAAAGGCACGACTTCATGAATTTCTTGCGGTCGTCACCCGTGAGATTTTTCTTACCCGCCTCTGCGTTGCAGTCCTTCATCTTTTGCTGCTGCGGAGTCAGCTTTTTTTCTTCCGCCGCCGCGCCCCCAGCTGAAAGGCACGACTTCATGAATGCTTTGCGCTCGTCGCCTTTAAGTTCTTTTTTGCTCGCCTGGGCGTTGCAATCCTTCATTTTCTCTTGTTGTGGGTTATCGGCAAACACGGGTAGTGCTATAAGGCAAAGCCCCAGCAATGCAACTTTAATCAACTTGATCATGTACCTTCCCCTTATCTAAATGGTCATAGAAAAAACTGCAGCGCGAAATGCTACACAAGTTACGCACCAAGCGCAATCAGTCTTTCTAAAAATCAGCTCGTACCTGCGCATTTACAGTTTACCTTTGAGTAGCTCCATTCCCTTCGCCAATAATTCGCCGCTCTCCGGTATTTTGCCATTTGGAGTGAGCTTGTCGATTACCTGTGGCAGGGTTTCTGCGAGCTGAACTGAAAGCTGGTCTGTGCTGATCCCCAACTTGCCGGCGAGCTTCTGAATCTTTTCGTTGCCAAGAACGCTCTGAATCTGCTCTGCTGTGATCGGGATGTTTCCGCCAGTCGAAACCCAGGAATTGACGGCCTCGGTGAGCCCGCCTTTCCGGAACGATTCGACGAGCCCAGGAAGTCCCCCTGTCTGCGGGTTGTTGACCAACTGCAGGACGCTGTTAAGTAACGGATTATCGGTCTGCGCTGACTGCCCCCCGAGTTTGCTTGCAGCGCCGACAAGCTGATCAAGTAATCCCATAAATTTGTCCTTTGTGAATTTTACGAGTTGATGTGTCGGGTTGTAGAGACGAGAGATTTAGACTGTCTGGCCGAGAATGCCATAGTCTAGTATAGTTTAGTATCCGTGAACCGCGGGATGCTTGTCAATCAGAAATATAACCGAGTGCCGAGCGATTGCCGGAGATTCATTCAATGAATTTTACGGCTTTCCCGACCCGATAAATCAGGAGGAAATTAAATGAAGAAAATTGCCGCACTGCTGCTCGGTCTGGCCTTAATTAGTTTCAATGTCTTTGCTGCCGTAAACGTCAATACCGCCACCGAGGAACAATTGCAGACACTCAATGGCATTGGCCCGGCCAAGGCCAAGGCTATCGTCGATTACCGCACTGCGCATGGCTCCTTCAAGTCGGTCGAGGAACTCGACAATGTTCCAGGAATCGGCCCAGCTACGATGGAGAAGATCAGGGGCGATGTTACCCTGACTGGCCCAACGACG
>DASPRI010000008.1:0-3746 GCA_035624535.1 Burkholderiales bacterium
TCCTTCACCGAAGCTCGCCATGGAAGCACCTGCCGAGCGCTATGCCTATGTGGCGCTGCTTTGTCCGGACAAATCTAAGCCAGATGCACTGGCAGTCGTCGACGTCGCACCCGGCTCGAAGAGCTATGGCCGTGTCGTCCACAAGGTAACACTTTCCCATCTCGGGGACGAACTGCATCACTTCGGATGGAATGCTTGCAGCTCTATGCTTTGTCCATTGAGCGCGCATCCTTTCATCGAGCGCCGCTACCTCATCGTCCCCGGTATGCGGTCTTCGCGAATCTACATTATCGACACCAGGCCGAACCCGACCAAGGCGAAGCTCGTCAAGGTCATCGAGCCCGAAGAGGTGTTCAAAAAAACAGCCTACTCTCGCCCGCATACGGTGCACTGCGGCCCCGAGGGAATCTACATCAGTACTCTGGGAGCTGCCGGTCCTGATGGCACCCAGGGGGTTCCGGGCGTATTTCTCATGGACTGCGAAAGCTTTGAAATCCTTGGGCGGTGGGAATTGGACCGCGGGCCTCAGCGTTTGAGCTATGATTTTTGGTGGAACATTCCTCATGACTACATGGTTTCGAGCGAATGGGCCTTGCCGCCGCAGTTTGAAAACGGCCTCGTTGCCGAGGACCTTATCAACAACCGCTATGGCCACCACCTTCATTTTTGGGACCTGCGCGGGCGGCGCCACATCCAGAGCATAGACTTGGGCGCCAACCACCAGATGGCATTGGAAGTGAGGCCGGCGCATGAGCCTACGAAGGATTACGGATTTTTGGGTGTGGTGGTGGATACAAGCAACCTGGAGGGCTCGATCTGGACCTGGTATCGCGAGAACGGGCAGTTCAAGGCAAAGAAGACCGCCGTTATTCAGCCCGAGCCCGCCGACCCGCAGCGATTGCCCGACGTGCTCAAGCCATTCAAGGCGGTCCCGCCGCTGGTGAGTGATATTGATCTCTCGCTTGACGATAGATTCCTTTATGTGGCTTGTTGGGGCACCGGCGAGCTGCGCCAGTATGACGTGTCTGATCCCATGAGCCCTAAGCTTGCCGGCTCAGTGAGAATCGGAGGGATCGTAAACCACGCGGCTCATCCCAGCGGGAAGCCGTTTGGCGGCGGACCCCAGATGGTTGAGATCAGTCGCGACGGTCAACGCGTGTATTTTACTAATTCCATTTATAGTACCTGGGATGACCAGTTCTATCCCGAAGGCGTGCAGGGGGTGCAGGTCATGGCAAGGGTCAAGCCCGGCGGCGGCTTGCAGCTAGACCGAGACTTCTTTGTTGAGTTCGAGCGCGGATACCGTTCCCACCAAGTTCGCCTGGAAGGCGGTGACTGCTCGACCGACTCGTACTGTTTCCCGTCTGCTTGATCTGAGGCATGGGCGGTCTAGCAGAAAGCCTGGCTAAACACCCGGGTGCTTGGTTGATAATCGTTGCTCTTGGTTGCTACCATGGAATCAATCCTGCGATGGGCTGGCTTTTTGCTGTTTCTAACGGCATGCAAGCGAGGCGGAGCAGTGCCGTTTTTTTCGCGCTGCCACCCATTGCGGTCGGCCATCTTCTGGCAATGGCAGTGGCACTTTTGCCGTTTGCACTACTGAGTGCCTATCTCGAAAGGACGCGGGAGATCAGTCTGGCCGCTGGATTTCTGCTCATTGGATTTGGCGTATACAAGCTTATCGATCGCAGGCATCCACGTTTACTTGCACGAATTGGACCGTCACAACTGGTATTCTGGTCTTTTCTGATGGCCACTGCCCACGGCGCCGGCCTAATGTTGGCGCCCGTGTACCTCGGCTTATGCACCGCAGCGCGAGATTCCTCGTTTGGTCACCCTGCAATAGAGCAAGTCGTTGGCAGCGGTGTGATCTCGACCTCGCTGGTAGCGAGTGTCCATACACTGGCGATGCTGTTGACGGCCGGACTGATCGCGTGGCTGGTTTACCAATATTTTGGTCTCAGGCTTCTGCAACGCGCCTGGTTCAATCTGGACCTGCTTTGGGTGGCGTTTCTAATTATTGTAGGCGCTACGGCAGTAGGGATGGCATGGTAGTCCGCACAGCCTTCGACGAGTCGAGGGTAAGCTAAAATTGGCGAACCATTCATTTGACACGGGCATTGCAAGCATTGTGCGCCCGACCAATTGAATCGGGTTGCACATATTCAAATTGCCTCCTCGCCCCCTTGGCATAGAGTTTCCCGGTGCGCCCCCCGTGCTGCAATGCGGGCTCGCCGCAGACCGCTGCAGCTTCTTAAAGGGTGCTTACGCCACCGGCTAAATTCAAACGGCCAACAAAGCCCGATGTCGATGCGATGAAACGGTTTATTTCAATCCCAGCACTACTCACAGCAGGCCTCCTGCCGGTATTTTTAATTATCACGGGCTGCTCCAGCGCTCCCCCCGCCAGCCAACGCGACCTTACTGCGAGCAATTACGCAGAGGTCGAGCAAGGCATAAAGCTTTACAAAGAGGGTAAGTATGACGACGCGATCAAATATTTTGATTTAGCAATCAAAAAACATCATCACGACGCTAACGCAATGGTTTGGCGAGGGTCCGCGTATTTTTCCAAAGGACTTTATGACCTAGCGATTGCAGACTATACGAGGGCGATCAAAGAGGATCCCGAGTATCCTGAAGCATATCTCTGGCGGGGGTACGCATATTATTCCAAGGCGCTCTACAAACTTGCGATAGCAGATTTCACACGCGCGATCGAGCAGGACCCTCGCCAAATTAGGGCATTTGGTTGGCGAGGCACATCGTATTATCACGAAGGACAATACAAGGAAGCGCTTGCCGACTTTGATCCTTATCTCTCCGCGAATCCAAATGATCCGTGGGTCATATGGTTTCAAGGAAGCGCGTTTCTCAAAATCGGGGCGCCTGATCGTGCGCGCGCCAACGTTACCCGGCTAATTGAAATAGACCCGCGCCTTGCCACGAATTTTAGCGGCGGCAAGGCTTTTGATCTTTACGACCTAGAAAAGCGCAGAAAGACTGTCAAGCAAGCGGTAGACGCCGCGGAGCAGGCGGAAGCAAGCGGCAACTTCCAAGAAGCGTTCAATCAATACAACTTAGCCCTGTCTTGGTATACGAATCGCACTGACGAGGACATCGCGACGACGAAGAAAGTTGACGCGGCATTATTTCGCCTCTACCCAAAACTCACGGACAAGCCGACACTTCCTGAAACGGCTCGCCGATTCAATGAACTGGCACTGCGATATATGAAGGAAAAAAACTACAGCCGGGCCGTTGATTATTACGGCAAAGTTCAAAGTATCGCTCCCTGGTGGCCCCAGGCACGGTTTAACACCGCAATTGCCTTTGGCGAGCAGAAAAAATTTGCGGATGCAATCAGTCAAATGAAACGCTATTTGGAACTGGCCCCAGAGTCACCCGACGCGCAAGATGCGCGGGACAATATCCGAAGATGGGAGGCTCGGCAGAAGTAAGACAGTCAAGTATAATAATCGCGACCTACCCGTTTTTTGGTCCTATACTTGGTGTTGCGGCTCAAGTTCCGACGATCTATTGCGCGGACTTTTCGTTCCCTAGTACCGAACTTTCCAAGACCGACTCATCTTGCCAGGTCGGCAACCTCTCCAACAATTTAGCTCGTGTCGGTTACCATATAGCGACACAGATGATTTCGCAAAAATGACTACCTAGCAGAGGAATATCCGGCATTTGAAATGAATTATTTGCGATGCGATAAAAAAGTTAGAATCCGCAGAGCA
>DASPRI010000010.1:0-8037 GCA_035624535.1 Burkholderiales bacterium
GCCAATGGATGCGCGCATCAGGCAGGTGGCTGCGGCGAGCGTTGCGAGAAACACGAATTTTTCCCACATGTCGAGATTAATGCTTGTGCTTAGCGCATAATTGACCGAAGTCTTCGCAAACTCCGACTCAAGCGCTTTGCAGCGGGCGCTTTTTTCACCTGAACGCTCGCCAAAAATGATTTTGTGCACCGGGTAGAGGTGCTGGATTTCACCGTTTTCTTTAAGTGTTGCGGCGATCTGGCACGAACCTCCCAGCACCCGCTCTGCGCCCAATTTTTTGCCAAGCGTTTCCATGTGGGCAACACCATTTAATAGCGGCAAGATCGCGGTGCCTTTTCCAATTGCTGGCGTGATGGAGTTGATTGCGCTCTCAAGGTCATAAGCCTTGCAGGTGAGGATAACGAAATCATATTCCGGCCTTAGCTGTTCAGCCAGTACGAAGGCGACTTTTTGCTTGATATCGCCCTTGGGGCTGTGCACCAGCAAGCCGTGTTCCTTGAGTTGAGCGGCGCGGCGCGGACGCACGAGGAAAACGACATCTGTACCTTTTTCAGCAAGCCGGCCGCCAAAATAGCCGCCGACCGCTCCGGCGCCGAGCACCAGGATTTTCATTTCAGATCTTTGCTTATCGCGTCCGCCCAGCAGTTTGGTGTTTCATACAGTCGAACGCGTTCCAGCTGCAAATGGTTGCCGTAAATATCGCGGTAGGCATTAGAAAGAATCCGGAAGGCCTCGAGCGCCATGTTTTCAGCGGTGGGTGTGGCCCTGAGCGAAACTGTTTTATGCCCAGGCAGCGAATTCAGGAAATTGACGACCGCGGTGTCTCCGCTATAAACGATAAAAGCGTGATCCCAGGCATCAACCAAATATTTCCTAGCGATTTCTTCGACCTGGGCAAAGTCCATCACCATGCCATTTTGCGGCGCGCCTTTTTTTTCGATGACATCGCCTGAAAGCGTGATTTCGATCGCGTAACGATGGCCGTGCAAATGGCGGCACTCGCTGTCATGTTCGGGAATACGGTGCCCGGCATCAAATTCCAGGCGGCGCGTGATTAGCATCCGGTTGTGAATTCGCTCATAATGTCCGTGAATTATAACATTGTCATAGCGCGCCAATCGCGCTGCCGATGCTCATGCAATTGAAGCAAACACTCAGCATTTCTGATCATAGCCGCGAAGCTGCGGGTCTCACCTACGTTTACCCGGTGGTTTCACGGCGTGCTGGCGGCGTTTCAGTCGGCATCAATCTCAATCCAAATAATGCCTGCAACTGGCGCTGCATTTATTGTCAGGTTCCCAATCTTAAACGCGGCGCGGCGCCGGCGATTGATCTGCAAAAGCTCGACCGCGAGTTGCGCGGTTTTCTCCGGGACCTATTGACCGGCGATTTCATGGATCGCGAAGTTCCGCCTGAAGCGCGCCGCTTCAACGACATCGCGATCTCGGGCAACGGCGAGCCTACCAGTTCGATGCAATTTGCCGAGGTTGTGGATGTGATTGCCAAGGTTATGGAAGATTGCGGGCTAAAAGACAAAATCAAGCTGGTGCTGATAACCAATGGCAGCCTGATGCACCGTACCACCGTGGAAAAAGGATTATTGAAAATGAAAAATACCAACGGCGAAGTGTGGTTCAAGCTGGATTCCGCAACAGCCGCAGGGATACACCGGATTAACGGCATACGAAGAACGCCGGAAAAAACGCTGCAAGACCTGCGCATCGCGGTTTCGCTTTGCCCGACATGGCTGCAGACCTGTGTTTTTGCGCTCGACGGAAAACCGCCCTCTGCGGCGGAACGGTCGGCTTATCTCAAGTTCGTGGGTGACCTGAGAAAGAGCAGGGTGGCGGTTGAAGGAGTCTTGCTTTACGGCCTGGCGCGTACTTCAATGCAGCCGGAAGCGCCGCGTCTTTCTGCGCTGCCAAAAGAGTGGCTGGATGAGTTTGCCCATGCGATCCGCTTGGCAGGCTTGCAGGTCAAGGTGAGCCCTTGATTTCGAGGGTGCCTGAATTTTGCCTGCGCAGTTTTTTCAAGCTGTCTGTCCATTATTGCATCAGCAAGTAAGGTGCGGCGGCGATTCTCGTTTTAAGCCTTGAAATAAGGTAAAATGCCGCGCTTTGAATTTTTAGCGTGAAAGCACAATGGCGCTGATCGTACAGAAATACGGCGGGACCTCGGTGGGCAGTATCGAGCGCATCAAAAACGTTGCCAAGCGCGTTGCACGTTTCCAGGCGCAAGGCCACCAGATTGTGGTGGTGGTATCCGCCATGAGCGGCGAAACCGACCGGCTACTTAATCTCGCCAAGCAAATTCACCCCCACCCGGATCCGCGCGAACTCGATGTCATGGTGTCAACCGGAGAGCAGGTGTCGATTGCGCTACTTTCAATGGCACTGATGGATATTGGGCTCAAGGCGCGAAGCTATACCGGCGCGCAGGTGAGAATCCTTACCGACAATACCCACACCAAGGCGCGCATTCTGAACATCGATGAAACTAATATTCGCAGCGATTTGGCGGGCGGATACGTGGTGGTGGTGGCGGGTTTCCAGGGCGTGGACGAAAAAGGCAATATCACGACCCTGGGACGAGGCGGCTCGGACACCACCGGTGTGGCGCTGGCGGCCGCGTTGAAGGCCGACGAGTGTCAGATTTACACTGATGTGGACGGCGTTTACACCACCGATCCGCGCATTGTTCCGGAAGCGCGGCGCCTGAAAACGATCACCTTCGAGGAAATGCTCGAAATGGCGAGCCTCGGTTCAAAAGTGCTGCAAATCCGCTCGGTGGGTTTTGCGGGAAAATACCAGGTCAAACTGCGCGTGCTTTCCAGTTTTGAGGAAGCGGGAGAAGGCACGCTGATAACTTTTGAGGAAGATGAAAAAATGGAACAGGCGACAATTTCAGGCATTGCTTTTAACCGCGACGAAGCCAAGATCACGATCCTCGACGTTCCCGACCGTCCCGGAATCGCCTACCAAATATTGGGCCCGATCGGCGAAGCTAATATCGACGTCGACATGATTGTGCAAAACGTGGGACATGACGGGATGACGGATTTTTCCTTCACCGTACACCGCAATGATTTCGCCAAGGCCATGGGCATACTGAAAAAACAGGTGGCACCGCATATCGGCGCGCGCGATGTGACCGGCGACGACAAGATCGCCAAGGTTTCCGCAGTGGGAGTCGGTATGCGCTCGCACGCAGGAATCGCCAGCAAGATGTTCCGCACCCTGGCGGAAGAGGGCATCAATATTCAAATGATCTCCACTTCGGAAATCAAGATCTCGGTGGTGATTGACGAAAAATATATGGAGCTCGCGGTGCGCGTTCTGCACAAAGCTTTTGAACTGGAACAGGAACCGTGATCTTTGACGGAATGCCGGCAAAGCCGGTATTCTGAAACCCTTCCGGAGAGATGGCCGAGAGGTCGAAGGCGCTCCCCTGCTAAGGGAGTATAGGACCTTTAAAGTTCTATCGAGGGTTCGAATCCCTCTCTCTCCGCCACTTAGCGTGAAGCTTCCATTTTCTCTGGGCTCATCAAGGTCGTGCTCAGGCGACGAAATTGCGTCGCGCAAGCGGATGAGTAGAGCCGGCCATTTTCGGGGCAGTTTATTAATGCCCTGAGTTTGTCGCAAAAAAGGAAGCATAATACTATGCTCCTTGAGCAAATTTAGCGAAGCTGCCGGCTTACCCGACCGAGCTACAAGCTATGAAAAAGCCCTGCTTAACAATTGTAGCCATTTCACTGTTAGCAGGCTGCACATTTGCCCCCTCCATTGATGTGCTGGGCGCGTACTTTCCGGACTGGCTTTTCTGCATTGTCGCAGGCGTCAGCCTCACCGTGTTGATTCACGTCGTCTGGGGCAAGACGAAGCTTGGGCAGTGGATAACACCCGTGGCGCTAACCTACCCAGTGCTGACTACACTCTTTTCCCTGGCCGTCTGGCTGATCTTTTTTCAAAATTGACTCCCGGCACTACTGACATGACCACAACGGACGGCAAATTACGCAAGAAGAAAATACCCGTGATCGTTCTGACACTGTTGACCTTGCTGCTGCTGCTCTTTGTAATTTGGCGTCTGGACACTGCACCCCGCACCGATGACGCCTATGCCTACGCCGATACCATTAACGTGGTGCCGGAAGTCAGCGGGAAGATCATCAACCTGCCAATTCATGACAATCAAGCCGTCAAACAGGGCGAGTTGCTGTTCCAAATTGATCCCCGCCCTTATGAGGATGCTTTGAACCGGGCGCGCGCCAACCTGGAATCGCTGGATAAGCAAATCGAATTGACCCAGCGCACCGTCAATGCCCAGGAGTACAACGCTTCCGCCGTAAGAGCGGCAGTGGAGCGCGCCCGCGCGGCCGCTAACCAGGCGACTGATACCTTGCATCGCATGGAGCCGCTGCTACCGCAAGGCTACGTGTCTGCCGAGGAGGTCGATCAGGCGAAAACGGCCCAACGTGCGACCCAGGCCGAACTCAACACCGCGCTGCTGCAAGCGCAGCAAGCCGCAGCCGCGGTCAGCGGCGTGGACGCGTTGGTCGCCCAACGCGCGGTGGTCCAGGCGGAAATTTCCATTGCGGAATTGAATCTCGAATTTACAACAGTGCGTGCACCGTTCGATGGCCGCGTGGTGTCACTCAAGACCTCGGTGGGCCAGTTCGCTTCGGCGCTAAAGCCGGTGTTCACCCTGATCGATACCCGCCACTGGTATGTGATCGCCAATTTCCGTGAGACGCAGCTCAAAAATATACTTCCCGGTACGCCGTGCGCGGTCTACCTGATGAGTAACAGCCACGAGCAATTCCAAGGCACGGTGGATTCGATAGGCTATGGCGTGCTTCCCGATGACGGCGGGCTCGTGCTCGAAGGGTTGCCTCGGGTTCAACGCACCATAAACTGGGTTCGCGTATCGCAACGGTTCCCGGTAAAGATTCTGGTTGATCATCCGAACCCTGATCTGTTTCGCATCGGCGCGTCGGCGGTCGCCGTATTGCAACCCGATCGTAGTTCAAACCACCAGCAATAAACGCGCATGAGCTTCGCCGATTATCTGCTAAGTGGCCCGTCACACCTATTGCGGTTTCTCCACGCGGAGTTGGCGCCTTATCCTGGTCGCTTTAATTCAGTGTTGCGCTGCCTGCTTGCCAGCGGGCTGATTATAGTGACCTCGATGGCGCTCGAGGTACCGTGGCTGGCACTCTCGCTGATTGTCGTGTTCTACGTTACCCAATCCAATGTCGTGATTACCCGCCTCGTCGGGACTATGTTCCTACTCGGTTCAACGTTGGCAATCGGTAGCGTAATACTCTTGCTCAAGTTTACGTTTGACTATCCGCTGCTTCGCATCGTCACCGCATGTGTGTTGTTTTTCGGAAGCGTTTACATGATGCGCATTACGAAGCTTGGCGTGGTGTTTTTTCTCATTGCGATCGTCATTATTTATGTTCAGAGCTTCGTCGACCAGACGGATAACGCAGAGCTGCTGTTGCGTTTGGCGCTTTGGGTCTGGGTTGCTGTCAACTACGCAACTGCGCTGACGCTTCTGATTAATACGTTGTTTTTGCCGGCGGAACCTCAACTGCAATTGAAAGCGGAAATTCACCGGCAGTTGCAGGCGATCGACGCGCGGTTGGCTTATCTGCTTGACGGTGCTGGTGCACCGTCACTGATTGGCCTGCCCGCCGTAGAACGCGGAGCGCTGGCGCTGCAAAAGTTGCTAAAGTTCGCAATGATGCGAGACGCACGTTACCGTGCCGAACAGATTCGAAAACTCGCGTACATTGCTACCGTATCGCGCTTGTATTACGCCGCAAGTGAGCTGCCATTAACGCTCACGTCTGCGGTGTCGGAGCAGGTCAATGCACTATCTGATTTGCGCAAGGCATGCACCGCACTCGATTCAGCCGTCACATTGGACCAGGCTTTTCTTTTGCCCGTGCAAATTGAATCAGGGCGGGGTGGCATCGGGATCGCGCCGATCCAGGAGATGCAAAACGCGCTGCAGGCGCTCGCTGACATGGAAACAAGTCCTTCACCGCCCCAAGTGCCAACGGTGAAAGAGTCGCTGATTGCCGAGGATGCATTTTCCAATCCGGTTTACATCCAATTCTCGTTGAAGACCCTGTTGGCGGTCCTAGTTTCCTACGTGTTCTATAACGCTGCGGATTGGCAGGGCGTTCATACGATTATGTTAACTTGCTTGATCGTTGCTTCGCCAAGCCTCGGCGCCTCTGCCCAAAAAGGAATGCTTCGAATAGGTGGTGCCCTGATTGGTAGCGCACTGGCGCTATTCATGGTGGTGTTCGTCATTCCTCACCTTGATGACGTGGTTGGAGTACTGCTTATGGCCTTGCCAGTAATCGCCCTGGGCGCCTGGGTATCAGCGGGTTCGGAGCGCATCAGTTACGCCGGCATCCAGATCATGTTCACATTTGCCTTGGCCCTGCTCGAACAATTCGGCCCGACCACCGATTTAACGGAAATACGCGACCGCATGATTGGCATCTTGCTAGGCGTCGCTGTGTCCACGCTGGTTCACGCATCGATCTGGCCGGAAGGTGAGGGCAATCTCTTGCGCCGCAGTCTCGCAGATCTGCTACGTGCAATCGGCAAATTGCTCCAACCGGTTCATAAATACGTGGCTCCCACTCCCCCGGTGCCGCCAGGAAAACAACAGCTGAAAGTATGGGCTAAACTTGAACAATGTAAGATGCTGCTGTCACGCGTTGCGCTGGAACCAAGTTGGGAGCAAAGTGAGCATGAGCGGTTGACCTTAAAAGCGCAGACTGTACTGACCCAGGCCCGAGAAATCATGCTGGCCGCCAATGCTTTGCAAAGTGAAATGACCACGCAGCTAGACCACCTTCCTGTCGAGGTTCGTGACGGCATTTTCTCGATACAGGAACAAACTGTTATTACGCTGGACCGCTATGCCAGCGACCTAGTGGGCAATTCTTGTCGCCGGCCCCCGCCGATTTCGTTAAGTGCGCTGGAACTGAGCTTCGCAAGCTACGTCAATGCAGCGCCTGAAAAACGCGATTTCACTCTATTCCATCTTGTGGACAAAATCGTACGTCTACTGTGCAGTCTGCCAAGCTGGGGCGGGCGAGTGAACACCCTGGCCAGTTTCCGCGAGTCATACAACCATGATTGAAACTCGATTTCCTCCGACCGTGGCGGCCAGACTCCAGTGGCTCGGTGCGTTACTGGTGTGTGGACTTTCAGGCTGTGCTCTGATACATGAAGACAGCAAACCGCTGTCGGAAATCCAGCCGGAGCAAATTCGCCTCGCAGATGACATTCATTTGGCACGGGAAGGGTGGCCATCGGCAAATTGGTGGACAGTCTATGGCGACCAGCAGCTCGATGCTTTAATCGATCAGGCGCTTAGGGATGCACCCAGCATGGCCATCGCCCGCAGTCGAGTTGACCAAGCACGCGCGCAAGTGGAACTGGTGAAAGCTGGAACGAGTCTGCAAGTGACGGCCATCGCCGCTATCAATCGAGAGCATACATCGGCGAACGCTTTTTTCAGCCCATTTGCGCACACTAACCCACAAATCGGCGCAACTGGCCCGTGGTACACCGAAGGCATTATCGGACTCCGCGGCAGCTACCAGTTTGACATTTGGGGTAAACAGCGAGACCAGATCAACGCTGCTATTGGAGTGCGGAACGCAAAGCTGGCCGAGGAAGCTGCGGTCGAACTCGAAATTTCAACCGATGTAGCGCAGCTCTACTATGGAATTCAGGTCACGTTACATACAGTAGATCTATTGCAGCTAGCCCATGAGATCGTTGCGTCGACCGTAGTGGCCCATGGCGCGCGGGCATTTCGCGGCCTGGAACCGGATATGTTCACTGAACAGGCCCGCGCCCAACAGTTAGCCATCGAACGACAAGTGACTGAAGCACAAAGCTTGATCAGGCAACTTCGCGAGGCGTTACGCGCGCTCGTAGGAGCCGACGCTGACAATCTGTCGAATATCGAGCAGGTGCCGCTCCCGACATATCAAGCGGC
>DASPRI010000025.1:0-4388 GCA_035624535.1 Burkholderiales bacterium
AAAGCGGTCGGCGTCGTGCAATCAATGCAGGTAAAGAGTGGCCGAGTGCTTTGCGAACTCGTATAAAGATTGCGCAACACTTCTGCCGCCGCCCCCTTTTCCACCACGGCACCATCGGGTGAGTCAGACGCCGAAAGAGGATTCCCTGAAGGTTTGAACGCCCAGAAGGTTGAGGCGGTAGTCCAATAGCTTATCGCATTGTCAACGACGAATCCGGTCGCAGTGCTTTCCACAGCAATGGGCGGGCTTTCCGCATCACCAAGAAACAGATTGCTGTTGGAATCCAAAGCCAACTGGTATTCTTTGAGATTGCCGAACCAACGCGGGGCGCTATTCACATCATTGCGAAATACTCCTAAATAGACCTGGTTCAAGTTCGTGCCGCGTACGTTTACGCTCACCGGGAGTGTGACCGTAGCAAACACACCGCTTACTGACTGAATCTCGTTGAATATATCAGTCAAGGCAATCTCTATTGCGGATTGGCTGGTGGCGGCAAAATAGCGCCCATGGCCCACAGTCGCCATGCTCTTCAAGAGGGCGGTTTGGTTGAGGTCCTGTTTGGCGTTGTAAGCATCAATCGTGTAGGTAATAACATTTTGTTGCCCGCCCAGGGGGCTCACGTCCGTGTTATAGAGGTAGCGCGCCCATTCGTCAGCGTTGTTGGGTTTCGGCGCCAAGGAGTCAATGTTGCTGATTGGCGTGGGGTCGCCGCCAATGACGTTTAATGCCGGCGTCGACGAAGAGTCTATGCTGGGGTAGCCGTTACCGATGAAGATGATATAAGTTTTCTGGCAGGGGTCCGTAATCGGGCTTTGATAGCTCGCGCTGCTGCTCGAAGCGAATGCGTTCCCGCTGTTCTGAACCGAGATCGGCAGATTGGGTTGGCCAGCGTAATCCCGATTGAGGTCAAATCGTCCCGAAAAGCTAATAGGGCCGAAATGAGTTTGATCTTGGGGCGAACCGGCCGCTGGGTTTGCTGGATTGGCCACGACATTTGCCGGGCTTGACCAGCCGCCAAAGTATTTAAATGCTTCAAACATGGTCCCGCTATAGTCGGTTTTTGCTGTGCCGACTTTGTCAGCGCTAATGCTAATCCCGCTTAGCACGGATTGAAACGCGGCCACATTGGTCGAATTCATTAGTCGCAGAGCAAAACGCATATAGCTTCCTAGCGGATTGGATCCGGTCGCCTGAGTGAACAACATCAGCCCGACGTTGAGATTCTGCCCGACTAACGTATTCGCGACATTTTTTAAGGCCGCGATTTCAGCCGCACCTTGCTTGCCGCCGTTGTCAGGCCATTGCTGGGAAGACGAATCCCAGTTGGCGCTATTGTCGATGATGATAAGCACGTTCGTAGGAGGGAGGCTCCCGGTCAAAGGCGGCGGAGCGATAAAAATTTCGGTGTCGTCCGCCCGGGCAGGTTGCGCGAGAGAAAACAATCCGGCCACGGAAAGAATCGCAAATTTGGGCCAATTGTTCATGGTGAGCTCCATTCGCTTCATTCAGGGGCAATTACCAGCGAGTTCGCGGACTTTGACTCCTTGATGTACCACCGCGTTTGCACCGCTCGTGTTATTGGTGACACTTGCCTGTACCTCCCAGATATCGTCTTCCGGCGCGAGCGCGTTGTTAAGGTCGTAGCCCGGCGCCAGAGTGTTCATGATGCAGACGGGCGTCGCCACACTGACTGTCGCGCCGTTGACGTAACCCGAACCGCCATTAATGTTGATGAGGCCGGGGTTGGGAATCGGGATCGTGAAATTCGCCGCGTTACTCAGGACCTGCTCAATGGCTTCCTGAGCTGCGCTTTCCATGACCTTCTCCGCCTGCGTGTTGCCGATAATTTTTAGGTTCAGGTTGTTGTTGCTGATGGACGTAACGGCAAAAAGCGTCAGGATCACAAGCATGACCAGCACAACCAGAAGCGCCGCGCCGCGCTGGCGGTTATGTATATTGGGCATTAGGGGACCTCTCTTCGACTGCTCGAATTGCTAAGCCGCACCACCGCTTCGTATACGTGGCGCTTGTATCCGTCGTTTAGGGGACCGACCGCGGGGAAGTCGAGACCCAGGTTGTAGGTTTTCGCGTCGAAATATCCAGGCGTTATTTGCGGGTTACGGGCAAGCACATAGAGCTTTGCGGTAACCACTTCGGACCAGGCTGTGATAGAACCGGGATTGCCGGCCGTGCAGCCGCCGGCGGCAGGACTTATTCCGGCATTCGTGCTAGAGCCTGGATCGGTGTCGTAGCAATCCGGCGAGCCGTCCCCAAGAAAGCCAGTCACGGAGGGAATATTCGGCGTATCGTCCACTCCGTAATCGACCTGCAAATTCTCAATGCCTTCTGCCAATGGAACAAGGCTCATTGTCGGGCCGGCGGTGAGCTCAAGGCGCTTCAAAGTGGGGATTGGTTTTCCGCCATCATCGGTCGCTTGGCATGTCGCTGGAGCATTGGCCGTGGCGGGACCAGTGGGAACGCTGCATGGTGAGATAAAGTAAACGTGCACTTGGTATTTGCGGACCGGGGCGGGAGTGACGCCGTCTTTATTAAAAATGCTGTTTGGAAGGCTTCCAATTTGAATGTCGACGCTCGATGGATTGCTTTGCATGTAGACTTCATTGGCTGTTGCCACCGAGCTAGTGGACGTGCTGGCGCGTCGGATTACCAGAACATCGGTATTGGGGAGGAAATTCGCGTTGTCGAGGCAGGCGATGGGCGAGGTTGCGGGGTCATTGTAGGCCTCGACCGGCAAAGGCAGTGCGTTGAGCAGGCTGGTTCTGTCGGTGGCACACGGATTCGGGAGCGCCGCAGGCATCGGTATAGTTGCGGCAACAAGCGGCGGCAGGTTGTAAAATTGGCCATAAAAACCTGCAAGTCGCAAATCTTGGCTGACAAGGTCAAGCGCGTAACGCCCGTTTTCGATTTGTTGCATCGACTTTTGCTGCTCTTTTTGCGCTTGGCTGGAATTGACAAAGAGTGTGGTGAGCGCAGCAAGAAGCAGCAGGCCGATAGTGCTTGCCACCATTAGCTCTATAAGCGAAAAGCCTGCAATTGAATTGAAAGATTTGGTTTTCACAACGAAGCTCACTGCAAATTAGCAATGCGAGTAGTGGTCCAGACTACGCGGCGCATCTCCAACCCGCTCGCCGCGTCGATGCCGTAAAGCCCCGTTCCACAATTGATGGCGTTGGTCGAAGCTGTCGTGCCGCCGGCGGCGGGAGCTATGGTAGGCATCATTCCCTGCCAGGCTACAGCGGCGGTAAAAGTGAGCGAATTATCTGCGTTGACCACGCTCGCCACGCAGCCGCGCGCGTCGCGGATAGCACCGGTGTTAGTGGTCCCCAATAATTCCGCTGCCCCCTTCAGCAGGGTGTCCCATTCGCTAATGTCCGTCGTGGCTGTGGCCTGCGCCGAGGCGTTGGCCACTCCGCTGCACGTGGGAAGCGCAGAGCTTCCCGTCCCGTAATAGGGCGCGCCGGAGCTGGTGGTGAAGGCATAGCAGGTCGCCGCTTTGCGATTAGCGTTGATGCGGTCAACCATGTCGTTGAGCAGAATCAATGCCTGTTCGCGCTGGTACGATTCCAGCTGCGCCTGCTGCACCCTGGCTTGCAAGCCGATGAGCCCAAGAAGCGCCACTAGCGTAATCACTAGCGCTACGAGCACCTCGATCATGGTGAATCCAAGGCTGCGGCTCGGTGGCCTGGCACTAACGCTGAAGCTGATTTCCGTAATCATTGCCAGCTCCGCCGAAATCAAGTGCACTGATCTGATATGTTGTTCTTAGGCGCAACTTTAATGTTAGGGAGTCCACTTAAATCAACGAGGACGCAGCGCGGATTGACTGTGGTGTTATTGGTTACCTTGACGACAAAAATTGGGGCTGTCGCGTTGTTGAGCCGCCCGTTGCGGCTGTAGGTGATGGTGCCCACCGCGTTACTGGCTGAATCGGTTGCCTTCACGGTGATGCTATTCAACACGTCGTGATTTTTTAGTACTGTTCCCGATCCTTGGGTCTGCACCGTCCAACCGTTTGCCCAATTGCCGCTGGTAGCAACCACGTCGATATTGCCATTGCGTTTGAGCGCTTCGCTTCTCGCATAGACCAGGCTGCTGAATACTTCGAACGTAGCAGATTTCACGCGCTGATCCAGAATCAGATTGTTAAGCGACGGCAGAGCGAAAACAATCATAATCCCGAGGATCGTAAGGGTGATCATCAGCTCGATTAGCGTCAGGCCTTTTAAGTAATGCAGTGGCTTCCGAAATCGAACATCGCGCCCGCCATGCGCTGTTTTTAAGTTCGTCATTGTGACCCCGAGGTCCATTTGGTGAGCGGCGTCTTGGTACCGGTGTTATCCAGTGTGAGTATGCCGTCGGCAACT
>DASPRI010000062.1:0-4284 GCA_035624535.1 Burkholderiales bacterium
CGCAGTGCTCGCCGAAGTGAAAACCTATTTCCGGCCTGAGTTCATCAACCGGATTGATGAAGTGGTGGTGTTTCACGCGCTTGACGAGAAAGATATCAAATCCATCGCCAAGATCCAGCTTAAATTTGTCGAAAAACGTCTGGCGCAAATGGATATCAAGCTCGAGGTCAACGATTCGGCGCTGGAGGAGCTTGCTAAAACCGGCTTTGATCCGGTATATGGCGCGCGTCCGCTGAAGCGCGCAATCCAGGCGCAAATCGAAAATCCGCTGGCCATGGAAATTCTTGAGGGACGTATTGCGCCCAAGGACAAGATCAAAGTGGAATTCAAGGATGGCAAGTTCAACTTCAATAAGGCTTGAATGGTGGACACCGGATGTTTTTTCGCGAACTGAATCAGGGCAAATGCAAGACCTATTTGCTGGCCTGCGAGACGACGCGCAAGGCGCTGCTCATTGACCCAATCCGGGAAAAGACCGACCGTTATCTGGCAGCGCTCGCCTACTTCGGCCACAAACTGGAATATGCAGTCGATACGCACACGCACGCCGACCATCGCACCGGGGTGTTTGAGCTGAAGGAACTCACGGGCGCCAGAGTGGTGATGCACCGCCGAGCCCCGGCACCGCACGTGGATCTCCACGTGCAGGATGGGCAAACGATAATTTGTGGGGAGATGCAGCTTCAGGTGTTGGCGACCCCGGGCCACACGCCTGACAGCATGAGCCTGTATTGCGACGGAAAAGTTTTTACCGGCGACACGCTGCTGATTCGCGGTACCGGACGAACCGATTTTGCAGGCGGTGATGCCGGGCTGCAGTACGACAGCATTACCCAAAAGTTATTTACGCTGCCGGATGATACCCTGGTCTATCCGGCGCACGATTACCGCGGAAATACTCAGTCCCGTATCGGCGAAGAGAAGCGTCTGAACCCACGCATTGCCGACCGTTCCAAGATCGAGTATGTGGAACTGATGGCGAAACTTGGTCTGCCGTTGCCGACCAAAATTCAGGAAGTGCTGCAACCCAACCAAACAGCACTCGATGATGACCGCATTGCTTTCCCCACCGTAGCCGAGCTCAATCAGGTACGGCAGTTGAACCCTCTCGAGGTGCAGGGGCTGATTAACAGCGAATCACCACCACTGGTACTCGATGTCCGGGAAAGCAACGAATACAGCGGCGAGCTCGGGCACATCCACGGGAGCAGGCTGATTCCGCTGAAAGATCTTGCCAGCCGCGCAGGGGAATTCGAGGCATATAAGGGCAAGCATGTTATCGTTATTTGCCGAGCCGGCGTGCGCAGTACCACAGCGGCCGCGATATTGACCAGTCTGGGTTTCGAGCAGGTGTCCAATTTGCGGGGCGGAATGCTCGAGTGGAATGAGCACCGGCTGCCGGTCGAACGCTAGCAAGCTGATGCTCGGTCGTGCCGCTTGTTGCCGTCTTGCTTCCTTGTTCTTCGTTTTCTTCGGCGAGTCCGGTCGCGAGGTTTTGCACCACCGCAAAGTGCGCTAGGCAATCGCGTGCAAAATATCTTCGAGCATCGCGGCGAGCAATTGCTCGCCTTTTTTGGCGCTGGCAAGTGTCGGGTCGCCGTAGACCCCGTCTGGAGAGTAATTGGGATGTGACTCATCGTTGCGCGCCAATTCCCCAGCCTGCATTTCACGTTTGGCCCAGGGGCGGGCGCGTTTGATGCGCACTCTTCCTGGAGCTATAACGAGCATGATCGAAGTTTCGGGCTCATCAGCGTGGCCACCGCAGGCTTGTTGTGTGATTTTTTTCTCGGCTTTCAAGTAGCGTCGTCCACGATAGATATTAGCGACTTTGATTGCTCGGCCAGCGCGCGCGATCACCCGTTCCAGCGGGGCAATGGTGCTGATGCCAGCATTTAAGATTAAAACCGACTGAATGCCGCAGCCGAAGATGCTCTGCAAAGTCTCTTCAACTAAACTTTCAAAGGTCGCGGCATTTAGGCTGCAGGTTCCCGGAAAGGCGGAGAAGGCTGGGTAATGGCCGTAGGTCAGCGTCGGCCACACCAGTACATTAGCTTTTTCCAACAGCCGTGAGGCCAGCCATTCGACTTGCAGTTGATCAGAACTCAGCGGCAGGTGCCGGCCGTGCTCTTTTGCGGCTGCGCCGATAGGCAAAATTGCGGATGCCCCGGACCGAATACGTCTTTCGATTTCTGGCCAGGCGAGATCGGCGACCCATGCGCCGCGCAGTTTGGAGGTATGATTTGGCATCATGCAAAATTTTGGTGGGGAGAGGGCTTGCATGCAACAGCAACATGAATTGACCACGCCATCTGATTGGGTATGCCGCTTTGTGAGCCTGATCCCCGCTGGCGGAGATGTGCTTGACTTGGCCTGCGGTGCGGGACGCCATGCACGGCTGCTCTCCGGGCTTGGGTACAAGGTCGAAGCGGTGGACCGGGAGGTTTCTCAGTTGCAAGGCCTGCGCGATATCAAGGGGGTGTCGATCAAATGCGCTGACCTGGAGCGCGGTCCCTGGCCCTACGGCGGCCGGCAGTTTGCCGGGATTATCGTGTGCAATTATCTGCACCGTCCTCTTTTCCCGCAATTGCTGGAAGCCTTGGACAAAAAAGGGGTATTGATTTACGAAACGTTTGCGGTGGGCAACGAACGCTTCGGCAAGCCGAGCAATCCGGATTATCTGCTTAAACCCGGGGAATTGTTGGAGCTAGCGCGCGGCCAGATGCGTGTCATCGGCTACGAAGAACTGTTTGTTGCGCAGCCCAGACCGGCGCAGGTGCAGCGCATCTGCGCGCTGCGTGATAACCCCAAAGACGCTCATGGGATTTAAGGTAAAATATCGCCTCTCATGTCAGGAAATAGGTGATGCTTAAGGGCAGTTTGGTGGCGATCGTGTCCCCGATGCTGGAAGATGGCAGCCTTGATTTTCCGCGGCTGCGCGCTTTGGTGGATTGGCATGTGCGCGAGGGCACGGACGGCATAGTGGTAGTCGGCACCACCGGCGAATCGCCGACGGTGGATGTCGACGAGCATTGCGAACTGATCCGGGTCGTGGTTGAACACGCAAAAAAACGCGTTCCGGTGATCGCCGGCACCGGAGCCAATTCCACTGCCGAGGCGATCGAACTTACACGCTACGCCAGGAAAGTCGGCGCCGATTACTGCCTTTCGGTAGTGCCGTACTACAACAAGCCGACCCAGGAGGGTTTATACCGACATTTCAAGGCGATTGCCGAGAGCGCGGACATCCCGCAAATACTCTATAACGTGCCGGGCAGAACTGCCTGCGATTTGCAGAATCAAACGGTACTGAGGCTGGCGGAACTACCGAATATTGTCGGTATTAAGGACGCCACGGGAAGCATTGAGCGAAGCAGCGATCTGGTGCGTCAGGCACCGCAAAATTTTGCCGTCTACGATGGCAACGACGCAAGCGCCCTGGCGCTGATGCTGCTTGGCGGGCACGGGGTGATCTCGGTCACCGCCAATGTCGCGCCCAAGCTCATGCGCGAGATGAGTGATGCTGCGTTCAAAGGTGACATTGCCACGGCGCGGGGTATTAATAACAGGCTTTTTGATCTGCACAAGAATCTATTTGTTGAGGCGAATCCGATTCCCGTGAAATGGGCGCTCGCACAAATGGGATTGATTGCACCGGGCATACGCCTCCCGATGACACCGCTTTCAGCGGCCCATCACGAAATGGTCAGAACCGCCATGCGTCAGGCGTGCATCAAAGTATGAGATAGATGGACTAAAAAAGACGTGAGGAGTGTTGCCAGACAGGTTGTGCTGATGCTGGTCGTCGCGCTGGCGCTGAACGGCTGCGACTCGTTTCCATTATTTAAGAAGGACGATTACAAGTCGGCTAAGCAAGGGCGCCCGCTAGAGGTGCCGCCGGATCTTACGACACCGGGGGAAAGCGAGCGCAATGCGGAGGCCCAGTCACAAAGCGCCACCACCTTTTCCGAATTCAGCAAAGAGAAAGCTCCGCAGGGGGGCACCACCACAAGCGTACTGCCCGTATTTGACGAAAAATTGCGCATTGAACGCGAAGGCACCGAACGCTGGCTGGTGGTGCCCGCTAGTCCGGAGAAAGTTTGGCCTGTGGTTAAGCAATTCTGGCTGGACAATGGATATGAGCTCAAGACAGAAATGCCCGAGGCCGGGGTGATGGAAACCGATTGGTCCGAGCACCGGGAGAAGGTTCCCGAAGGCGGAATCCGTGGCTTGATCAACATGGTCGTTACCACGGTCAGCTCCACTTCGCAGCGCGATAAATTCCGC
>DASPRI010000131.1:0-2003 GCA_035624535.1 Burkholderiales bacterium
GCGGCGCCTTCTGCCGACCGTCGTCAGTCGCTGCCACAGTATTGCGATGCCCGTTCCAGGCCGCGATGCAGCTCTTGCGTGGCTGGCACAGCAAGATATCGTCGAACAGGATATCGCCTTGGCGCAGGCCGGCTACGCTCCGCTTGCGGCGGCGGAAATTGCTGAGCGGGAAAATCAGGGCCAGCGCAGAGAATTTTTGCACCAGATCAGCATGCCTAGGCTCGATCCGCTGGCGCTGGCGGAAAATGCCCGCCGGTACCTGCTGTCTGATGTTGTCAGTTGGCTGCAGAAGTGGATTTGCGACTTAGCCTATTGCAAAATTACCGGCAACGTCCGTTACCACCTGGATTTTGCGGAAGCGCTGCGAAATCTGTCGACAGTGGTAGATGCATCGCGCTTGATGCATTATTATCGTGAGCTCCTCGCCGCACAGCGGGCGTTGCTGCACCCGCTAAATTCCCAACTGGTGCTCGCGCAGTTGGCGGTGTCGTACCATAGGTGGGTGCTTAATAGTAAAGAGGTATACCATGGTTGATACGCAAAAAACCCGGGGGGCCGAATCGAGGCCCGATGTGCTTTCCCTGAACATCAGGGAGAAATCCGCGTTATACGCTGCCTATATGCCCGCACTAAAAGGCGGCGGAATTTTCATTCCCACCAATAAAAACTATCACATCGGCGATGAGGTATTCATGCTCTTGAACCTCCTGGGCGATCCCAACAAGCTGCCGGTAGCCGGTCGTGTAGCGTGGATTACACCGGCGGGAGCACAAGGCAACAAAGTCCAAGGTATCGGCGTGCAATTCAACAACGACGAAAGTGGAACTGCGGCGCGCAGCAAAATCGAAAGCCTATTGGGCGGCTATCTTCATTCCAGCCGACCTACACATACTATGTGAGCGTTCGTTTCCGATCTTCAGCATGTTCGTCGATTCACACTGCCATCTCAATTTTCCTGAGTTCGCTGGCAAAATCACTGAGGTCTTAGCAAAAATGCGTGAGAACGAGGTGAGCCACGCATTGTGCGTAGCTGTCAATCTTTCAGAGTTTCCGCAGGTCCAAGCGTTAGCTGAAGAGTATCCAAATATTTACGCCTCGGTTGGGGTCCACCCCGATTACGAAGAGGGAGGGGAGGTCGCAACTGAAGAACTTTTAAATCGCGCAAAGCACCCTAGGGTCATCGCGATAGGTGAAACCGGTCTGGATTATTACCGGCTGAAAGGGGACCTTGCCTGGCAAAAGAAGCGCTTTCGAAACCACATACGGGCAGCCAGACAGTGTGGCAAGCCCTTGATCATCCACATGCGCGAGGCCGCTTCTGACACCCTTCAGATCATGGCCGAGGAAAAAGCGGAAGAAATCGGTGGCGTGATGCACTGCTTTACCGGAACCTGGCAAACGGCGCAAGCCGCTATGGCCCAGGGGTTTTACATATCGTTTTCGGGGATCGTGACGTTCAAAAATGCGCCGGGGCTCAGGGAAGTGGCCAGCAAAGTGCCGCTGGAGCGCATGCTCATCGAAACCGATTCTCCCTTTCTTGCGCCGGTCCCGTTCCGGGGAAAAACCAATCAGCCCGCTTTTGTCCGGCATGTTGCTGAGGAAATCGCCCGGCTGCGCAATATTCCGCTGGAAAAGATAGGGCGCGCGACGACTCAGAATTTTTTCAAGTTGTTCCAGCTTCGGACGGAAGTATTTGAGTAAAAACAAGCCGTTTTCGAGCCGCGTGAACCCCTTGAGTCAAATCAAAGCAGAGGCAGAGGACGGCTGTTATCTTTAGCAGGACCAAGCTTCCGGTTTCCGGATCCAAAAATTTGGGTGGTCAAGTGAAGTGGGCCATGTGGGAGGAAACGGATTACCTGCGCCGCTGGCAGGGGAGCGTTCTCGATGCGCTCGGATTCGGTCCGTTCGAGACGCCCGCGCGCAAGGTGCTCGCGGAGCCCGGTTTTATTCTGAGGGAATATCGCGACAATCCAAGTGCGGGACCGGTCGTTCTGATCGTTCCG
>DASPRI010000093.1:0-2953 GCA_035624535.1 Burkholderiales bacterium
TGCAACTCCCGCTCTTCAAGGTGCATGCGTTTTTTCAGATGCGCCAGAGCCAGTGCGGCATCTCCAAGCCTGCCTGACACCCAAATCTCGTCGCCAACCTTTGCGCGGTCGCGGCGCAGCGCTTTGCCTACCGGCACCTCGCCCATGATTTGGACGCAGATATTGAGCGGCCCGCGCGCAGTATCGCCGCCAATCAAATCCACGCGCTGTGCTATCGCCCAATCCATAAATCCCTTGGCAAATCGCTTAAGCCATTTTTCGTCGGCTTTGGGCAAAGCGAGCGACAGCGTTGCCCAGCGCGGAATCGCGCCCATCGCCGCCATATCGGAGAGATTAACCGCCAATGCCTTGTTTCCCAGCTGGTAAGGATCGGCGTGAGGAAAAAAATGCGTGCCCGAGACCAGCATGTCGGTGGAAACCACGAGTTCCATGCCCTTGGCCACTTTCACCAGCGCCGCATCATCACCTACTCCCAAAGCCGCGTGGGGCGCCGGGTGTGTGAAATAACGCCTAATAATTTCGAATTCGGAAAGCATTTGCTAAACCTTGCCAGCTTGCTGCGCCCCCTTTTAAACGCAGCATAACAACTACCACTTATCGGGACTAAGAATTGTAGCGAGCGTTAAATTACCTAAATATAGCACCAAGAAATGCATGTAATTCTCCCGGTTAACGGGCGCAAATGCTAGTGACGCGGGGTCAGCGTGGTCCGCAATTCGCTATAAAACCCGGGATGCGTCTCCAGGAATCGGGTACGGCTCGCTAAAAATTCGTGATAGGCTTTAGCCACATTGTCGGGTGTGATTTGGCGTCCGAGCTTGCCTTCCGGCCGATTGCCAAACATTTCGGCAAGCATGAGACTACCCAACTCATAGTTGACGTGATACGGATCCTGCCAGTATACGGTCTTGTGCCCGACCACTGATTCCCCGGTCCAATCGTTGTAACCATAAAACTCCCACAGTTGAATGTCGCCGTTTTGCGCCTCTTCAGCCACGACGCGTGCAATTGCCGCCATATCCGCCCAGCGCCGAGTTTCGGTCCCGCACAAAAAATGCAGCTCAAGCAAAAGAGCATGCTCCGGAGGGAAAAACAAGCGCAACTCGATTCCTCGCGCGCGGGCAGTCTGCAACAAGCTGCGCAATCCCGCAAGGTCGAGTCTCGGCTGTGGCGCGAGATCGATAGCGAGGAATTGCGACGACGGCGGCGGTTGGTCCGAGATATGGGCCAGTGCACATTGCGGGGTAACGCTCACACGTCCAAGAAATATCTCGCTGAACCGCGCCAGCACATATGCGAAATCACCGCGAGCGTAGAGGAAACGCCCTTCGCGAGTATGGCTGGAGCGCCCCCGATACTGCTCGAAGATAGTCCGCAATGAGTCATTCAGCGCGGTCAAGGACAACAAGAACTTTACCTGAGAAAAATCTTCAATCTCGGCAAGCCGGTGTGTGCAATCCACACGTGGCATTGCTTCAGGTCGAATCTCGAATACTACACGCTTCAGATTGGTCGCCTGCAGCGCGTATTGGAAATAGCACTGCGTGAGATCCCAACCTGCGCCCGCAAAAGCAAAATTGTACCCGCTCAATTTTCCACCTTCTGTCAACGCCGGGTCGTTGGTATCGAAGCCGATTTCCGTGAGTGAGCTTCCAATGACAATCGCCTGCGGGCGCATTCGCGCCAGAAGTTGTGGCTTGACATGTCTTTCGTAAGGCGCAAATCGTGGTTTCACTACATTGAGCCCCGGGATCTTAAAATCGCGGTAATACCAAAACGGATCAATCACGCGGTTGAAACCTGCGACTGCAGCGAGCAGCAGCGCCAGCCATGCGAGCAAGCCAAGCGTGTAGGAACGCGCTGACATCAAAACTGGAAGTAGATGAATTCACTCACCTCAGTGAGTGACAACACGGCAAATAATGCAACCATAACGCAGGCCGCAAGCCAGGGTCGGGTCGGACGCCAGAGCCACCAGTGAGCGACCTGGTCGGGTTCGATCCCCAACGCCGGCCGGAATGCACGCAGAATTTGCTGCGTGTTCGGCGCCAGCCACGCGACGAGCCAGCAGAAAGCGAGCCATTTCAGCTGAGTAAAACCACCGAAAGTTTGCGTGTTCTCGAAATGCACGCCGCAGCCAGCTAACCAGGGACCAACAAACCACCATTTGAACCATTGGTACGGCAAGGTCACGCCATTCATACCCGCCATCGCTTGCACCATTGCCAGCGCGTGATTTATAGAATCGGCGCGAAAAAATACCCAGGCCACCACCGTGGCCATAAATGTCAGTAATACCGCCGCGGCTTTTCCAGTGCGGCCGGGATCAATAGGCCAGCTGTATCGCTGCCGCAAACTGCGCCATGCATGATTGATAAGCAAATACAATCCGTGTAGCCCACCCCATATGACAAAGGTCCAGTTGGCGCCATGCCAAAGACCACCGAGTAGCATGGTGACCATCACATTAATGTAGCGCCGAACGACTCCCTTACGGTTGCCACCGAGCGTGAAATAGAGATAGTCACGCAGGAAACGCGAAAGCGTCATATGCCAACGCCGCCAGAAATCTATGATGGAAGCCGCTTTATAAGGTGAGTCGAAATTGAGCGGCAGGCGAACCCCGAACAACCGCGACAAACCAATCGCCATGTCGGAATAGCCGGAGAAATCGAAGTAAATCTGGAAAGCGTAGGCGAGTGCCCCGCCCCATGCATCGACCGCGGTCAGAGGAAGTCCCTGTCCCACCCACTCGAATGCGGGCCGGGCGTAAAACGCAACGCCATCAGCGAGAAAAGTTTTCTTGAAAAGTCCAATAAATAGGATTGTCAGGCCAACGGCAAAATTCTCCCAATTAAGCTGGTAAGTCTCGCGCTGCGCAAATTGCGGCATCATCTCCTTGTGATGCAGAATCGGTCCGGCGATGAGATGCGGAAAATAGCTGACGAACAAA